>JAFGPS010000143.1 GCA_016936075.1 Sedimentisphaerales bacterium | reverse complement strand
TACGGTATCAATAGATTCTCAAAGCTTATAAGCATGAGAAGCGTATAATTTGATACATAGGATATAAAAAAGGCCTGTACTGATAATCCGGTACAGGCCTTTTCTTATAGTTGGTTAGATTAATAATTTATCGTAGTGAATCCTGTTTTTGTGCCGAAGCATACAAGATATTGTCGCTGTTCAAATCATCATCAAATGAAAGTAGCTTAAAGATATCTTCTTTGTTAGCAGCAAAAATATTATACACTTTTTTACTATTGCCTATATTATTCAGGCAGTATTCTTTCCATGATTCCAGATAATTGTCAAAAACATCCTTTTTGTGTTTATCGTTTTCAGCAAACTCAGATATAGCTTTTGAATTCCAGAATTTTATTATTATATTTGCGTCTTCTATATTAAAGTTAATACTGACAGTTTCTCCTTCTATTCTCAGAGACCTGTTTGCATTGTATTGAATATTTTTGCTATCGAGAAATTCACGAATAGCTTGAGATGGGTCATTAGCTTTTTGCTGTTTATTTTTTTCTAATTGAGCTTTTTGATTTTCAAGATTTGCTTTTCTCTCCAGGAGTTTTTGCTCACTTGTTTTATTTGTATAATTAGAATTTATTTGCACAGAAATATTCCTGCATTGATTGGTACAAGTTTCCCTCCGTACGATGTTTAAAACTGAACCGTTGCAATAATATTCGCCGCTGGTTCGAGAAACAAGGCCTGAACTATTGTAACTGAAAGCATAAGGATTGTGCTCTACGTCATGATCTATTAAGCCGTTGCTGTTATGTGTTAACGCATACGGAGAGTATTCAAGTCTGTAGTTTATTAAGCCGTTACTTTTGTAATTCAGAGCATTAGGATTGTACTCGACAAAACCAGAAACAAGGCTTTGGGAATATGGTGACCAGTGTGTGCGGTACCTGAGAGGAATGTGATAGTAATCCCTTGCTTGTGTTTGTGCGCAAAGAATTGAAAACAATAAGATTGATAACAATGAAATCCTTTTCATTTTGTTCTCCTTCTATAAAAAATCCATTTTTAAAGTAATCACCTCCTCTCGAACAAAATATATACAAACGTTAATAAGTTCTAACTCAAATAACCAAACTATAAAAAAAAGCATTATTGAGCATTAATTCTTTTCTCTTGCGACGAGACATTTGCGTGTTTTTAATCGCATGAGATTACCATATTTTACAAATAGCAATCTTTTCAAACCCTCCATATTGTATGGTGGATGCAAATTAACAGAAGAATTGATTGACGTCAATATGATTTGTAAGAATGTATGACTAATTTGCTAAAAAAAACATATTCATGCTTTTGTATGTTAAAAAAGAGTGTTTAGGCGTGGTTTCCTGAAATAACAATTCACCATGCCTATTGTAAAATATAACAATTAGCTTGTTAGATTGTGTTTGATTAAAATTATGTGGACTTTATGCTTTAACTATTTTACCACGACCGACTTTAACTTGTGATGTAGCATTGCGTGTATCAACAACCAATTTCGCATTTTTAACAATCCATTTATAATCGTAATCGCTATGATTGGTTGCTATTAAAACGACATCATATTTTTTCAGCATAGCAGATGTTAGTTTCTTGCTTTTCATCATCAGGTTATATTTTCTCTGCTTATGTGTCACCGGAATATACGGGTCGTTATAATCAACCTGGGCGCCTTTTTCTCTGAGCAGCTCGATTAATTCCAGTGAAGGAGATTCGCGTACATCATCGATGTCCGGCTTATATGCAAGTCCCAGAACGAGAACTTTCGAGCCCTTGAGGCTTTTCTTATGTTCATTTAGAGCATCCATCGTGCGGGTGATAACATAATGCGGCATATCTGTATTAATTTCTCCTGCAAGCTCGATAAATCGAGTTGGCATGCCATACTGGCGTGCTTTCCATGTCAGGTAGAACGGGTCGATAGGAATGCAGTGGCCGCCAAGTCCTGGTCCAGGATAGAAAGCGTTGAATCCGAACGGTTTTGTTGATGCCGCGTGAATAACTTCCCACACATCGATGCCCATTCGGTCAAATACCATCTTAAGCTCGTTTACCATCGCAATATTGATACAGCGATATACATTTTCGAGAATCTTTGCTGCTTCGGCGGCTTCAAGTGAAGAGACGGGGACTATAGTATCAATCGCAAGCTCATATACCATTTTCGCAATGGCTTGACATTTTGGTGTAAGTCCGCCGAGAACTTTTGGTATCGTGCGAGTATTGAAATTTTTATTACCCGGATCTTCTCTTTCAGGTGAATATGCCATATAGAAATCTTTGCCCGCTTTCAGGCCGCTTGTTTCAAGAATCGGTGTCATTACTTCTCTGCTTGTACCGGGATATGTTGTGCTTTCGAGAGTAATTAGCTGGTCCTTCTGAAGATATTGAGCAATCGTTTGACATGAATTGACAATATATTTCATATCAGGTTCGCGGTTTTCAGTCAATGGAGTTGGGACACAGATAATTACTGCATCGACTTTCTTTATCTGCGACATATTACTTGTTGCAGTAAATTTTTTGGATTTGATGGCTTCTTTAATTCTGGAATCCGGAATATTTTTTATAATACTTTTACCGGAATTCAGGATTTTAACTTTTTTATCATCAATATCGAAACCCGTTACATTAATACCTGCATGTGCAAATTCCATTGCAAGAGGCAAACCAACATAGCCAAGTCCGAGAATACCAATCTTTACAGTTTTGTTTTCAATCTTTTTCTTCCATTGTTCCATTTTTTTATCCTGAAAGAGTAAATTTAAAGGTTCATTTATTAAATTATAATCGTCTTAATATAGCGTTATCTTGCGTATTTTAACAATAGTATTTGAAAAATATTTTCTAACACGAAAATTACAAAACAAACATTTTCGTGAATAAAGAGTTTTTGAAAAGAATTGCCGCATTGGACTTTTACTGGTAAGATGTTCCATTAATAATCGTTACAAAATAACGATGTGAAGGAACTTTATTATATGACAGTATCTGAAATAATAGAACAGTTTACAACTCTTGGTGGAAAACCTGGTTTGCTCTTGCAGAATCTTCTCGCTGCACAGTGTTTTTTGGGGCAGGCTCAAGCCGGTGCGATTTTGCGTTTAGATGCCGGGCATAAAGTAGATGTACTTGCTCTTTATCCGCAGTTTAAAAGCGATACTCCTGCTCCCAGATGGCTCACTTTGTCAATGAAATATGCGCATGAGTCAACTCGGTCATCAGATGCGGTTTTTATAAAACCATTCGGTAATACTGATTCGTCGGATAGTGATTCTGCAAAATCGCATATCGTTTTGATTCCGATTATGGTTCCGAATATCGACAAGACAATCGCCGCATTTTTACTAACTGAAAATGATGAAGAAACTCTTGAGCAAAACATTCAAAAGCTTCAGCTTGCTTCTGGAATTTTAAGTTATTCGCAAAGCAGCACAGTTCAGCAGAACTGGCAGCAGAATTGTCTGCGGCTTCGTGAAGCAATGGAAACTTTGTCGGCTATTAATAAGCAAAAGAAGTTCACCGGCGCTGCAATGGCTTTCTGTAACGAAGCTGCCGCACAGTGGCAATGCGAGCGAGCCAGCATAGGTTTTCTTAAAGGGCGATATGTACAGCTCAAAGCGATGAGCCGCACTGAAGATTTCAGCAGGAAGATGAAGGTAGTGCAGGATATAGAATCGACTATGGAGGAATGCCTCGACCAGGACACTGAAATTTTAGTTCCGGCACCGAAAGAATCCGCTTATATCAATAGAGCCGCAAATGCCTTGTCGAAATTTTATGGGACTCAGGCTGTTTTGAGTTTGCCATTACGTCACGAAGGAAAAGTTGTAGCGATACTGACACTTGAAAGGCCGCTCGATAGAATTTTCTCTATCAGCGAAGTAGAAACGATTCGTCTTGCCTGCGAGTTGTGTACCCCGAGATTGATGCATCTCTATGAACACGGCAGATGGATTGGTGCAAAAATCGCTTCAGGTTCTCGCAAATTTGCCTCTGTCTTTGTCGGCTCGAAATATACCTGGACAAAATTGATTACTCTTCTGGTTTGTGCCGCTATAGTATTTTTAATCTATGCCGAAGGACAATTTCGCGTGAAAGCGTCTTTTGTACTTGAAGCAACAAATCAGCAGGTAATTCCGGCTCCATTTGATGGATATATCGAAAAAGTTAATGTCGAAGTAGGTGATTCCGTAGAAGCTGGAGAGACTATTCTTGCAAGTCTCGATACAACGGACCTCAGACTTAAACTTGCGCAAGCAGAATCTAATAAAAGCAGTTATAAAAAACAAGCCAGTGCTTCGAGGGATAAAGCTTCCAGGGATCAGGATGAACTTGCGCAGGCTGTAATTTTCGAAGAGAAGGAAAAGGAAGTTGATGCCGAAATAGAGTATCTCAAATATCAGATTGACCAGGCCAGTATAATCTCACCAATGAGCGGTGTAGTTGTCAAAGGTGATTTGAAGAGGCAGATTGGTGCACCGGTAAAAGTCGGTGACGTAATGTTCGAGGTATGCCCGCTTGAGGCCTTGCGTGCTCAATTACACATACCGGAAGACCAGATATTTGATATAGAAGATGGACAGGAAGGCGAGCTTGCGCTTGCGTCTGACCCGGGGAGAAAGATACAGTTTGTTGTCGAAAAAATCAATCCCATAGCTGAAGTTGAAAACCAGCAGAATATTTTCAAAGTGCGTGTTCAGCTTCGTGAGATTCATCCAGGAATGCGTCCCGGTATGGAAGGTGTCGCCAAAGTGACAATTGGTGAACGGAGGTACGCATGGATTTGGTCACGCAAGATTGTGAATTGGGTAAGAATGAAATTGTGGCTTTGAGAATCGTGACGAATTATGGCAGTTGAACGTCCGACATTTCATGAATCATGGTACAGAGTAGCTGAATTACAGCCGAGACTTCTGACAAGTGTGAAGGTCTATAGACAGCACTTTCGCGGCAAAATGTGGTTTGTCCTCGAAAACTCCTCGAATAATTCTTTCTCACGTATAAGCTCTGACGCATATAATTTTATTGGTTTGCTCGATGGCAAACGAACCGTCGCTGAAGTCTGGCAAATTTGTAATGACAGGTTCGGTGACAGGGCGCCTACACAACCTGAGATAATTCAGCTTTTGGGACATTTATACTGCTCTAATCTTTTGTACGCGGAGCTTGCGCCGGATAGTGAAAGCCTTTTTAATCGTTATCACACAAGAATAAAGCGTCAGATTCAGGGAGTTTTGTCGAACCTGCTTTTCATAAAAATTCCTGTATTTGATCCTGACCATATTCTAAATACATGGGTGAATGTGTTCGGCTTGTTTTTTAGCTGGTTTGGATTTATGTTATGGCTTGGCGTAATATCCGCCGCGATATATTTTGTTATAGGAAATATTTCGGAATTATTCCACCAGAGCAGGGACATATTGAATCCCCAAAATTTAATATTTCTGTACATCAGCGTAATTATCATCAAAATATGTCACGAATTCGGCCATGCTTTTTCCTGCAAGAGATTCGGCAGGCTCAACGGCAGCGGCGGCGAAGTACATATCATGGGAATTATGTTTTTAATTTTCGTTCCATTACCTTTCGTTGACGCATCGAGCGCATGGGCTTTTCGCAGGAAATGGCACAGGGCAATCGTTGGAATGTCCGGCGTGATGGTTGAACTGTTTTTGGCGGCAATAGCGGTTTTTGTCTGGGTCAATACTTCAACCGGAACATTACATATCATCGCGTATAATGTTATATTTATCGCGAGTGTCTCAACATTGCTTTTTAACGCTAACCCGCTTTTGAGATTCGACGCGTATTATGTTTTATCCGACCTTATCGAAATTCCCAATCTAAGCCAGCGAGCGAAAAACTATATTTATTATCTCGTGAAAAGATATTCATGGGGTTTGAAAACAGCTATAAGTCCCGCTCAAAGTTTCGGCGAAGTGATATGGTTTTTCTTTTATGGAATCGCTTCGACAATATATCGAGTTTTTATTTGCGTAAGAATCCTGTTATTTTTAAACAGCAGATTGCCCGAAGAGTTATCTATCCTCGTCCCGTTCTTTGCTGCATCGGCTGTTTTTGCGTGGATTATCGTTCCTGTTCTTCAGTTCATTAAATATTTGGCAACGAGCGGCGAGCTTGCAAGAAATCGCTTTAGAGCTGTTAGTGCGACATTGTTTGGAATTGCAGTTATAGTGGTTTCTATTGGTTTAGTTCGATTGCCTGAATATTTTAGAATTGAGGGAATTGTCGAGCCTGTAAACCTTGCCGTTGTATATGCTGAAAACGATGGATTTATTACAGACTTTCTTCCTTCCGGGCAAAAAGTTTCCGCTGATAAAGATGAACTTATCAAAGCAGAGAATCATAAACTTGAAGCGGAAAAGGAACGTCTTATCGCTGAGTTGGGTAGTATGAAGGCAAGAAAACGTCTCGAAGAAACTCGCGATAAAGCTTCTGCGCAAATCATTGAAAAACAAATTGGTGTTATGGATGAGAAAATAACAAAGATTGATTCCGACCTTTCTTCCCTGAATATAAAATCGTCACTATCCGGCTCATGGATTTCACCTGATATCGAAAATGCAAAAGGATTGTATCTTCGAAGAGGTCAGCAAATCGGCTTGGTCGCGGATATGAATGATTTGAGAATTCGTGCTGTAGCCGGCCAATCGCTTGCTGATATTCTTTTTGAGCAGGTGGGCAAGGAAGTAGAAATGAAAGTCAAGGGACGCCCGGAAACCGGGTTGGTTGGTCACATAGAAGAAGTATTCCCTGCGGGCAAGAAAGTTTTACCTTCACAGGCCCTTGGTTATGCTGTTGGCGGCTCAATGCCTACAGAAGTTGATGATCCAAAGGGAATGACCGCGGCGGAGAATTTCTTCGAGGTTCGTGTCGCACCAAATGATGATTCGGTAAGATTATTTTCGGGCCAGCGTATAATTGTGAGAATTGAGATGCCACCAAAGCCGCTTATTCTGCAATGGTATCGTTTGCTCAGGCAATTGTTCCAGAGGAGGTTTCATATTTAATTATGCCTGCAATGCCCAGTGCAACATGGCAAATGCTTGATAATCGCAGTTCAGGTGAGCCTCTTCCGAGAGGACTCGATGCGGTCTGGGATGCCGGTGCAGGTATTATTAGTAAGCTCTCGCCGCGATATAAAAAACTTTATCAGCAAACGGAAAAAGTTCTGTCACTTGAAGAGCATTATTCTCAACAAACTGATTTAAGACTACGAGAATCTGCTGACAAACTTCGAGAAACTTTTCGATGCGGCCGTGAAAATCCTGCTGATATCGAACATGCGTTTGCTTTGGTTCGTGAAATAGCATTTCGCAAGCTTGGAGAAAAACCTTTCCCTGTTCAGATTACAGGCGCTTTGGCTCTTGAACACGGCTACATAGCCGAAATGGCAACAGGTGAGGGAAAAACCCTTACATCGACGATGTATGTCACTATAGCGGGCTGGCGCGGACAGGGTTGTCACGTGATTACAGTAAACGATTATCTTGCAAAACGCGATGCCGAATGGATGGGGCAGATTTATCGATTCTGCGGCCTGAGCGTAGCGTATATCGAGCAGCAGACAGAACCCGCTCAAAGAAAAGCCGCTTATATGGCCGATATTACTTATTGTACGAATAAGGAAGTGACAGCCGATTTTTTGCGTGACAGATTGACGCTTGGAAATATAACGGGATTAAGTTCCGCTCTTCTGGAAAGAATCTCAGGAAAAAATTCGAGAATAACCGACAGGCTTATACAGAGAAGATTGAATTGTGCCATAGTTGATGAAGCGGATTCGGTACTTATTGACGAATCTGTTACGCCGCTGATCATTTCAGGAAACGCTCCAAATCCGCAGCAGGTGGATTCCTTTCAACAAGCCTCGGAAATTGCGTCTCAACTAATCAGCGACAAAGACTATAAAATTAATCACCGATACAGGGATGTCGAATTAACCGAAAAGGGCAGAGAACATATAGACGAGTTAACGGAAGATTTGGGTGGTATTTGGAAAGGTGCGCGTCGAACTCTCGAACTCGTAAATCAAGCTCTAATCGCAAAAGAATTATATCATCGCGACCAGCATTATGTTATACATGAAGGCAAGGTTGTTATAGTTGATGAATTCACAGGCAGGCTTATGCCGGACAGAACATGGCGGGATGGAATGCACCAGGCGGTAGAAGCAAAGGAAGCGATGGAAATAAATCCGCCGAAGGATACATATGCTCGTATTAGTTTCCAGCGATTTTTCAGGATGTATCGTAAATTATCCGGAATGACTGGAACCGCCGCTGAAGCCGCATCCGAGTTCTGGCAGATTTATCATTTGCCTGTAGTGAAAATTCCGACAAACCGTCCGTGTTTAAGAGAGACTCTTCCTGATGCAGTTCTTACGACAAAAGAAGCGAAATGGGAAAGAATTGTACAGGAAATAAAATACATCCACGAGCAGGGCAGGCCGGTCCTTGTTGGTACGAGAAGCGTTTTCGCAAGTGAATATATCAGCAAATTATTGAATGAGGAAAATCTTGAGCATCAGGTTCTCAACGCGGTATATCACAACAAGGAAGCCCAGATTGTCGCGGAAGCAGGTCAGCCTGGCAAAATCACCGTAGCTACCAATATGGCAGGCCGCGGCACAGATATAAAGCTCGGCAGGGGCGTAGCGGAAATGGGCGGCTTGTACGTTATCGCGGCTGAACCAAACGAATCCGCGAGAATCGATAGGCAATTATTCGGAAGATGCGCCCGGCAGGGTGACCCGGGAACTGTGCGCAGGATATTCAGTCTTGAAGATGAAATTATCACTCGTTATGCAAAAACTACGACCTCTTTATTGAAAAAAAGATATGCTCTTTCCAAAGGTGACATTTCTTCCGGCTTTGTTCAGCATGTTTTCAAACTCGCCCAGTCACGTGCCGAAAAAATGGCCCTGAGCAGACGCAAAACAGTTTTACGAACCGACCACTGGCTCGACGAACAACTCGGCTTTGCGGGTAAAGAATAAATGATCGCGGAAATTATTAAAGAATTATATGATTTTGAGGGAAGGCCAACTGGATCGCCATCATCTCGAAAAAGAAAAAAACTTTTTCTGGCAACTTTTCCGATGGAACGTTATGTTTCTCAACCTTTATCAGTTTACTGTAAAAATATTAAAGAACTAAGAAAGTTTCTTCGTGGTTGTAGTTATGTATCAGATAAGGAGCAATTTAATAAAGAAGACTATTGGATGCCTCCTGAAGAATTTGAAACAAGAAAAAAAGGCGATTGTGATGATTTTGCATTATGGACGTGGCGTCAACTGATTGAGATGGGATACAAAAGCCGCTATGTTGTTGGGCGAGCAGGGAAATATGGTGAAGGTCATGCTTGGGTAACAATGGAAAAAGATGGAAAACAGTATTTAGTAGAACCTCTCATGTATTTTCGTAAAAGATTACCGCGTCTGAGTGTCGCAAGATACGAACCAAAAGGCTCTGTTGGATGGGATGGTAAATCCATACATTATTTCATTCATGAAAAGAAAGAATTTAAACTTCCGATATTGAAGTTGCTTTTTTATATATGGGAATGGCTTTATTACCAGATCTCACTTATGTTAAAGGTGTTATATATGATAATCCTTCTTCCTTATTTTAAGGTTGTAAGAAAACAAATTAGAAAAACAAGCATTCCTCAAGTTGATAAAGGTAAACAAGAATAAACTCACATTATCTTATTCAACTTTATTATTTCGCGAGAACGTCATTAAAGAAATCATCTATCGCTTTTGAAGTTATATCGAGATAGTTGTTATAGGCAACATCATGTACTGCACCTTCGACAACTTCATAGCGAAAGTCTTTTGCGCCTACGGTTTTCATTTTCTCGATAAACCTGTCAGTGACTTCTTTGCGGACAATAGGATCGGCAGTGCCCTGAATGAGAAGAATTGGCAGAGCGTTAGAGTTAACGTATGTGATTGGCGAGTATTTTTCTGCATCTCCATATCGGGCTGACATTTCAGTCGGCGGAGAACCTCCCGCAACCGCGGTAATACTGCTTGAATATTCGTTCCAGCCTCCATCGCCTTCAAGACCTGCTTCAGGACCGCACAAGCCGAGCATTAACACAAGATGTGCTCCGGCTGAATGCCCGTAAGCAACGATACGATTTGTATCAACTTTATATTCCTTTGCGTGCGCCTTTAGCCATCGTACGGCGCATTTACAGTCTTCGATACATGCAGGTAATGGAGCTTCACGAGTGAGCCTGTAATTCACTGAGATAGTGACATAACCTTTTAGAGCGTAATCAAGCAGCATCGAGCGATAGGGCCTGTCACGCTTGTCACCGGCGTTCCAGCCGCCGCCGTGAATAATCACAAGAGCGGGTCGCAATTCATCTCCTGAAGGCTCGAGCATCGCTAAATCGAGTTTCCATGCCTCGCTATCGCCGGAGCGATATGTAATATCATCGAGAACAATAATATTTTTAGGAGTTACTCCTTCCGGTGCTTTGGTATCCAATGATGCGCACGAAGCGGAAAAGATAATCAAACATAAAATTAATGATATCCTGAGGGTCGAAGCTTTGTGAAGATTAATCATAGTATTGCTCCTTTCATTAAAAGGCTTACTATTCTGTAATAAGTAATTAATGCGTATGATAAGAATATATACAGGAATAATCTTTTTATCAACAAAATTAAATTATATGCTTAACCTCTTGTAAGGTTAATTTTGGTTGTTTTTATATTCAGGAACGAGTGATTTTATTTTATTTTTGATTTGTCCATTTTCCTGTTTTGAAGCAATTTCGATGAGTTCGTTAATTCCTTCTCGCAGTTTGTCTCTGTCCATCGGGATGTTTTTCCATATGCTGATTTTAGGATGTCTTGTTCTTTGCATGTCTTCGCCTTCGATTGATAGTTCTTCGAACAATTTTTCCCCGGGTCTGAGATTCGTAAATTTAATTTCTATATCTTCTTCCGGACTGAATCCGCTAAGAGTTATAAGTTCTTTCGCAAGGTCAACGATTTTAACCGGCTCGCCCATTTCAAGTACGAAAATCTCGCCGCCTTTTCCCATCGTAGCCGCCTGTAATACGAGCTTGCTTGCTTCAGGTATTGTCATGAAGTAGCGTTTCATGTCAGGGTGAGTGACAGTGACGGGTCCGCCTTCTGCGATTTGCTTTTTGAAAATCGGAATTACCGAACCTTCCGAGCCAAGCACATTTCCGAATCTTACTGTAACGAAATGCGTTTTGCTCGTTCTGCTCAAATCCTGTATATACATTTCCGCGACACGTTTTGACGAGCCCATAATGCTTGTCGGATTCACGGCTTTATCAGTGCTAATCATTACAAAATTTAACGTGCCGAACTTTTCCGCGGCGTCTGCGACAATCATTGTTCCGGCTACATTATTTTTTATTGCCTGCGATGGATTGAGTTCCATGAGCGGGACATGTTTATGAGCGGCCGCGTGTATTACTACTTCAGGTTTGTAATTTGCGAAAACCTGCTCGATGTGTACCTTGTCTGTAATGTTGCAAATTATTGGCTCGATAGGAACCGAAGCAAAGTTCTTCCTCAACTCTCGCTCGATGTAGAAGAGGGGATTTTCCGCCTGCTCTAAGAGAAGCAATTGTTTCGGATTGAAGTGACATAATTGCCTGCACATTTCCGAGCCGATTGAGCCGCCGGCACCTGTAACGAGAATAACTTTATCTTTCGCGAAAGATTCGATTGAATCAAGTTCAAGTTGGACTTCTTCTCTTCCGAGAAGGTCACTAATATCAATATTACGGATTTGAGAAACTCGCAATTTTCCCGATGCGATATCTGTTATGGAAGGAACTGTACTGAACTTGATTTTCGTACCTTCGCAAACCTGTATAACTCGCCTGAGCTGTTTGTGTTTAGCCGAGGGAATTGCGATTGCGATTTCATCTATTTTCTGCTCGCTGCAAATTCGCGGCAATTGTTCCACTGTACCGATTACCGGGATGCCGTGAATATGTGTTCTTTGCTTTGCCGGGTCGTCGTCGATGAGACCGATAACTTCATATTTTACGACTGGCATGCGGTGTATTTCTCGTATCAGTGATTCGCCCGCATTGCCTGCTCCAACTACGAGGAATCTTTTCAGTCTGCCTCTTTCAATCGTCTGAGATGCTTCATAATACAATCGAAGTACCATTCGCAGGCCGGCAAGAAGCATAATTGTCGCGAACAAGTCCGCCATGCAAACACCTTCGGCGGGCTCTTCCATTCCGATAGGCAGGTAAGTACGCGCGAAGTTTGTATAACCAAGCGCAAACCATACAATTACGATAATCAGCGTGCTTGTAAATGACGCGCGTACGATTCCAACGAGGTCTGAAATTCCAACGTATCGCCACCAGCCCTGGTATTGTTTGAATAGTCCGAAAAGAGGGAGCTTAATAACAAGGAAAAAAAAGATTAACGTAGGATACAGGTCGATGAGCCAGGCTTTTTTGAACTGCATATTATGGATAAGCAGAAATGAGAGCATCAGCGAGGCCGCAAAGATAAATGCATGCGCAAGTATAATAAGCGGCTTGCGAAAACGAACTAATATCGCAGGAGGCAATGCTGGTAACATTGCCGTCTTGTTATGCCTGTCTTTTGGCGCAGTATGTGCCTGTATTTCAACCATAGGGGATTTATCGTCATAAAGTAAACTCTGATTAACTACAACCGTAATTATATCAACAGTTTAGAATTCTTGTGAAAGCTGTTTTGAAAAAAAACTCTTGAATCTTCAGTGATAGTTCGGTAAGATTAATAACGTTATATGAAGAAAAGGACCGGATTATTTTCGTAAAATTGTTCGTATTAGAGGAGAATATCTTGTTTAGAGGAAAGGAACTATTATTATGAAGAACAGATTTTTTTTAATTGCAATGTTAGTGGCTATTTTCTTGATAGAAATAACTATTGCTCAGACAAATGAGAAAGAACCGGTTGTCCCGGGTGAACAGGCACCTCGAGCTACTCCCGGGCAAAGAAACTTCGGTGGTTTCCAGCCTCCGGCTGGCGGCGGCGGTGGAGCTGGTGTTGGAGCAAGAAGCGGGGCAAGAAGAGGTCAACGACAAGGCGGCGGCCAGGGTCAGGGAATGCCAATGATGATGGGAAGAGGAAGAGGGGCCGGCGCTGGTGGACAAGCTCAGGCAGTTCCTTTTGATTCACTTTCAATGAGTGACCCATTTGTTTTTCCCGATGAAGCAAGCAAAACTTATTACCTGACCGGTAGTGGCGGACGCTTATATAAGAGTAAAGATTTTAAAACTTGGGAATCGGTGCCCGGCCAGGTTACCGACATTTCAGGAACATGGATGCAGGGAAACTTCGTAGCAGCACCTGAAATTTACAAAATCGGCGATAAATACTATTATACCGGCACATATAGTGACCATAGCAATTTAATTGAAAATGTACCACGCCGTTACAATGTTCCTACAAACCAGACACAGATTTTAGTCTCTGATAAAGTCGAAGGAACTTATACTCCATTAGTTAAAGAGCAGGATTTTTGTCTCGGACCGAAAGATTGGGACATTATTGATGGTACTCTGTATGAAGAAGATGGTACATGGTATATGGTAGTAGTTCACGAATGGACGCAGCTTATCGATGGTACTATGGCATATATGCCGCTTTCAGATGACCTTACACATCGTACCGCGGAACCTACAACAATCTTCCGTGCAAGTGAAGCTGCATGGTCCAAAGAAATGAACAGTATCGGCGAAGCAACCTTCGGTTTGAAAATGCCCGGCTGGGTTACAGACGGACCTCAAATGTTCAAAACAAAAACCGGAAAACTTGGTATGTTATGGTCAAGCTGGGGTGAGAATCGTTACGCACAGGGTGTCGCATATTCCGAATCAGGTTCGATTAAAGGGCCATGGGTTCAGGAAGAAAAGGCATTTAAAGGTGACAATTCCGGTCATGGTATGATTTTCACTACATTCGAAGGCAAGAAATTGTTTATTATACATCATGATGCAGGGACAGGACGTAAGCCTCAGTTATATGAAATCGATGATTCAGGCGACAAGCTTGTACTCGGTGAAAGATATAATCCATAAAAATTAATAACTGCAAAAAGTTACATTTTATAATGAAGGGAGTCATTGTTATGAAAAATGTAGTTATTGTAATATGTATTGCCATCTTATTAGTTGCAGGATGCAGTAGTGTGCAGAAACCTCAAACTTCACTTGTGAAGGTTAAAGGCGGATTGGTACAGGGCACTACGGAAGATGGATTAAATGTATTTAAAGGCATCCCGTTTGCGGCTCCTCCTGTAGGTGAGCTTCGTTGGAAAGCACCACAGCCAGCCGCAAATTGGGATGGCGTTCTGGACGCAACCAAATTTGCACCCGGACCGATACAGGGCGGAAATCCTCCCTCAGGTAAGAGTGAAGATTGTCTGTATTTGAATGTATGGACTCCCGCGGAATTTACAAATGACCGTGTTCCAGTACTTGTATGGATATACGGCGGCGGATTCGGTGCAGGTTCTACATCGGAAAGTAATTATAGTGGGGAGAATCTCGCGAAAAAGGGCGTTGTTCTCGTTAGTATAGCCTATCGAGTCGGTCAACTCGGATTTATGGCGCATCCTGAATTGAGTGCCGAAAGTCCGAATCATGTTTCAGGCAATTACGGCCTATTGGATATGATTGCAGGGCTCCAGTGGATTAAGGAAAATATTGCTGCATTTGGCGGCGATCCGAAAAAAGTAACTATTTTCGGCGAATCAGCAGGGGGAATCGCGGTTAGTATGCTAAGCGCTTCGCCTCTTGCCAAAGGATTGTTTCATGGCGCAATTTCGCAAAGCGGCGGCTCATTCGGCCCTCCAAGGCCAACTACCTTTCCGGGTGAAAATCAGAAGCGTCTTGAAGATGCAGAAAAGGCAGGTGAAGAATATGTAAAGAGTGCCGGAGTTTCATCTATCGAGGAAATGCGCAAACTTACTCCAGACCAACTTCCGGGCGGCCGAGGCATAGGCGGCTCATGGCCGATTATTGATGGTTATGTAATTCCCGATGACCAATACAAACTTTACGAAGCAGGTAAATTCAATGACACTCCGATTCTCGTTGGATACAACTCAGATGAGGGGGCAAGTTTTTCTCCTCCAAGAACTTCTGATGCTTACATAGAAGGTGTAAAGTCACGGTATGGCAAGTTTGCGGATGAACTGATTGAAGCCTATCCCGCCGGTTCCGGCACACCTCCAAAAACTGCTCGTGACCTTGCTCGAGATTCTGCTTTTGGCTGGCATACATGGATATGGGCACGACTTCAGTCAAAAATGGGCAAAGGCAAAGCATATTATTACTATTTTGACCAACACCCTCCACAGGGTGACCGAGGTTCGCCGCACGGCCAGGATGTTGCGTATGTTTTCCAACATCTAAGGGGCGGACGTGGACAGGCTGTGTCTCAATCAGACCAGGAAATTTCAGAAGCTATGGCAACGTATTGGACGAATTTCGCCAAGTACGGCCATCCAAACGGTGAAGGTGTTCCCCAATGGCCGGCTTTCAGTGATGATAATCCTGAAGTGATGTATTTTGCACAGACACCGCATACAGGGCCGGTACCGAGTGCTGAATCGCTAAAAGCTCTGGATGCATATTTCGCATGGCGAAGGACGCCAGAAGGAGATGCATGGGCGAAATAGGTTTGTCTTATTCATTAAAACCAGTGCTATATTAGAAATGTTTTTGACACAATGACTTCTTATTTTGTTTAATCAAAACGAAAGAAGATTTTATTATATTGAGTTACTGTCTTTTTCGTTATGATATGTGTAAACATTATCAATAGCTGTATTATCAACTTTATTCCGTAAGAGAGAATAGATAATCGTGTTTGCGGAAAAATAGAAACTGATGATAAAAGAGACGACCATTCCGATAACAATCAAAACGAAAAAGTAGATAAGGGCCGCTCCGATTTTTTCGGGTAATGTTTCAGGAGAAATTAGTGTCGGATCGTAAAAATTAATAAATGTTGGCTTGGGCCAGATTGCATCGAGTTTGTTGATATTTCCATCACTATTTGTCGTCCAGACTACAGCCTGCATAAACGTGTGAGTGACAATTAATGCTAAAAAAGCGACAATGCGAACAAAAGTGTAGCAGATGGAACCATAGATTCCGGCGATTGCAGTATAGAAAAGCATACTCCAAGGCTTTGCATATACATAGCTGAAAGACCTGCTGATAGAATCGAAGCTGTCTGAGCCGTCATATGCAACCGCCGGGTACATAAGGTTGAAACCTATGATAGCTCCAATTAATATCGCCGCGATGAGAGTCCCTGCAAAAAGTGCCATTGGTATGCTCAGGCCGATTATTATTTCGCCAACTTTCGGGATATTTCCTAAAAGCCCTATGATAAAAATACATATCCCGATAGAAAGAATAATAAAAACTGGTACAAGAGGTGCCTTAAACAAGCTCATGAATCTTTTCGTACTGAAACGAATTGCTTCACTTATGCCGGGTTTTTCACCCCTTGCATTTTGGAGAGCCGCTATCCTGCAAATTGCACCTCCTGCTGCTGAGAGGACCGCAAGTACTATTATAAAGAAAATACCACAGTATATAAAATGGTACCTGATTGCCCATTCCAACGATATATAAAAATCTTTTATACTATCCACTACTCCTGTGATACTACGCTCGAAAACAGAGTTTACTGCTTTTTTAAAACATGTAGCTGACGATCTCCACAGGATTTTAAATACGCCGCTGCGGTCACTATGTTCTCGAAATATATCTATTTCTGCTCGTACACCTTTGTGAGTAAAGTTGTCAATGTAAACCTGAAGCTCTGATAGTACAATTTTGTTATTTCTGTCGCGAGTAACAGCGACAGATTGGCTGAAGTCCATTGCCCATCCAGTAAGGCAAATCATTGCCAGTGCTGATGAAGTGATAATGAGCTTGGTTGGCTGAATTGCCATTCTGAAAGCTCCGAATATTTTCAGAAATAGTAATTCATCAAATACTATTGATACCAGGTTACCTCCGGCCATATTGCATCCTTTCATAAAGGTCACAAACTCTTCTTTTAACCTATAAATATTATTTTATAGGTATAATGATTTATCAGAAGATTTCAACAACTTTTTTGGATTTTTTAGGGAATGTGGAATTAAGAATTGTTGCTGCTTTATTCCGGCAGGTCAAAATCCTGGTCACTTTCGATAGATTTTTGCGCCGAAAGGACTTTATAGTTTGCGTCAAGCCATGAGCCTAAATCAAGAAGTTTACATCTTTCAGAGCAGAACGGGTAAAAATTGTTTTTTTCACCTTTTTCCTGGCCAGTAGAATTAATAATTTTATGACAAATAGGACAGGTATGTTCCATATGTTTTTTATTCTTGTGGCTCGAGAACGAGTCCCTTTTCCAGTTTTCTTGCAAATTCGACAGAGTATTTAGCCCAGGGCTGTGCTTCAAGACGAGCTTTTAAAATTGGTAAACCTGTACCAAGGCAAATTCCGTAGTTTTTTTTCTCGATTCGACCAAGCGCTTCATCTATTTCATGAAGGAGTTTTCTCTCGCCGTCCATTAGTCCCAGGGCAAAATCCTGTTCATAATTATCGCTTCCAAGGTCTGCCATGTGGATAGGCATGGATGATAAATCACCAGTAGAGTGAGACCTTTTTAGTGCTTCATCTTCAATTTGAAATACGTTTTTAAATATCTCTGCTCTTTTTTCCAGCAATATCTTTTGGAAGTGTCTTAATTCTGATGCAGAAAGACGTTTCACTTTAGTTCTCGTCGAACTAACTTTTTCTCTTGTAGGTTTTTGGCGTTTTTGTACCAATTCTCTCTTAGCCTTTCATAGCTTAAACTATACTTTTAATATAGAAAAACAATTGTAGCATTTTTTTACCGATTTGTACAGTTTTATCTGGTTGTAAAAAAGAAGTTCAATAAATATAAAATAGGTAAGATTGGGGGGTGGAGAAAGTGTTTTTCTTAAGTTCTTGTATTATATATAGTTGTGATTACATATTTTTTCAATGGTATAGGTTTATTTGTCTTTTTTTGAGTATTTTCCAAGTGGTATAAAAAAAACTTTATCTGAAATTTTACCATTCATGACTTGAATTCCAAATACATTTGAGATTCGTTCCTGGGTTAAAACTTCGTTTGGCTGGCCATAGATATAGTTATTATCGGATGAAAGAATCAGTATTTCATCACAATACTGAACGGCGAGATTTATATCGTGTGTGACAGCGGCGATAGTTTTGTTTTGACTGATTTGAACATCCTTCAGCAGGTCATATATACCAACCTGGTGTTTCATATCTAAAAAGCTTGTTGGTTCATCAAGAAGCAGAATTGGTGTATCTTGCGCAATAGCTTTCGCGATAAAAACACGTTGGCGTTCGCCGCCGCTAAGGCTTCCGAGCAGCCTGTCTGCGAATTGGGCTGTATCCGTAAGTTCAAGAGCGTGGGTTATTATTTTCTTGTCACTTTCGGATGGGAAAGCGAATGAACCTAAGTAAGGGTTTCGTGCCATTGTGACTATTTCAGTTACCGAAAAATCGAACACAGGGACGAATTCCTGTCTTACAACCGCGATTTTTCGGGCAAGTTCTTTTATTTGATAGGATTTAACCAATTTGGAATCGATTTTAATCGAGCCTGTTTTGGGTTTCAGTAAGCCGCAAAGCAAATTAAGAAGTGTTGTTTTTCCTGCGCCGTTCGGTCCTATGATGCCCAGGAACGTACCTTTCTTAATATTGAAAGACAAACTATTCAGGATTGTCTTTTGTGCGAAATCAAAACCGAGATTTTCAACTTCAATAATGTTCATTTCATCCAGCTTACTTTCCGTGTATATCGTGCGAGAAGTATTAAGAAGAACGGTCCGCCTGTTACGGCTGTTATAACACCTACCGGCAACTGTTCCTGTCCGAAAGCGGTTCTGGCGATAGTATCGGCTATTGCCAGAAAAATTCCGCCATATATTGCGCTAAGAGGTATTAACTGCCTATGGTCGGGACCAAATATTAATCTTATTGCGTGAGGAACAATCAGGCCGACAAATCCGATAAGGCCACTAATACTTACCGCTACCGCTGTTATAAACGCAGCGAAAGAAAATGCGATAAGCTTGGTTTTTTCCGTGTCGATTCCAAGTCCCTTCGATTCGTATTCGCCGAGAGTGATAATATTCAGGCTATTTGAAATTCGCCATAATACGATAATTCCAATAATGACGAAACTGCCGCATGAAAAAAGCAGAAGAGTATTTTGTTTTTCGGGTATGTTACCCATAAGCCAGTACATTGTCGAGCGAAGCTGTTCGGTTTTTATAATTAATGTAAGTAACATAATTATCGCAGAAAAAAAAGCATTTATAACAACGCCAGCAAGGAGAAGGGAAGTGACCTGTGACCTGCCTGAAAAATAACCTATAAACCATACAAGGCTTACAGTTATAATCGCGCCGGTAAATGCGAACGTTGCTATTGGAAGTCCACCTAAAAAGCCCAATGTAATTCCCGGAACTAACATGGCTATTACCGCCCCAAGACCTGCGCCGCTTGATATGCCGAGAATATAAGGATCAGCTAACGGATTTTTCAAAATAGCCTGCAACACCACTCCCGAACATGCAAGAGCCGCTCCGACAATAACCGCAAGTAATACTCGTGTGAGCCTGATGATAAAAATTTCGTAATCAATATTGTCACCCGGTTCAGCTCCGGGGCCGCTTAATGCATTTCGCAGAGAAATTTTTTGTGTTCCTGTTGTTGCGCAGAGACTCGTTACAATTAGTAAAACTATAAGGCTGATAATAATATTTATTATCATTCGTTTTTTTGTAAGAGTCTTAGGCATTTTAGTCTGTTATTAAATTATTTATTAACTGTGTGGCAGACTCATCCTGATTATTTATCAGGATGGGAATGGCAAATACTGATAAACCATCCCCAAACTGCGTTTGAGGATGCCACCCATATCATTAAATAAGTTATTTAGAGTCATCTTCATATAAACAATTTGCAATTATCTCGATACCTTCTGGTAATCTGGGTCCGAGCCTCAAAATAGTATCAGAATATAATACATAGATTCTGCCATTTTTTACAGCGGGAAGATTGGGATACTTACTCCAGAAACGCTCCGCGTTTTTTTGCTGGGATTCGATATTATCCTTGCTCATAGCCGATTGTATTATAATTTCAGCGCCGCACGAAAGAATCTCTTCAGATGAGATTGATGGATATTGCTGCAAAGTCTGGCCTATCGCATTTTCTCCGCCAGCGGCTTCGACCAATTCGTTAAGGAAAGTATTCCTTCCGGCTACTCGTAAAGGTTCTTCCTGAATCACCCATAATACTTTTGTATTTTTGTTTTGTTGGAATTTTATTTTTAGCTCATTTATTTTGTTTTCGATGTCACTGATTAGTTGTTCGGCTTTTTGGGAAACTCCCGTTACATCGCCAATTTTCTGAATTGCTTCGGGAAGTTCGTCGAATTTTTCCATTCTTAAAACAAGAACTTTATAACCAAGGTTTTCAAGAGTCTCGGCTACAGACTTTTGCTGTGCGAACCATAATGTAATTACCAAATCTGGTTTCATCGCAATTATAGATTCCGTACTGGGCTGCCAGAATGTCCCGACTTTATCGATTTTATCGACTTGAGGGGGATAGTCACTATCGTTGTCCACCGCGATAATTTTATCACCGAGCCCGAGTTCAAAAAGAATTTCTGTTATGTTCGGGGCGAGTGACACTATCCTTTCAGGGATTTTATCCGAAGCAGGAATTTCTTCTTCGTTGTGCCTTTGTGAAGCAAATATAATGATTACGGCACAAATAAGAATCGAGAGTAATAATGGAAGCCAAAGTTTTTTCATTATGTTCTCTTGAATTGCTTTTCCAGTTCGCTTATTGAAAATTCAATAGTTGTTGGTCTTCCGTGCGGGCAGCGGCTCGAACAATCAACGATTTCCTTATCGGCAAGAAGTTGTTCTATTTCGCCTGGTGTTAATTTCTGTCCTGCTTTAATCGCGGCTTTACACGCGGCCATATCAAGGATTTCTTCAAGTAGTCTGTCGGAATCAATATTAGCCTGTTTATTTTCCAATATTTCTATCAGGTCCTGTATAAAATCAAGAGGCTCGACTTTTGCAAGGATAGTTGGAAACGCCTGAATCGCCATCGTTTTTGGCGCGAACGGAACAATCTCAATTCCGAGTTTTTCAATCAGTTCCGAATTTTTGTCTAATATTTCAGTCTGCGACTCAGTGACTTCAAAACTTTCAGGCATTAAAAGTCTTTGTGATTGAAGTTTGTTTTCTCGCACACGTTTGCATAATGACTCATACATAATTCGTTCGTGCAAAGCGTGCTGGTCGATGAGTACAAAACCATTTTCTGTTTCCGCAACGATGAAACTATCGTGTACCTGCAGGAATTTTTTCTCAGGCTGTACTAAATGCGGGGCGGGCACACTAAATTCTTCAGGCTGCTTATTGTAATTTGTTGCAGGCGTACTGCGTTTGAATGAAAACTGCGGCTGGTTCGAAGAAGGGCGGTGCCTCTTGAAAAAATCTGCCATTGCATCGGCGATTTTCGGATTCTGTCCTGGTCTTGCGTATGTTGAAATATTTTGCTGGCCTGTTGATGGCAATTGCGCGGGAGCGTGAAAGTCTTCTCCCAAAAGTTTTTCTCTTAACGCTCCGAGTATTTGTGAATGCACAAGATTGGAATTATAGAAACGCACTTCGTTCTTTGTCGGATGCACATTTACATCATAATCTTCGTGCGGCATCTTTATAAACAGGAAAACAACCCCGAATCTGTTAGGTTCCAAAAGGCCGCGGTAGGCCTCTTTTATAGCGTGAGAAATAAATTTATCGTGAATATAGCGGCCGTTGAGAAATATGTATTGAAACTTATTGCTCGTTCTCGAAATTTCAGGCCTGCCCATAAGAGCATAAACCTCAAGACCTTTTTCATTGCTTTGTGTTTCTATCAAGTCATCTGAAATATTTCCCGATTGCGATGGAAAAAGAATTCCTATTCGCCTGCGCAGGCCGTCTGTATCGAGCAGCCGATATATTTCCCTGTTATTGTGTATAAGAGTCAAATCAAGGTTCACGTTTGCTAAAGCAATATGAATGAAATGCTCTGTAATGTGTCCCATTTCCGTATTGGCTGTTCGAAGGAACTTTCTTCGAGCGGGCAATTTATAAAAAATATCTCTTACCTGAATCGTGGTTCCGTAATCGCCGCTGCATGGGCTGATATTTTTTTTGTCGCCGCAATCAATCTCAATGCAGTTGGCTGAGTTTGAGTTTTGAATTCTGCTTACGGCTTTGACCTGAGCTATCGAACCGATACTCGCGAGTGCTTCGCCGCGAAAACCGAAAGTGGAAATCGCGAGCAAATCCTTACTTGTTTTGATTTTACTGGTTGCGTGTGGCTCGAATGCTTTTGTGAGGTCATCCGCATCCATGCCGCAGCCATTATCTGTGATGGAGATGAGTTTTCGTCCGCCGTCTTCGATTGTTACGACAATTTTTGTTGCACCGGAATCGATGCTGTTTTCCATTAATTCTTTAACCACACTGGCGGGTCGTTCAATAACCTCGCCTGCGGCTATCATATTTATCATATTCTGGTCAAGTAACTGTATCTGTCCCATAGGCATCTCATTGTACAGTGAAGATAGCCGAATTGTCGAGAGGTTTTTCTATTGTAATAGTATTTAGCTTGGTTAAAATATAATATATGGATAATTTCATGACTATTGACAATCCGAAAGTTCTATATAAATTCAAGGACATATCAGGGAATAAAATCGAGCAGTTCGAGGATATGCTCCGTAACAATCATTTGTGGTTCTCGTCTCCATTGAATTTTAATGATCCCTTTGATTGTCGGTGTGTTTACGATATCATTGATAACCGAGAAGAAATAGTGAAGCGAAAGGCAAAATTCTTGGAAAGAAAAGGAATGTCTTATTCTGAAGCAATTAAACAAGCAGAACAGGATATTCCTCGGACCCCAAAAGAAATAGAAAAATGGCAGAAACAACAGATAGAATGGCATTCTCGACGTGCAGCTAATACCGGTATCTTATGTCTTACTCAGAATTGTGATAATCCCATCATGTGGATGCATTATGCAAACGAACATAAAGGTGTTTGTATAAAGTTTCGAGTACAAGACATAAGAGATGCTTCTCACATTAATTTTATTGCCAGTGCCTTACAAATTGAGTATGTTGATACTGTCCGCTGATCAACTTTATAAAAGATGATTGGGTAGGAATCGTTAAAAAAGCTTTTCTAACGAAAGCTACACCATACCATTACGAGACGGAATGGCGAGTAGTTCGATATGATGACGGGCCAGGTTTAAAGCCTATCCCAAAAGGGATTATCGGTGGAATAATTTTTGGTGTTCAAATTGATTCTCCATCTAAGCAACGTATAATCCATGCATGTGCTGAATATGGTAGTGACATAGAAATATTTCAAGCCAAACTTGATCCAAAGAAATATGGTCTTAAAATAGAATTTGAGCGTAGAGTTTGAAAGAGGAGTCTATATTATCTGCAACATCATGCCATTTATAATGCCTTAAATTTCCTGTATTCATTTTTTAAAGAATCTCGTAGTTATTTGGACTCGTTTGATATAGCGTCGAAGCTGATAACATCAATTAATGCTTATAAAAGTTCATCTGTCTTTTGTTATCTTCAACGCTTCTTTAGCTAAAACTCGGCAGGTTTTGCCGTTGCGGCTTATAATGACATACTGGTTAAGTAAAGCCTTTTTTTCTACTTCTTCACGTACAGCTTTTCTAAGACATTTCAAGCCGTCTTTTGCCATTTTACTTGGTTGTTTTTTATTCATCTGTCTGTCTCGTAATTTTTTCATATAAATCCTGGATAAAAATATGACAAGTCTTATTTTCCTGTTCAAAAACAGGAACAGGCTTAAGGCCTGAATTATCATAACAAATTATTTTATCACATAACGGCATATAAATCTTTATGAAATTACGTATAACACGTGGATAGCGGCGAATAATTGTATCGTCCGTAATATCATGTCCTCCCTGTCTTACTCGCTCACGAATACGATTCCTGGAAAAAATAGCATTTGGTATCCACAGGAAAAACAGAATAATTTGCCAGTTATCTTCTCTGAGTTTTTTTAGAAGATTGATTTGGCTGCGTCCGGCTAAAGTTGTTTCAAAAGCAAAATCGACTCGCCTTTCTATATTTGCATGAATTTCTCGAAGGAAGAGTTCACCTGCTTTGTATTGAGCAGATAAAGAATCAAAAGGTGATAAGCCGTACGCAAGAAAATCCGCGTTCACGAAATTTCTGCATTTTGCTATTTGCGGTAAATATCTTAAAGCGAATGTCGTCTTTCCTGCGCCATTCGGACCTGCAATAATAAAACAGTTTGGGTTGTGTTTCTTTTTCATCAATTTCTATTTTTTTCTTGTATCACTTGGTAGTTGTTTTCGATAATCTTTTTAAACTCTTCCGTTATTGAGTTGAAGTCAATGGCATCTATGATGATAGGAATATCAGTTGCGGAGAAAATGTCTTTAAGTGACTCGATTTTTCGCCAGTCTAATTTTTCTTTTCCAACCAGCGCAAGGTCGAGGTCGGAAAATTTTTTTGCTTTGCCTTCGATGCGTGAGCCGAAAACACGGACTTCGCAATCTGGCACAAATTTCGCCAGAATCCATTTTATTTCGCTTAAATATTTTTCTTCCAAATCAATCATTATGTTCCTGTAGTTTTCTCCAAAGAATCTATTGCTTTTCGGAGGCTGCTTAAATCGAGTTCCATAATTTGCCCATTCTTCCTAATAAATTCTGGTCAAGTAATTTTATCTGTCCCATAGGTTTCTCATTGTACATATTTTTGTAAGAAATTCCAGAGGCAAGTTGATAAAGCTTTATTAACAGAATAATAACAGAATAGTTATTGATAAAATACTGTTATCCATGTAGAATCTGGGGCTGTTTGTAATGATGATTTTTTTAAAGGAGTTAACTATGCAGAAAAGAATGTTTTTGATGGCGATAGTATTGGTTGGTACTATAGCCGGATTTGCACAAGGTGCAGGGATGGGTGATATGGCTTTGGAAAATACAGTATTGCGCCAGAGGCTTGACCAGCTTGATAGAGAAATACAGGAATTAAGAGAGAATTCCGCGTTACAAAGTAATTCTACAGTAACACAAGTACGCCAGCCGGTCTGGTCTAAGCTTGATATTCAGCTTTATGGTTATTTGAAACTGGATATGGCATTAGATAATTCGCGTATCAATACTGGAAATTTCGCAAGGTGGGTAGATTCGGAAAGATACAACGATAATGATGAGCAATTCAATATGACAGCTAACGAAACCAGGCTTGGATTTATTATTACTGGTCCTAAAAATAACGGCCTGATTACAAGCGGAAAAGTCGAGATAGATTTTTACGGTACCGGAGCTGCTGAAAATAAAGCTGGCATTATGATGCGTCATGCATTTATTAAGTTGGATTGGCCGGATTATAAATTCAACATTATTGCAGGACAAACATCAGATGTTATTAGTCCGCTTGTGCCGACAACTGTGAATTATACTGTTTGCTGGTGGACTGGTAATATAGGTTACAGGCGTCCTCAGATTCGACTTACAAAAGAATTCAGTTTCAATGATGATGTTGATTTGAAATTAGAGGGTGCTCTTGCCAGAACTATTGGAAGAGAGAACTTCACTTCGTCTGTTACATGGGATACTGATTCGGGTGAAGATGCCGGATTTCCCACATGGCAGGGCAGAGTTAGCGTAAGTTTACCTATTCTTACAGATAAAAAATCTACAATAGGTTTATCTGCTCACGTTGGAGAAGAAGAGTATGATATTACTCAATATGGAGATCATACAGATTTCGAGACTTGGTCAGTAAATTTGGATGTAACTCAGCCTATCTGTGATAAATTAACTTTAAAGGGCGAATTATTTACAGGTGAGAATCTCGATTCATATCTTGGCGGAATTGGTCAGGGAGTGAATGTAGATACTACTGATCCTATCTATTTTGAGGAGATTAGCAGCCAGGGTGGCTGGATAGCAGCTTCTCTTGAGCCATGTAAAAACAAAAATTTCAATTTTGGCATGGCAGTGGATGATGTAGACCGCGGTGAAGTAAATGTTGGTGATAGGATTTTGAACCGTACAGTATTCGGAAACGTGATTTGTTCTTTGAGTCCAAATACCGATATTGGTCTCGAATTATCTCACTGGAGAACTGAATATCATGGTCCCGGCGATGGTGATGGCGTTAGAGCACAGGTAGCGTTAAAATACAAATTCTAAGGAAATCTTTATTTAAGGTTGACTTTTTAAGGATTACTGGATATAAATTCCGGTTCATCGTGTTTATGTTATATGGGCTTGTCTCTATATTTTTGAACCCTGAATTGGAACAGCAGGGCGAAGAAATTATACAATAGAATGGCATAAATAGAAAAGTAATTACAATTACATTATTATCTCTACAAAGGAGCAAAAAATGGAACAAAAGAAAGGCATAGATTCTCTTATGAATGAGAATCGCACTTTTCCGCCGCCACAAAACGTTCAGGTGAATGCTTATGTAAACAGCATGAAGCAGTATCAGGAAATGTGGGATGCATCTATCAATGATTCAGACAATTTCTGGCTTGAGCAGGCAAAATCTTTGACTTGGTTCAAAGAGCCTACAAAAGCTTTGGAATATACATGGGATACAAAAGCCCGTAAAATCGAACATAAATGGTTCGATGACGGCATGTTGAATGTATCTTACAACTGTCTCGACCGTCATCTTGGAACACCGATTGCCAAGAAAACTGCTATTATCTGGCAGGGCGATTCAGACGAAGATGTCCAAAAATTCACTTACGAAGAACTACACAAAGAAGTATGTAAATTCGCAAACGTACTCAAATCCAAAGGTATTCAAAAAGGCGATAGAATAGCTATTTATATGGGTATGGTCCCGGAATTAGCTGTTGCTATGCTTGCCTGTACACGTATTGGTGCGATTCACTCAATTATTTTCGGTGGATTCAGTGCTGACGCAATTTCAGGTCGTGTAAATGACTCAGACTGCAAAATGCTCATTACAGTTAACACATCACGCAGAGGCAAAAAGGCTATCCCGTTAAAAGGTATCGCCGATGAAGCCATGAAATCCTGCCCGACAATTGAAACCTGTGTTGTAGTTAAAGTAACAGATGACGCATGCCATATGGAACCGGGACGCGATGTCTGGTACACCGATGAAATGGCAAAGGCAAGCGAAGAATGCGAAGCCGTACCTATGGAAGCAGAAGCTCCATTATTCATTCTTTATACATCAGGTTCAACAGGAAAACCCAAAGGCGTAGTTCATACAACCGGCGGCTACCTGATGCACACAACACTTACACACAAAATCGTGTTTAATGTTCATGATGATGATATTTACTGGTGCACCGCCGATATTGGCTGGGTAACCGGACATAGCTATATCGTTTACGGCCCACTGGCAAACGGCGCAACATCTCTTATGTTCGAAGGCGTTCCTACATATCCGGATGCAGGTCGTTTCTGGCAGGTATGCGATAAATTTGGCGTTACAGTATTCTACACCGCTCCAACAGCAATCAGAGCGCTCATGAGCAAAGGTGACGAATGGCCCGCTAAATACAAACTTGATACCATGAGAATTCTTGGAACAGTAGGTGAGCCAATCAATCCGGAAGCATGGATGTGGTACTACGAAAAAGTCGGACACAATAAATGCCCGATAGTTGATACATGGTGGCAAACAGAAACAGGTGGATTTATGATTACACCTATGCCAGGTGCGATGACATTAAAACCGGGCAGTGCAAGCAAGCCATTCTTCGGTGTCGATACAGTAGTTCTTCGCGATGACAGAAGTCAGTGCGACCCGAACGAAGGTGGAAAACTCTGCATTAGAAAACCATGGCCCGGAATGATGCGTACCATGTGGGGCGATCATGACCGTTTCATCGATACATACTTCACAATGTATGATGATATTTATTTTGCAGGCGATGGCTGCCGAATTGATAACGATGGCGATTACTGGCTGATGGGTAGAATCGACGACGTTGTTAATGTATCCGGCCACAGAATCGGTACCGCTGAAGTCGAAAGCGCACTTGTAAGTCATGAAAAAGTTGCCGAGGCCGCTGTTACACCAATACCTCACGAAATTAAAGGTCAGGGTCTATATGCCTTCGTAACTCTCGTTGGAGGTGTTGCCGAAAGCGATGAGCTTAAGAAGGAACTTATCATGCACGTACGTAAGGAAATTGGCCCAATCGCCGCTCCTGAAGCAATCCAATTTGCACCGTCACTTCCGAAAACTCGTTCAGGTAAAATTATGCGTAGAATTCTGCGTAAGATTGCCGAAAAGAGCACGGACAACCTTGGCGATATTACAACTCTGGCTGATCCTCATGTAGTAGAAGATCTCATTAAGGGCCGGGGTATATAAGTAACTTAACTTAAAAAAATATAGCCGGATGTGTGTTGAAACGCATCCGGCTTATTTTTATTGAAAGGAATAATAAATGGCTGAGCAAAAAGTTATGAATCGCTGGCTCGTAGTAGTAGGCGGCATTCTGATTCAGTTATGCCTCGGTGCTATTTATGCATGGTCTGCTTTTACAAATAAGCTCCAGGCAGAGCCTTTTTCATTTACAAGACCACAAACACAGTTTATTTTTTCTGTCGGCCTTGTGACATTTGCCATAGTTATGGCTTTTATAGCTGGCCCCTGGCAGAAAAAAGCTGGTACGCGCATAGTTGCTTTTACTGGCGGTATAGTACTTGGATTGGGTTATATTATCGGTGGACTTTCCGGAACAAACTATATGGGAATGCTATTTGGAATCGGCGTTCTTGGCGGAGCCGGTATCGGTCTTGCCTATGTATGCCCGATTGCCTCATTGGTTAAATGGTTTCCTGATAAAAAAGGTATGATTACCGGTCTGGCGGTTGCCGGATTCGGTTTTGGTGCTTTGATTTGGGTCAAGTTGACCGGTGGTTTCAAATTCGGTCCCGTTGATCTTACTCCGGGTTGGGCCGGCTTATTCGGAGCAGGATGGACCGTCAATAATATATTCATTCTTTACGGTGTTCTCTTTGCGATATTTGTTGGTCTTGGTTCACTTGTAATGATTAATCCTCCTGATGGATGGAAACCTGCAGGTTGGATACCTCCGACGACTGGTGCAGGTGCTGCCGGCGGTCTGGATATGAAAGTAAATCAGATTGTCCGTACGCCGCAGTTCTGGATATTGTTTTCAACTTTTACAGTTGGAGCGATGGCCGGTCTTATGGTAATTGGTATCATTCGAGATTTCGGCCTGGATACTTTAGAAAAAGGCGGTGTCGAAGCAGCCAAAGCCGCTACTATCTGCGGCACAGCAATGGGCCTTTTCTATGCTTTGCTTAACGGACTTGGCAGAATTGTCTGGGGTACAGTTTCTGATAAACTTGGCAGGAAAAACTCCATTGTTCTGATGAGTACACTTCAGGGCATTATGATGATATGTTTCTATTTCATTGGAGGTAACGAATGGGGCCTCTACATTGGTGCTGCTATCATAGGATTTAACTTTGGTGGTAATTTTGCTCTGTTCCCGGCCGCGACAGCAGACTTGTTTGGAAGTAAAAATGTCGGCGTAAATTATCCTTACGTCTTTTTGGCTTATGCGGTCGGTGGAATCGCCGGACCGATGCTTGGCGGATTCATGGGTGCTAAACAAGCCTGGATGTGGGCATTTATTCCTGCTGGTATAGCTTGTATAGTAGTTGCCGCTCTGGCTACAAGATTAAAACCATTAAATGCAAACGCATAATTCAAGCATTTGATAAAATGATATAAAAGGGACGCTTGTTAATCGGGCGTCCTTTTTTAATTGCCTTCGTATAAATATTATAGGAACTTGCAACGGATAAGATAAAGAATCAAAATATTTTTTCTATGCCCGAAACCGCAAAAACGTCCTATACACGATATTAGTTCATTAATTTTCAGATTTTTCATTATCCGGCTCATTAAGTACCTCTGCCTTTTTGACGATTTGCCTTTATAAAGAAAATGGAATATTGGGGGATTTTGAGGTATTATAATGGAAAATTACGACGAACGAAGGAATGAACAGAGATTACGTTATTATTGGCCGATTTGGTTTGCGGAAAATCCCGACCATTCACTAACACAGGGACAAATGGTTGATGTCTCCAGCAGGGGTGCGTCATTCAATTGCTACGCGGACCAGGAATGCCCGCATCTTGGCCAGGACATTACTGCTCGTTTTAGCGTTCCCAAGTACGGCTGCGATGATTCCTTCGATATTGCCGACTTCACAAGAACTGGCCATGTTTGCAGAATAGAGTGCATTAATCCGTTTATGCGAAGAATAGCTATCCAGTTCGGTAATCCTTTACCATTCAAACCAGGCGAGCAAATCGAAGCACAGGCTGCAACATACTAATATAATAAAGAAGCATATGAGTTTATGTCCCCTTGGCCCCGCATGGTCTCTCATGGAGATACCTTGCGGCGGGTATATGAGTTTTTTGAATCTCATCTTCTGTTCTACTCTTGTACCCATCTTAAATATTCGCCATTAAAAAATGCACCTCGGACCTTTTATTCGTCCCGGATACAATTTTTTATTTTAGCTGTTCCTTAATTTCTATCAGCTTCTTTGTTGTAGCCAAATCTGCTGGTTTTTTAATTTCTACGGTTATACCTCTTATTTTTCCATATTTTTTGCCGTTAACGAATTTGTCTTTGTATTCTTTCTTTAGTTTACTGTTTACAATTAAATCTTCGGCCTTGTCAGGAAAATAAAAAGTTGTCTTAAACATATTATCCCAAACGGAAATCCAACTTATAGTTTTTTTCTTTTTAGTCAGTTTGTAAAGCCAGCTCTTACCATCGTTATAGTAACGCCATTCACCTGTAAACGAAGGATACGACTCGTTAAGAAATTCCATAAACGAATCCCAGACAGTTTTGGTTTTTCCCAAATACCGGCTCAAAACCTCATCATCAGGAAATTCATCTTTATCATTCAAACACGGCTTGTCCATATTACTATCCTAAAAACATATTAATATTATGAGTTCTCTACAAAACCTTCTTCAAACACAGCTCATCAAAAACCGCTTTAACTCACGATCTCAAGATTTTCGCCACGAGCGTGGTATTCTGCACTTGAATTTACGTCCAACCGCATCTTCTACATAGGCTTTCTTTAAGTTAGTCAAATTGCACTTGCTTTGAATTGCAGGAAAATCACGTCTTTGTCCTGATTCAAGGATTTTTGTAGAAAAATTAATAGGGCCGGCCAATATTAAGAATTCTTTTGATTGTCGCTGGGAAAAGTAGGCTTTAGATAGATGTACTGGCTGATTTCCAATATTTGAAGCAGTAATTATCAGGATTTTCTCGTTCGGATCATCGGTCAGTGTCTTTGGCAAAAGTGTCATGTCCTTCTGCAAAGTAACTTTTACCCTGGGGCGGTCACGAAGAAACTTCCAGACGTGCAGAAACGTTCCAATGGTACCTAAGATGGCTCCCCACCAAGCTACAATTATTTCGTATTTCATACCTTCGTTTCCTTTGGATTAATCAGAGGTTTATTAGGGATAGTCACCGTTTTTAAAAATTAAAAACAAGAAGTTTCCCCTTGATACTCTATTGATTTATTAATTTCGCATTGACTATCATTATAGCCGCATGAATACGCTTAATCTGCTGATCCAGATAATCCAGCGAAAGTACTTCGTTGAATTTTACCAGAACCTTGTCTTTATTTGTCCTGTTAGGTCTACTAAATTTTAGTAGGCGTAATGAGCTATTTGGACTTGAAGCAGAAACTCTACCATGCGCTAAAGCATCTCGTAAATCAACTATAGATTCGTCAACTATTTCCTCCCCTTGCTTGACAGCATATTTGTTGTGTTTACGGATTAAGTCATTAAGAGTATCATAACTCGTTATATCGTTAAGAGGTAATTCAGAACCTACAGGATATTGATAAATGTCTTTTCCTTTAGGGATTCCAAAAGGTTTCGAATCAGGCATTTGCTGGAGATATACTCGTAAGAAAAACTCTAGTGATTGTAGATTGCTTACTAATGTTCCTAATCTTACGAAATAGTCTTTGTTATTCATTTTGGATTCCTGAAATAGTTTATTTGGATTTATGCATAATATCCCAAACTTCTTCTTAAAACAAGAAATCACAAATTACAACGTTGTTGGTTCAAGGTTGCTGCATCTCTATCAAGAATTATAAAAGCACAATCAAATTTGAGCAAGAAAAAATAACCACGGATTTCACGGATTTATCTCCCGCCAATTCATCCTTCGCAGTAGCCTTGCTACGGAGAATGGAGGCGCGAAGGACGCCAAGTTATTTTTTCATTTTCAGTCATTTATCCTTTGCGGCTTAGCGCCTTCTATGAAGCCAGACCTGTCAAGAATAAAATTTGTTTGATTGATTCAACCTTCTATCCGGATTTGCCATACCCCATAACAGGTTC
>JAFGPS010000142.1 GCA_016936075.1 Sedimentisphaerales bacterium | reverse complement strand
GTGACAAGAAGCGAGTATGAGAAAGGAGACAGAATGCAGAACACAGGAAACAGGAAAATTGTAAAACAAAGCCAATTCTGTTCAGACAACAGACATACGACATAAGACTGGAGACAGGAGACAGAAGATGTAAAAAATTTTCTTTGTGGCTATGTGCCTGTGTGACTTTGCAGTTTGTTTTGTGAAACAAAGCCAATCCTCCTTCGCTGGAGCTTCGGAGGACATGTTTTCAGATAACGATCTTTAAAATAAAAAAGCACAACCCAATTAATATCAGGTTGTGCTTTTGTAATCTATTAAAAGCTATTGATTAGCCTCTGAAGTACAGATATGCACCGAGAATCAGTACACACAGAATGACTGAAAGGACAACGTCAATCGTTGACCAGCTTGAACGTGATTCTTTCCTGTGCTCGTCAGTAATTGTGCCGTATGTAAGGCCGCTGATTCTCTCATATGACGGCTTTTCTGTCAGATAGCTGACGATTATCATAACAGCGATACAAACGAGCAGTATTATAATACTATAGTACTGGAAGAACATATTGTTCATAATCCAAAGGAATGAACCTTCGGTGTAGGTTGTACCAAACAGTTTTACAGGTGTATCTATGCCAAGTCGGATAAGACCTAAAATGAATCCGACGATAAGGGCTGAGAGACAGCCTTTAGCATTGAGACGTTTCCAGAATACACCAAAGAAGAAGACTACGAAAATTGGGGGAGCAAGATACGATTGAACACCCTGTAAATAGTCATATAAACCTTTACTGTTCTTAATAACCGGAATCCATAACAAACCAATCACAACCATAGCAGCAGTAGCTACTCTACCAATCCATACAAGCTGATGCTGTGAAGAATTTGGTTTGATTTTGGAATAGAAGTCTATTGTGAAGAGTGTGGAAGAAGCGTTGAAAACACCTGCTAACGAACTCATCAGAGCCGCTAATAAACCGGCAACTACAATACCTCTCACGCCTGATGGAAGAATCGCCATAACTAACGTAGGAAAGGCACTTTGAGCCTTGTCGCGAATAATTTCTCCATTAGCATCAAGCATGACTCCTGCAATTTCAGGTGATTTGCCACTTACTGCCAAGGCAAAACATATCATACCTGGAATAATAAAGATGAACACAGGTAGAAGTTTTAAGAATGCCGCACAAATCGAACCACGGCGTGCTTCTTTCTCGTTTGGTGCTCCAAGAGTTCTCTGAACGATATATTGGTCGGTACACCAGTACCACAAACCAATAATAGGTGCACAGAATAACATTCCAAGCCATGGATAATTGTCATTAAAATACCATGCCATTCTACCTGACTTGATTGTATCTCCAGTAGCGGCATCAATAGAAGTAACTACTTCATTGACCGGTGCCCATGTACTTGTAACACCATCTGGTACAAGAGGTTTCCAAAGGTTGAACATCTCAGAGCCGCAAATTGCACGTAACTCACCCCAGCCGCCTAAGGCTTTAAGACCATAGACTGTAAGTAAAACCGAGCCGAGTACGAGAATGACCGTTTGTATTGCTTCAGTATAAGCTACGGCTCTAAGACCACCGAGCACAGTATAAATACCAGTTAGGACGATTACGAGAATAGAACCTAACCAGAAACTATCTAAAACCAATGGTCCTAATTCTAATCTCATATTAGGCAGAAGTACTGAAAATACGATTCCGCCGGCAAAGATACCAACCGCGATTTTTGTGATTACATATGCTATAAGTGAAATCAATGATAGAACCCAGCGAGAAGTCGGCGAAAAGCGTCTTTCCAAAAATTCAGGCATGGTAAAGACTTTTGAACGCATGAAAAATGGAACCATAACCCAGCCTAAAACTAAAAGGCACCAGGCATGCAGTTCATAGTGTGCCATAGCTACACCATCGGTTGTGCCCGATCCGGCTAAACCTACCAGGTGCTCTGAGCCGATATTGGATGCAAAAATAGATGCACCTATAACGAACCAGCCAAGATTTCTACCGGCAAGAAAATAATCATCAGTAGTATCTTTACTTTTCTTAATTACCCACCAGGCAAGGCTGAAAAGGATTACGAAATAACCAATAATAAATGTCCAATCCAATCCAGTGAATCCGCCCCCAATTTGTCCAAGAACTCCAAAAACTTCCATAAAAGGTCCTTTCCTTAAAATTCAGTCGATATTACACCAACATAATCAAAGTTTAATTTTCCGCAAATTTTATTAGTTTTTGTTAATACATGCAATGAGTTTTACAAAATTGTTTAAAAAATTCACATAAAAATAACAAATAGTACGTATGGTCCTAAAATACGGCCTGTATCAGGTGTGTAAATTGACAAAACGCGCTGCTATAGCAAAAATTAATGTTTTTTTGAATATATGTTGAAAAAAATCCCTATCTGATGACTATGAGCTTGATACTTATAAAAAAAATGTTTATTATTGTTCATCGATAAATTTTGATAGGAGAAGATATGTCATATACAATAGGTCTTGATTACGGAACAAATTCAGTAAGGTGTGTTATAGTCGATACTTCAAATGGGCGGGAATTAGGAACTGCCATTTATGAATATGAGACAGGTCAGGCGGGAATTATTCTCGATTCGAGCGATCACAACGTAGCTCGTCAAAATCCGGCCGACTACCTCAAAGGTATTGAAGTTACTATAGCAGGTGCCATCGCTGAAGCGAAAAAAGCAGATTCAAAATTTGATTCCAAAGCTATCGTCGGTATAGGTGTAGATACTACAGGTTCGACTCCGTTGCCGGTAGATAAGGACGGGACACCTCTGGCTATGCTTGATGCGTATAAGGCTAATCCAAACGCTCATGCCTGGTTATGGAAGGACCATACAGGTTACGCTGAAGCTTCGGAAATTACAGAGTTGGCGAAAAAAGAACATCCCGAATATCTCGCCAAGTGCGGCGGAACATATTCTTCGGAATGGTTCTTCAGCAAAATTCTGCACTGCCTCAGAACCGCACCGGAAATTTTTGACGCTGCTTATACATGGGTAGAACATGCAGACTGGATTCCCGCTGTTTTAACCGGAACCGACCACCCGGACAAAATCAAACGCTGCCGTTGTGCCGCTGGTCATAAAGCAATGTTCAACGATGCGTGGGGCGGCTATCCTAACGCGGATTTCCTGAAAAAACTTAATTCAAAACTTGGCGAACTTCGCAAGACTCTCGGTGACACAACATACGCGATAGACCAGGCCGCAGGTAATCTTACCGAAGAATGGGCGAAGAAACTCGACCTTACCGCAGGTATCCCGGTGGCAATCGGCGCATTCGATGCACATCTCGGTGCAGTCGGTTCAGGAATCAAGCCGGGTACACTCGTTAAAATCATCGGAACAAGTACATGCGATTTAGTTGTCGCTCCTATGAGTACAAAACTTCCTGACATTCCGGGAATTTGCGGCATTGTAGAAGGTTCCGTTTTGCCTGATTGTTATGGTCTCGAAGCAGGCCAGTCCGCAGTTGGTGACATTTTCAACTGGTTCGTAAATTACATCCAGCCGGGCGGCAAAGATGTTGGTACGCATGTCGCTCTTACGGAAAAGGCCGCAAAGTTGAAACCCGGCCAGTCCGGCTTACTCGCTCTCGACTGGAACAATGGTAACAGGACAATCCTTGTTGACCAGAGGCTTACAGGTTTGCTTTTGGGCCAGACTCTTCATACCAAACCTGAAGAAATATACCGTGCCCTTATAGAAGCAACTGCTTTCGGCGCTTTGGCTATCATTAATCGTTTCGAAGAATACGGCGTAAAAATCAGCGAAGTAGTTAATTGCGGCGGAATCGCTGAAAAGAACGCAATGGTCATGCAGATTTACGCCGATATAACCGGACGCGAGATGAAAGTTTCACGTTCGGCACAAACTTGTGCGTTAGGTTCAGCCGTAGCCGCTGCCGTAGTTGGCGGCGCACATTCCGATTATGATACAGCTCAGGCTGCAATGTGCGGCATAAAAGATATAACCTACAAACCGATTCCGGAAAATCACGCGGTTTACAAAAAGCTTTATGCTCTTTATAAACAACTTCATGACGCATTGGGCTTGAAAGACGCTCCGGGGCAAATGAGTAATATTATGAAAGATTTACTTGATATAAAGGAAGAAGCTAATTCTTAAGTGATACTATGTATAAAAAATTAAAAGAAGCTGTTTGTCAGGCGAATATTGAATTGCAAAGGCAGAGGCTTATTATTTATAGTTGGGGTAACGTTAGCGGCATTGATCGCGAAAAGGGTATCGTTGCAATTAAGCCGAGCGGCGTGAAATATGACGAGCTTACCCCCAAGCAAATTGTAGTTCTCGATTTGGATGGAAAAGTTCTCGAAGGTGACATGAATCCTTCGTCTGATACTCCTACACATCTCGAGTTGTATCGAAAATTTAAAAGCATCGGCGGTGTCACCCATACGCATTCTACATATGCGACTATATGGGCGCAGGCCTGCATGGGAATTCCATGTTTCGGTACGACCGCAGCGGATTATTTCTACGGTGAAATTCCTGTCACAGATGTGATGGATGAAAAAGCAATTAAAAAGGATTACGAATTAAATACGGGCAAGGCAATCGTTAAGAGATTTAAAGGAATGGATCCAATGCAAATGCCTGCGGTACTTGTGGCAAATCATGGTCCTTTTACATGGGGAAAAGATCCCGATAGTGCAGTAGAATCAGCAGTGGTTCTCGAACAGGTTGCGATGATGGCTCTTGGTACAATAACTATCAATCCTAATCCGTTTCCAATTAGTGATATACTCTTAGATAAACATTATTTAAGAAAACATGGAAAAAATGCTTATTATGGGCAGAAGAAAGTAAAGGGTAAAAAAAATGGATAAACTCAAAGAATTCGAAGTGTGGTTCATAACAGGAAGTCAGCATTTATATGGCCCGGAAACATTGAAACAGGTTGATGATGACTCAAGCAAAATTGCGCAATATTTTGACAAGTCAGCAAAAATTCCGTGCAAGGTAGTTTTCAAGCCGGTACTCAAAACACCTGACGAAATTACAAATCTCTGTGTCGAAGCAAACACTTCCCCAAAATGCGTCGGTCTTATCACATGGATGCACACATTCAGCCCGGCCAAAATGTGGATTGCAGGACTAAGCATTCTAAAAAAACCCTTTGTCCATTTGCATACACAATTCAACCAGGATATTCCCTGGAAAACTATAGATATGGACTTCATGAATCTCAACCAGTCAGCTCACGGCGGTAGAGAGTTCGGATTTATCTGCAGCAGAATGCGCAAGAACCGCAAGGTTATCGTAGGTCACTGGAAAGATAAAGAAGTAGTCGAAAAACTTGATATATGGATGCGAGCCGCTTGTGCATGGAACGATTGGCAGGGAATGAAAGTCGCGCGCTTCGGTGACAATATGCGTGAAGTCGCGGTCACAGAAGGTGACAAAGTCGAAGCTCAGAAGAAATTCGGTTACTCAGTAAATGGTTTCGGTGTGGGCGACCTCGTTGCTTATATCCAAAAAGCAAAACCTGCGCAAATCGATGACATGATGGCTCAGTACAAAAAAGCTTATAAAGTGACATTGTCGAAAAAACAACTCGAAGGCGTTCGTATATCTGCGAAAATTGAAGTCGGTATGAGAAACTTCCTGGAGGAAGGCGGCTTCAAAGCATTTACTACTACATTCGAAGATTTACACGGTCTGTTACAGTTGCCCGGACTTCCTGTACAAAGATTGATGGCGGATGGATATGGCTTCGGTGCAGAAGGTGACTGGAAAACTGCGGCTCTGGTTCGTGCTATGAAAGTTATGGCAACCGGCATGAAAGGTGGAACATCCTTCATGGAAGATTATACATACCACCTCAATCCAAAAGGCATGAAAGTTCTCGGTGCACATATGCTTGAGGTATGCCCTTCGATTGCAAGTAACAAACCTTCTCTTGAAGTTCATCCACTCGGTATCGGCGGAAAAGATGACCCGCCAAGACTGGTCTTCAATGTACCACAAGGCAGCGGCGTAAACGTCTCTGTAATGGATATGGGTAATCGTTTCAGAATGCTCATCAACCCATGCAAGGTAGTAAAACCTGACGCGGATTTACCAAAATTACCGGTTGCGAGAGTTGTCTGGCAGCCTGAGCCAAATCTCAAGGTAGCAGCAGGTGCATGGATTCTCGGCGGTGGTGCTCACCATACAGGTTTCAGTATGGCTCTGAATTCTGAACATATGGTTGATTTCGCTGAAATGGCTGATATCGAATACTTGATGATAGATAAAGAAACTACGATTTCTGACTTCAAAAAAGATATTCGCGTAAACGAAATATACTATATGCTCAAGAACGGGCTTGTCTAAAACCTGAAAAATAGCCTGAAAATGCAGTTATTTTGTAATTAATCAAAAAAGGGGTGTCATTCTGAGTGAAACGAAGAATCTGGGGTTCGAGAGCCAGATGCTTCGCCATGGGCTCAGCATGACAAGCCATTTTTGTATGTGTTACAATTTTTATTGATTTTAAAATATTTTTCTGGACATAATTGGGAAAATGGGCTAATATCATGGACTTGTTAAAAATTAGATTTAAGGTTAACGTAATTTTGAGGTAACTCATTATGGCACATAAAAAGGGACAAGGTTCCACAAGGAACGGCAGAGACAGCAATGCTCAGTATAGAGGCATTAAATTGTACGGTGGCCAGGTGGCAACTCCAGGTTCGATTATTGTACGTCAATGCGGAACAAAATTCTTTGCTGGTAATAACGTAAAAATGGGAAGAGACTATACACTATTTGCAGTAGCAGATGGAATTGTAGAGTTTAACGGCCGTAAAATTAATGTTATTTGACCAAAAAATAAAATGTTACAATTTCAGGATGGTCTTCTTTGGACCATCCTTTTTTTATGTTTATTGATCAGGCTACAATTTGGATAAAAGCAGGCGACGGCGGCCATGGATGTGTGAGCTTCCGACGGGAGAAGTTCATACCCAAAGGCGGTCCCGACGGCGGCGATGGCGGCCGGGGAGGAAGCGTCTTTTTCGAAGCAGTCGATAATGTCGATACGCTTCTTGACTTTGCAGGCAGACACCATTGGAAAGCCGGCAACGGCCAACCCGGTGAAGGAAGCCTTAGACAGGGTAAAGATGGGGATGACATCGTTATAAAAGTTCCGCCCGGAACGATTATTATTGATACAGATATTGATGTCACTCTAAAGGACCTCAACGAAGTTGGAATGAAGGTTTGCGTTTGCAAAGGTGGTAAAGGCGGAAGAGGAAATAAAACTTATGCAACTTCAGTCAACCAGACGCCGCGGTATGCTACACAAGGCAAGGTTGGCCAGGAAAGAAATATCAAGCTCGAACTGAAACTTATCGCGGACGTTGGCCTTGTGGGTTTACCTAACGCCGGAAAAAGCACACTTGTCTCTCGCTGCTCAAAGGCTCGACCAAAAATTGCTGACTATCCTTTTACTACATTGGAACCGGTTCTTGGAATTGTTGAACTTAGTGACTTCAGGAGATACGTCATAGCGGATTTGCCCGGACTCATCGAAGGCGCAAGCGAAGGCTCGGGATTGGGACATGATTTTCTAAAACACATCGAGCGAACAAAAATCGTTGCTCATATTATCGATATCATACCGGTTGATGGTTCTGACCCAGTGGAAAACTATAAAACAATTCGAAGTGAGTTAGAAAAACACAGCGCGGCTCTCGCGCAAAAACCGGAAGTTATAATCGCCAACAAAACAGACCTCGATCCGGACGGAACAGTTTTAAAAGAACTCGAAGAAAAACTCCAGCAGCCAATCCATCCAATCTCAGCCGTCACCGGCTCCGGCACAAAAGAATTAGCCGAACTACTCTGGCAAAAAGTAAAACAACTAAAAACCTCAGAATAAAACACACTCGAAAATACTGCTTTATCATTCTGAACGCAGTGAAGAATCTCTTTTTATATTCGCAACCCAGATGTTTCGCTTCCAGGCTGTGTCACAATTATGTTTTTAGTAATGATATTATATGTTCAATATGTTATCATGTAAAAATATAATTGGAAAGGATTT
>JAFGPS010000141.1 GCA_016936075.1 Sedimentisphaerales bacterium | reverse complement strand
AGATCCTAATGACATTCCAGGCGATACACCTGAGATGGTACCGAATGTTTCGTGGATTAGTGTGATAAGCGAAGATCCTAATGACATACCCGGCGAAACCCCTGAGATGGTACCGAATGTTTCTTGGATTAGTGTGATAAGTGAAGATCCTAATGACATACCTGGTGATACACCTGAGATGGTACCTTCTATTTGATATTACTTAATAATATCTCAAAATAAAAAAGATTGGAGCAGGGATTCTTTGGGCTTAACCGCTAAGGGATTCCTGCTTTTTATTTAATTTCCAATTCATCAGAATCTATATTCCTGAAAAATAAATAAAAAAAGCTTGCTTCTAATTCATGCGATAGTACGATAACCGTGATTAATTATCGTATTTTTTTTGTATTTACTGCGGCATTTTTATTTCTTGCTTGGGAAACTATAAATGAGAATTTGGTCACGTCTTTGTCTTTTGATTCTATTTTTCAATTTTTTAATTTTCTTTAGTGGATATTTTAACAAACCTGTTAAAGCTCAATCTTCAAGTAATCTTAACTGGCCTGAAATTTCAAGTCAGACAAAACCATGGACACGCTGGTGGTGGATGGGAAGTATTGTTAACAAAAAAGATTTAACAATTGAGATGGAAAAATACGCCAAAGCCGGTTTGGGTGGTTTGGAAATTACTCCAATTTATGGAGTAAAAGGATATGAGGATAAATTCATCGACTACCTTACACCTCAATGGATGGAGATGCTCGTTCATACATTGGAAGAAGCAGACAGACTTGGTATCGGAATTGATATGGCTACAGGTAACGGCTGGCCGTTCGGAGGATTATGGGTTCAAAATGATACAGCCTGTAAAAATATGACCTACAGAAAGTATTCGTTGAAAGAAGGCGAAAAACTTAAAGAAACTGTTGCCATGATACAAAGACCAATGGTTCGAGCCATTGGCGGAAGAATCGATATTTCCCAATTGAAAGAGCCTTTGAGTGACAATGATAATTTACAGGAAATGGCTTTGGAGCAGGTACGTTTTGAAAAGCCAATGCAGTTCAATTCTTTAATGGCTTATTCGGACGAGGGACAAATTCTCGATTTGTCAGAAAAAGTCGATGTAAATGGAATTCTTGACTGGACCGCACCGAGCGGTAACTGGACATTGTATGCCATTTTTCAAGGTTGGCATGGCAAAATGGTAGAACGTGCCGGACCCGGAGGCGAAGGCAATGTAATTGACCATTTTTCATCGAAAGCGCTGAACGATTATCTCGCGAAATTCGATAAAGCATTTTCAGAGTATCATGGGCATCTTGCCCATGAAAGCACGGGCAAGATACCCGTGCTGCAATCAATAAGAGCTTTTTTCAACGATTCTTACGAAGTGGATGACGCATCCGGCGAGTCCGACTGGACAGATGATTTCTTTAATGAGTTTGAAAGATTACGCGGCTATGACTTGCGAAAACATTTACCTGCTTTATTCGGTGAAGATACAGCAGAGAAAAACGGTCGCGTAATTTGTGATTATCGTGAAACAATTTCTGATTTACTTCTCGAAGAATTCACTGTCGCATGGCGCAAATGGGCTGAAAAAAATGGGGCAACAATACGAAATCAGGCTCATGGCTCACCAGCTAATCTTCTTGACCTTTACGCCGCCAGTGGTATTCCTGAAACAGAAGGTTCGGATCTATTGGGATACAAACTTGCTTCATCTGCGGCACATGTTACGGGAAATAAACTTGCTTCAAGTGAAGCCGCGACATGGCTCGATGAGCATTTCTTTTCATCGCTGGGTGACGTTAAACCTGTGCTCGATAAATTCTTTCTCGGAGGTATAAATCATATTTGCTATCACGGCACGACTTATTCGCCGCAGAGTGAAGAATGGCCGGGATGGATGTTTTATGCTTCGGTTCATTTTGGTACAACAAATACATTTTGGAAAGATTTTCACGCATTGAATACTTATGTCACTCGATGCCAGTCTTTTCTACAGGCCGGCAAACCTGATAATGATATTCTTGTCTATTTTCCGATATACGATTTATGGTCTCAGCTGGGCAGAAGCAGGCTGGTTCATTTTTCCGCAACCGCTCCGAGAACAATTGCAGGTATCGGGCAAAAACTTTTGCAAGGAGGCTATTCTTTCGACTTTGTTTCAGACAGACAAATTAATGATGTAGAGTTTTCAGATGGTTCCCTTCAGACAGGTGACATTTCATATAGAGCTATTATTGTGCCGCGATGTAATTTGATTCCTCTGGAAACTTTCCAGAAACTTCTTGGACTTGCAAAGAGCGGCGCAAAGATAATTTTTGAAAACAACCTGCCTTCAGATGTTCCGGGTTTGAATAATCTCGAACAAAAGCGAATAGAATTTAAAAAGGCCGTATCTGAGATAGATTTCACAAACCAGCAAAATATGAAGGTTGCTCAATACGGTAATGGTGAAATATTACTTGGAAGTAATGTGGAACAAATACTTTCTATCGCCAAATTAGAGCGTGAACTTATGGTGGAGAAGGGGCTTGGATTTGTTCGCAGGAAAATGGAAGGCAGTACAATATATTTTATAGTTAATAACAGCCGTGATGTTATTGATGGCTGGATTCCAGTTAAGAGTAAATTCAAAGCCGCGCTGATTTTTGAACCGATGCAAAGTCAGATAGGAAAAGCGGCGATACGAACATCTGAAGAGAATAGTAATGACGTGTACGTACAGTTATCTCCCGGTGAATCGTGTATTCTCAAAACATTTGATAAAGAAATAGATACACCATTATATAAGTATAAAAGAATAATCGGAGAACCAATAGAAATTACAGGGACGTGGACAGTAGAATTTGTCGAAGGCGGCCCAGAATTGCCTCAAATAGTTAAAACAGAGAAATTAGGCTCATGGACAAGCTACGAAGGAGATTCTTATAAGAAATTCTCAGGGGCCGCAAGTTACAAAACATCTTTTAAAAAGCCGGAAAATGATGCAGATGGCTGGTTTTTGGATTTAGGACGTGTTTCCGAAAGCGCGGAAGTATTGTTTAATGGAAAAAATTTGGGAACATATATAGGTCCGCTCTTTCAAGTTTATATTCCACGTGATATAATGCGAGCCGAAAATAATCTTGAAGTTATTGTTTCGAATTTAATGCTGAATCGTATTATTGATTTGGATAAAAGTCAGGTGAATTGGAAGAAATTTTATAATACAAATTTTCCTTCAAAAATAAATCAGACAAGGGGAGCGGGCGGCCAGTTCGACGCTTCGCGTTTGTCGCCAGTCGATTCAGGTTTACTCGGTCCGGTGACAACCAAAACTGTAGAGTATTTGAAATTCTAAAAAATTAACAGGAGAATGGAAACATGAAGCATCTTAAACAACTCTCAATAAAGTGGAAAAAACAAATTTTGCTGCTTTCATTAATTTTGTGTGGTCTATTGATTTGCATGGGAGCCGCTAACAACGAGTCGCCTGTCGAGAATACCCTGGGGATCGAGCGACGAGCGACGAGTGACGAGGGACGAAATGATTGGGAAAATCAGCAATTAGTTGGAATCAATCGTTTGGACCCTCATGCGACAATGATGATTTATCCCGATATCGAATCAGCGAAAAAGGCCGAAGCGATAGCTATACAGGAAGACCGTACAAAATCGCCGTGGTGCAAATCACTTAACGGCGATTGGAAATTCCAGTTTTCTCAACAAATTCCAGATAGACCTATGGATTTCTTCGAGACAAATTTCGATGACAGCAATTGGGATACAATTCCTGTTCCCTCGAATATTGAAATGCAGGGTTACGGCGTACCGATTTATACGAATGTTACATATCCATGGTCCGGCGGAGGCAGAAGTGTCGCTCCGGTTGTTGTGAGTCCAAATAGTCATGTAGGCTCATACAGACGCTCATTTGATGTGCCGCAAAGCTGGGACGGCCGTCGTGTAAATATCGTTTTCGACGGTGTAAACTCGTTCTTTTATTTATGGGTAAACGGCCAGAAAATCGGAATGAGTAAAGATTCACGCACCGTAGCTGAATTCGATATTACCGATGCTGTAAAAGTCGGCGAAAATCAAATAGCGGTACAGGTCTTTAGGTGGAATGACGGCTCATGGCTTGAGGATCAGGATTTTTGGCGTTTGAGCGGCATATTCAGGGACGTATATCTCTGGTCACCTGATTCACTTCATATTTTTGATTTCCAGGTTAAAACTCCTCTTGATGATGATTATAAAAATGGTCAGTTGATAGTTGACTTTATCGTACAGAATCAAACATCCCAGATTAGAAATATTACATTGTCAGCCGAGCTTCTGGATGCATCTGGAAAACAGGTTCTTGCTCCTTCCTCTGGTACATTAAACGCATGGCCAAACGGGCAAAGCACGCATACTCTCGCTGCCAGTGTTAAAGATATCAAATTATGGTCGGCGGAAAATCCGAATTTGTATCGTCTTTTATTAACAATGAAAGATTCGAGCGGAAAAGTTGTCGAAGTTATTCCTGTTAATGTAGGTTTCCGCGAAGTTGAATTAAAAGATGGTAACCTGCTCGTAAACGGCAAACGTATTTTTATCAAAGGTACGAACAGGCATGAGCATCATCCTACAAGAGGGCAATATGTAAAACCTGAAGATATGATTCAGGATATCAAAATAATGAAACAGCACAACTTAAACGCGGTTAGAACATGTCACTATCCCAACACTCCTGCGTGGTATGATATGTGTGACCGTTATGGAATATATCTTGTTGACGAAGCTAATATCGAATGTCATGGTAATAACGGATTAACACGTGATATAACTTGGCAGGCCGCTTATATGGACCGCACAAAGAGAATGGTAGAACGTGACAAAAATCATGCTTCTATTATCATTTGGTCGGTAGGTAACGAAAATGGCTGGGGAGTAAACCTCGAAGCAACTTCAACATGGATGCATAAACGAGATCCATCCCGACTCATATCTTCATGTGAAGCTGGTGACCGTCCATTTACAGATATTGTTTGTCCGATGTACAGTGATCCGGGATCTTTAGGTCGTTATGCTTCAAGAGAACAAACTCGTCCGTTCATTTTAATCGAATATACCCACGCGATGGGAAATAGCAATGGTGACGTCTGGAGTTACTGGAACCAGATTTATACTATGCCTTATCTGCAGGGCGGATTTGTCTGGGACTGGGTGGACCAGTCTTTGCTTCAGCCTGTTGTTGACAATCCGGATAAAAAGTACTTGAAAGTGAAAGATGGTGATAAAACCTACTGGGCATTCGGCGGCGATTTCGGTCGTGGAGTACCTTCAGATGACAACTTCTGCAGTAATGGTCTTATTTCTGCCGACAGGACACCTCATCCGGGTTTGTCTGAAATGAGTAAAGTATATCAGAGCATCCAGGTGAAAGCTGTTGACCTTGAAAAAGGACAAATCGAAATCAAGAATGGATATTTCTTTACTAATATTAACGATATGGTTCAGGGAACATGGACCATCAGTGCCGATGACAAAGTGATTCAGTCTGGAACTATTGACAATCTCGATATAGTTCCAGAACAAACAAAGCAAATCACAATACCGTTTACGCAGATTGCCGCCGAGCCCGGCGTTGAGTATTTTCTTAATCTAAGTTTCAAACTAAAAGACGAACAGTCATGGGCGCCAAAGGGATTTGAAATTGCATGGGAACAGTTCAAGTTACCTTTCGAGAATCCTGCCGAACAAGTTGCTTTAAATCAGATGGCTTCGTTAGAAACCGAAGATGGCTTTGAGCAAATCAGCATTGAAGGTGCAAATTTTTCTGCAACTATTGATAAGCAATCAGGTTTTCTTGACTCTTGGAAATATAAAGATACGGATCTTATTTCAGAGCCGCTCATGCCTGATTTCTGGCGTGCTCCTACAGATAATGACCGCGGAAATAGTATGCAAAACAGAACCGCAGTTTGGCGCACCGCGATGCAGAGTTGGAAACCGTATTCGGTTACAGTGACACAGCCATCAGAGAAAGAAGTTGAAGTGACAGTAAACGCACGCATCGAAGATGTCAACGGAACTTATACTTTGAAGTACAATATATTCGGCAGTGGTGCGGTTCGTGTAAGCTTGGAAGGTCAGGCTCTGGGTAATCCGCAAGCTGCCGCTGGAACTCGTAACAGCAGGGGAGGCCGCGGTGCTGCTACCAGAGGTAATTTTGGAAATCGCGGATTCGGCCGTGGAATGCAGTCATTAGCGGAAATCCCAAGATTCGGAATGAAGATGGCAATGCCTGAAGGATTCGAAACAATCCAATGGTTTGGAAAAGGTCCTCAGGAAACATACTGGGACAGGTGCGACGCAAGAGTTGGCCTGTATAAGGGCACAGTCGATGAACAGCTATTTGATTATTCTCAGCCTCAGGAAACAGGAAACAAAGTTGATGTTCGCTGGGCTGCGTTGACAAATGATAAAGGCGTAGGTCTTCTCGCAGTCGGTGAACCTTTGTTGAGTGTAAATGCACTGCATTATTCAAGTGAGGATATAACGAGTGTAGATGGCCCCGGGCCGAAACACTGGTATGAAATTCAGCGCGATGATAATATTAATTTGAATCTTGATTACAGGCAAATGGGAGTTGGCGGCGATAATAGCTGGGGCGCACGAACGCACTCGCAGTTCACACTTCCTGGAACTCAAAAATATGAGTATAGCTACTATCTGTATCCATACGAATCTTCGATGGGTGACATTCAAAAACTTACCCGTTCGATACCAGAAAGTTCAAATTAGTTACAAGATTAGATAAGCATAAGCAGACTTACGGCCATTACTGCCATTCCCGCAATTAGACCATATGCGGCAAGGTGGTGATGGCCGTATTCTCTTGCCGCAGGAAGAAGTTCGTCGAGGGAGATAAATACCATTATTCCCGCAACGCCGGCTAAAACTACACCGAATATTACTTCATTGAAGAATCGTAACAAGATTGCATATCCTATCAATGCCCCGATAGGTTCGGCAAGTCCGGAAAGGAAAGAATAAACAAATGCTTTTTTCCGGCTGCCTGTCGCATAGAAAATCGGGATTGATACGGCTATTCCTTCCGGAATATTATGGATTGCGATTGCAATTCCAATTGCTATTCCGAGTTTAGGATCCTTTATAGCGCTCATAAAAGTCGCTAATCCTTCCGGGAAGTTGTGAATACCGATTGCAATAGCTGTGAAAAAACCTAAACGATATAGTTTGCGGAATTTCTCCGCGAGGTCAGTTTCCTTCATTTCTTCGGCGCGATGAATTTCGTGCGGATTTTCGAAATCAGGTACTAATTTATCGATGAGTCCGATGAATACGATTCCGCCAAAAAACGATAAAACGGTAATCCATGAACCTTTAAACTGTCCCATCTGTTCGATAAGGTCAATTTTTGCCTGGCTGAATAATTCTACAAAAGAAACGTAAATCATAACTCCGGCAGAAAAACCGAGAGCAACTGAAAGCAATTTTGTATTCGTTCGCTTGGCAAAAAAAGCGAGAGCGCTTCCTAATCCAGTAGCTAATCCGGCCAGTAATGTTATCGCAAAAGCAAATAGGACATTTTTTAATTCCATAAAATATTATTCCCAAAACTCGTTATCATTACAATATCGTAAACTTATCTTTGAAATAATTAATAAAACGGCATAAAGTCGTAGATTTTTTAGAAATTTTAAAACAAAATAATCCTTGAATTATACAGTATTTTCCTGTATTATTCCCTTTTTGCTAAAATTAAAAAATTAAATAATTTAGGAGAAAGGCAGCTATGCCAGTTACCGCAGAAAAACTTAAAGAGTTAGAGAAAATGGCGAAAAAGCTTCGCTATGACATTGTAATGATGATTGGAACAGGCAAACCTGGTCATTTAGGTGGTTCGTGTTCGATTGCTGATTTGATGTCAGTATTGTATTTTTACAAGATGCGCATCGATCCGAAAAATCCAAAATGGCCCGATAGAGACCGATTCGTTATCAGCAAAGGCCATGCAGTACTTGCACAATACGCCGCTTTAGCGAATTTAGGATATTTCCCAATGGACGATTTGGGCACTCTCAAAGAGTTGGGAACTAAACTGCAGGGTCATCCTGAAATGCTCAGAATGCCGGGTCTGGAAGCTAATACAGGCTCTCTCGGACAGGGACTTAGTGTTTCTTGTGGAATAGCCCTGGCAGGAAAGCTTGATAAAAGAGATTACCGGGTATATTGCATAATGGGTGATGGCGAAATCGCCGAAGGCCAGGTTTGGGAAGCTTCAATGACTGCTTCGTATTATAAACTGGATAATCTCGTAGGTATTCTTGATAAAAATAGAATACAGGCTATGGGACCGATTGAGAAAAGATACGATACGAATCCTCACGCTGATAAATGGAGAGCATTCGGTTGGAATGTACTCGAAATTGATGGCCATAATATCGAAGAAATTGTAGCCGCATTCGATAAAGCAGAGCAGGTAAAAGGTAAGCCAACGATGATTGTCGCAAATACTGTAAAAAGCAAGGGAGTTCCCTTCGCAGAAAATAAAGCGCAATTCCATCATGGCATGATGACACAGGAACAATATGATACAGCACGCGAGCTGTTCGTAGATTAAGGATAAAAAAATATGAATAAGCAAAATTGTAGAGCCGTATATGGCAAGACTCTTGTTGAGTTAGGTATGAAGGACGAACGAATAGTCGCACTGGATGCTGACTTGTGCAAATCTACTATGACCTGCCTTTTCGAAGAAGCATTTCCTGATCGTCATTTCGAAATGGGTATTGGCGAGCAGAATATGGTTTCAGTCGCTGCTGGTCTTGCACTCAGCGGCAAGGTTCCATTTGTAAATTCTTTCGCGGTTTTCTCCGCGGGCAGACCTTATGACCAGATTCGCGTTAGCGTTTGTATTGGTGAAGTAAATGTAAAAATCGTCGGCTCAAGCGCCGGTCTTTCTGACTTTGGCGATGGTGCAACTCACCAGAGTATCGATGATATCGCAATCATGCGTGTATTACCGAACATGGTAGTTTTGTCACCAGCGGATGGAATTGAAACCGCAAAAATGGTGAAAGCCATGGTCGATCACGATGGTCCTATGTATATCAGAATTCTTCGTAATGACGTTCCTGATGTAACCGACCCAAAAACAGAATTTAAGATTGGCGTACCAACCGTAATTCGTGACGGCAAAGACATCACAGTTTTCGCTCACGGCTACATGGTTTATAAAGCACTTTTAGCCGCTGATATTCTGGAAAAAGAAGGCGTTTCACTTAAGGTTGTAAATGTAAGCACATTGAAACCGATAGATGAAGACGTAGTAAAAGAACTTTGTGCCGGAGCAAAAGGTATCGTAACAGTCGAAGAAAACTCCATAATCGGTGGTCTTGCAAACGCAATAGCAATGATTATGAGAGGCTCAGCTATTCCTATGGAAGCAGTGGCGGTCAAAGACGTATTCGGACAATCCGCATTGGATTGGGAAGAGCTTTTAGTACATTACGGCCTTACCGAAAAAGAAATCGTAGCGGCTGTTAAAAAAGTTTTGAAATAATTCAAAAGTTATAACTAAATAACTTCTGATATAAAAAAAGAAGCAATCTAAGTTCTACAAAACAGAGATTGCTTCTTTTGTTTTAAATGTTTTTCGCCACAGGGGGCACAGAGGAAAAAGAAGCAAGGCCTGCCAAGGCGTAGTCGCAGACGAAGCCTGGTCATTCTCGCGAAGGCGGGAATCCAGTTAAAAATAGTAAATTAAAACCACGAATAAACACGAATTGACACGAATAAAAACAAGATGTCATTGCGAGCGAAGCGCGGCAATCTTCAACCAATTTACGAGAGTAGGAGGGGCTTCAGCCCATGCTATTCAAATATTTTAGCCACAGAGAGCACCGAGAACACAGAGAAAAAATATCTTTGTGCCTTTGCCACTTTGTTACTTTGAGCCTTTTCTCACAAATATTTCCTTGCAATTCCACAATCTCTACAATAAATTATTGCGGTGACGAGAATTTACTTTGATTTTACACCTTTGGCGAAGATATATTATAAATTGAAATGAAACCTGAACGCTCGTAGCTAAAGGCTGAAAACTAATTCTGAATCCATAGAATATTATGATAGTAGGGAGTTTTTCATGACTATAGAAGACGACCTTAGACTTGAACGATATAGGCTTGTTACTGACCGCCAGAAGTATTTTACAGAACTTGCACGATCATCTTTTGGCTCTTATGTCAAAGTTCTTACAGGGCTAGCGATGGCATCAGTAACACTCATTTCAACTAGACATCAGCTAGGCATTGGCATCCCAGTGTTAACAAAGCTAATTTATGGTGTAGCGAGCCTGACTACATTCTGGGGTGTCATTGCGATTATCCAAATTATATTCTGCTTAAGCCGCTGGAAAGGCTATAGGCGGGCAGAGCAATCTGTCTATGACCAAAGCCCCTCAGTTAAAGCTTGGTGGTGGATATTTGAAGCTCTATATTGCGTTTTTATTGCCTTGTCAACTATAGCAATATGGTTTTTCTCCTTTTGTATCATAGGGCTTATTAATAGCAATGGAAATTGAAACGGTGTCAGATACATTTTTAATATTCATATGAGAACGGATAAACTATGAGTGACATTAAGTCTCCTATCTTGCTGTTCCCCGATCCCTTATCTAGTTCTGGAGATATTACTGGGGCAGCTTTCTTATATTTTGATAATCCAATTGTGGCAACACCACCAGCACAGGTAATTACAAAGGATGCATTCGAGCTACTCAGAAAGGTCGAAAGAAAGAAACCTGTATGGACTGAAATCCTCCATATGCTTATAGGGAATTGGCGTATACAGCAAGAATGCTTTAATAGGACGATTCAATTATTGGGGCCGTTAAGCGAAGTTGGAATTCTTAAAGTTGTGTGGATGATATATCCCGCTACTCGCAATGCCTTGGAAGATGCTATTGCATTATACGAAGCTTCGCCAATCGAAAACAACGAACTCATTAAAATAATCAATCCATTCACTGCTTCAAGTGAACTTGTAAGGCATATTTTTTTAGAGATTTATCTTGAGTTTGATAAGAATATCGACTGCCTCTACAGTTACTGTAATCAACTTTTTAGTGAATTATCTATAGAGTCTCTATTGCTTTCAGGGTATTTTCTTCGGCTAAACATTCTACAGAAGGGAAGTTTTAATGACTCAAAATTATTGTTAACTAACGAATCACTCATAAATGTATTGTCATCTTATTCAGATGTTGGTGTGAATGATACTGCAAACTCTGTTGATCTTGACGTTATCGCGTATGAGTTCTTTAGACAGATACTCTCCCCAAAATTGGATCCTCTCAATAGTAATGCAGTTAATCTTATTGCTGAACTTAGGAACGGGCGAAATGAAGAAATATCACGTTTACGATCAAAATGCATGTCTCTAGCCCTCGATATCAATCAAATGAAAAACTACGAACAACTTATTAAGAACACATCTAATATGGTTACAGCAAAGGTTGAAACTGAGGTAGCAGATCTTCTTCGCCTAGACCAAACTGCTTTGCGAAAATTCTTTGAGGAATTGTTTAGTGAGCAAGCTACTTGGGCGGCATTTTTCGCGTTTATTGGTGGGATAATTCACGGAAATGGCTACATAACATCGGCGGCAGTACTTGGTGCACTATCCAAGATTGGTTCTAGAGCTTTCAAAAGTGAAGTAGAACGTCGTCGTGCTATACGAGATAGTGACTATGCTCTAGTATATTCAATCGTTAATCGTAAACGGTAATAACTTCTGCGAGGGAATAATCTGGGGACACCTTACTAATTAATTTTAATAAGAAGACAGAATTAAAAAGGTGTTTCTGTTTAAGGTGGATTCCGTAACAAGTGCGGAATGACAAAGTCAATAATCTGCGTTCATCCTTCGGCTTCGCTCAGGACGGAGTCTGCGGTTAAATATTGGTTGAAGATTGCCGCACTTCCAGGCTGTGTCACAATTATGTTTTTAGTAATGATATTATATGTTCAATATGTTATCATGTAAAAATATAATTGGAAAGGATTT
>JAFGPS010000140.1 GCA_016936075.1 Sedimentisphaerales bacterium | reverse complement strand
TTGACTTGCTCGTCAAGTTTTTCCTGCGACAGACCTAATTTGTTAATAATATTTAAATCAACCATACAACTTTTTTCCTTTGTGGAGTCTTTTTAAATTACCAGTCTGCGCCCCACATTCACGCCGACATGATATTATGCACTAGTGCATAAACTTCAATTTTTTGGTTAATAATTCAAAAAACACATTTGCCCACGCAGCAAATGCAAAGTATATTTACATTAATCCTATTTTAAAACACTAATATTTACCATAAATAAAGTATGATTTCAAGATAATCTTAAATATTTTTATTTATTCAAAAATAAAATATTAGTGATATTTCACATTTTTTCAAGATTATTGACAAATTCATCGATTATCCAGTCTGGAGTGGACGCTCCTGCTGTAACTCCAGCAGTGATTTTGCCTGAAATAAGAGTTTTATCGAGTTCCTTCCAGTTTTGTAAATGATATGTTTGCTGGTTAACAGTTTTACAGAGTTCCGCCAGTCTTTTTGTGTTTGCACTTTCCAGGCCGCCAAGAACAAACATGATATCCACCTGTTTGCATAGTTCTACTGCGGATTCCTGTCTTTTTATTGCTTCATTGCAGAGAGTATTGATTACTTTTAGCTCGCTGAAATCACACTGGCCGATTGCACCGAGCATTTTCCCGAAATGCTCAGGACTTTGTGTTGTCTGGCAAACAATACCCAGTTTCGTATGCTTGGGGAGTTTATCTATGTCTGATTCTTCGGTTATTACAATTACATCTTTGGCGCAACCAACAACCGCTTTGACTTCAGGGTGGTCCTCTTCGCCGATAATTACAGCTTTATAACCTTCTTTTTCGAATTCTGATGCTATGTGCTGTACTCTTTTTACAAGAACGCATGTGGCATCAATTATATTGAGACCTTTTTCTTTTAATTTTGCGATTTGTTTGGGGGCGGCACCATGAGATCGTATCAGCACAGTACCAGATAGTATTTCATCTGCAGTAGATACGGTTTTCAGACCGTTTTGGGAAAGCTGGTCTACCATGTCCTTGTTATGAATAATCGGACCCAGGCAATACACATCGTGTTCGTCTTCGAGGGTTTGATTTGCTACCCTTATAGCATTTCTTACGCCGTGGCAAAAACCACATTTTTGAGCAATTAAAACTTTCATAATAAAACGTTTCTGTTTATAGAGTTATACAAGCTTTTCGATTCAACAAATATTCTGTTAGAAATAGTTATTCATTTTAAGGAATCATAAAATTATTAAATATTAAATTTTATACGAAAAAACTGTTTTATTCTATTAAATTTTACTACTCGATTAATAAAGTAAATAAAGCTAAATATTTTAAAAGTTTATTCTTGACGAATATGAGTAAATCAGTTTTATTTACTATTAATAGTTAAACAGAATGTAGAAGCTGTAATCATCTCTGAAAATACTGGAATAAGTTGAATAAGGATAGTCAAAAGCAACTATCGTAGTTCATAAGGAAAGGATTGAACAATGCGTACTGCGAAATTTTCGGTCATAATCGTATCATGTATTTCTTTATTTTTAATCAATGGTTGTACTGGTGAGCTGAACTCCTTGCGTGACCAGAATAATGCTCAGGCAAAGAGGATAAGTTCACTTTCGGCTGCATTAGCCACTGCAGAGCTTGAACGCGACCAGCTAAAACGTGAACTTGAGGGGCTTCGCGGTGTAAGCAATGTTGATATGGAAACACTTGAGCAGAAAGTTGCCTTATATGAAAAGACCATTGCAGAAAAAGATAAATTAATCGATAGCTTACGACAGAAACTCCTGGTTGGCGGAACAGCGTTGCCTCCGGAATTGAACAATCTTTTAGAAGAGTTCGCCAGAGCAAATCCCGGCATGGTTACATATGATAAGGACAGAGGTATCGTAAAATTCAGTAGTGATTTGCTCTTTAATAAGGGCAGCGATGAAGTTACGAGTTCTGCTGCTAATGCTGTTAAATCACTCTGCGGAATTCTAAACGCTCCGGAAGCTTTGGATTTTGACATTGTTGTCGCTGGACATACCGACGATATGCCGATTCAGAGAGCTGAAACATTGAAAAATCATCCTTCGAATTGGCATCTGTCAGTACATAGAGCTATATCTGTTGAAAAAATTATGGAAGGAAACAGTATTGATTCGAAGCGTTTGAGTGTAAGAGGTTTTGGAGAGTATCGTCCTGTCGTGCCAAATCTTCCAAACAAAGGCGGAGCCGAGCAAAACAGACGAGTTGAAATTTACATTGTACCTCAAGGTACATAATTAAGAATACAGGACACAGAATACAGAATGTTAAAATATAAATGTTGTTCTGTTATAATTCATAAGTTAAATTGGCTTCGGAGCAGCGTATAAAGCAATAGATGGCAGAACGTACATTAATAATTATCAAACCAGACGGCATACAACGTCAGGTATCAGGTCAGATAATATCACGTCTCGAAAGAAGAGGCTTTAAGCTTATTGGTGCAAAGTTTCTTCATATTAATGAAGAATTGGCAAATGAGCTTTATTCTGTTCATCGCGGCAAACCTTTTCTAAGTGGATTAGTGAGATTCATTTCTTCATCGCCATCTCTTGTTATGGTCTGGGAAGCAGATGGAATAATTGAAATTTTCAGGACAATGATGGGTGCTACTTTTGGTTGCAATGCGGAAACTGGAACAATTCGTGGAGATTTCAGTTGCGGCAAAAGGTTTAATCTTGTGCATGGATCTGATAGTTCAGAATCTGCACGTCGGGAAATTGCAATTTTCTTCAGACCAAATGAGCTTGTTAATTATGACCTGTCTAATGCACACTGGATATATGGTGAAAATGATTAAATTTTAAAAAGAGTCCTTAAAAAAAATCATTGTTGCCCACCTTTTGCGAATTATCTTCTTTATTCCAATTCAATAATACACATTTAATAAAAAAGATTGTCATTTTTCCCCTGGAATGTCCTATAAAAAGAAGATATTTTGTTATGAACAATTCAATTACTTAAGAGAAAGTATTTTTGGGAGATTTAAGTTAATTAGGCTCGGAATATATCCGAAAATTGGGATAGTGTATTTCTTTTTGGAAAATATGTAAGCAAAATTTTGTATTATTGTATTTTGTTTTATATTTTGTATAGAAAGTGAGTAAATAACAACAACACTAATAGTGGAGGTATCGATAGTCGAATGGAATCAGTTCAGACTATCTCCAAAATCCCTGAATCGCAGGAAAGTTTGTTTTTTGGCGAGTTGCTTGTAGCAAAAGGCTTGCTGAGTCGTGAAGAGTTACTACAAGTGCTTAATAAGCAGCGAGAACAGGGCGGTCGTCTTGGTGAAGTATTGCTTCATCTCAAGATGTTAAATGATGAGGATGTTACTACTGCCTTATCAGAACATTTTGATATGGAGTATATTCGTTTTGATAATAAAAATTCGATCGAATTAATAGATATAAAAATAGCCAGGTTATTACCTGAAAGCATAGCTACGCGTTTTTGTCTGGTTGCAATCGGCGAAGAGGATAATAAGATTGTCGTTGCAATGGCTGATCCCCTCAATGTAATAGCAATAGACACCGTCACTCTAAAATTAAAAAGACAAATCAAACCTGCCATCAGTTCGCCAAAGGAAATTAAAAAAGCTATAGAAATGATTTATCATGGTTCCGATGTTGAAGAGCAGGAATTGCGAAGTCTTGTAGAAATTGAAATAGGTGATGAAGATAAGATTGAGGAAGATATATTTCTCGAAGATATGGTCGAAACTGATTCGACCGGAGAAGCCGCTGCTAATAAAGCACCGGTAATTCGTTTTGTTGACTTACTGATGAGCCAGGCGGTAAAGAGCAGAGCAAGTGATATTCATATTGAGCCGCAGGAACACACAACAATGATACGCATGAGAATTGATGGTGTGCTTCGTGACATGGTTCCGCCTCCCAAGAAAATGCAGGCGGCTGTAGTTGCAAGAATTAAAATTGTTGCTCACATGGATATCGCCGAGCGAAGACTTCCTCAGGATGGCAGATTCAAAATGAAAGTTTCAGGCAGAGCCATTGATGTTCGCGTTTCTACAATTCCCACGATATACGGCGAAAAGGTTGTTATGCGTATTCTTGATGCATCTGCCGTTAAACATGACATAAACAAGCTGGGACTTGAGCCGCAGTATCTTGAGGAATTCAAAGATATGCTTGCTCGACCTCATGGTATAATAATTGTAACAGGGCCGACCGGTAGTGGAAAAAGCACTTCGTTATATTCTGCGTTAAATTATCTGAAGGACCCAACGAAAAATATTACAACAGTTGAGGACCCGGTTGAATATCGTCTTGCGGGTATTAATCAAATACAAGTGAAACAGGAAATCGATTTGGATTTTGCCAAATGCCTCCGCGCAATTTTAAGACAGGACCCTGATATAGTTCTTATTGGTGAAATACGTGACAAGGAAACCGTCGAAATCGCGATTAAGGCATCTTTGACCGGGCACCTTGTATTGAGTACGTTCCATACGAATGATGCGCCAAGTGCAATCAGCAGATTGTTGTATATGGGAATAGAACGTTATTTATTGGCTTCGGCGCTTAATTTAGTAATCGCCCAGCGTCTTGTCAGGCGGATATGTGACAATTGCAAAGAACCTGTTACTTTAAATGAAGAAATAATCTCAAGGCTTAATCTTGATGAAAATCAAAAAAGTAATGCAGTATTTTATCATGGAAAAGGCTGTAATGCTTGCGGAGGTTCCGGGTATTTAGGACGCTTGCCGATTTTCGAGTTCCTGCCGGTTGATAATTATATCAGCGAAAAAATTATAAATGGTGAAAGCGAATCTCAATTAAGAGCTGCATTACGTAATAAAGGATACGGAGGCTTGCTTGAAAGCGGTGCAAGTAAAGTTTTGCAGGGTTTAACAACAGCAGAGGAAGTAATAAGTATCGCTTATACAGGAAAAGGTTGAGAATAATACGAATCAGCTTTAAAGGAATAATTAAAATATGAAAAACTATGGATATATTGCCAGAGATTTCGAGGGAGTTCAAAGAAGAGGTATTACGGAAGCATCTTCCTCAAATGACGTGCTTGAACGGCTTCGCAGTGAGGGATTCACTCCTGTATCCATTACAGAAATATCAGATACTAAATCTACACAAAAGAAGCTAAAAGGAAAAAATGGGAAAATTAAATCGTCCGACCTTGCTGCTCTTAGCTGGCAACTGGCTACGATGCTTGAAGGAGGTATCCCAATTACGTCTGCTCTGGATATTGTCAGTAATGATATTGAGAATGTTCAGCTTCAGAAGATTCTTATTCAGTTATCTGAGAAGGTTAAGAAAGGTCAGCCTCTTTCCGAGTGTATAGCCGAATTTCCAAGAGTTTTTAACAGGCTTTCATGTGCTATGATTCTTGCAGGTGAAACATGCGGAAACCTCGCTATGGCAGTGACAAAGCTGGCTGAGTACTTTGATAATCGTGACAAACTGGCAAAAAAAGTCAAAGGAGCAATGGCTTATCCAATCTTTGTATTGTCTTTTATTACAATAATCGTGATATTCATTATGGCTTTTATTGTTCCTCGATTCAAGAAAATATTTGATCAGATAGGCGGAACAATGCCAGCATTTACGCGGGCTTTTATGGGATTTTATGATCTTCTTGCGCATAATATATTATATATTATTGGAGCCATTATTCTTCTGATTACGTCAACAATAGTTATTAATAAAACAAAAGGCGGCCATTTGATATTCAGCGGATTAATTCTAAAAATGCCTTTATTTGGTAAACTATTCAGCCAGGCATTCATAATTACATTTTGCAGGACAATGGCAACTTTACTTACATCCGGTACTTCAGTACTTGAAGTATTTAATATTCTTATCGGTATGACAAATAATGATGTTATTAGAACCGCGATTATTCGCACAAAAGAGCGTGTTGTCGGAGGTTCTAATATATCAAAAAGTATGTCTGAATCAGAATTTTTTCCGAATATGGTTGTTAAAATGATACAGGTTGGTGAAGAGAGCGGTTCTCTTCCTATAGTACTTGAAAGAGCAAGTCAGCATTATGAAAGAAAGGTTGATTCGCTGGTTAGTACTATGATGAGTTTGCTTGAACCAATAATGATTGTAACAGTAGGAGCGATTGTATCCGTAGTTGTGATTGCGTTATACCTTCCGATTTTTACAATGTCGGATGTTTAAACAATATTTATGAGAATGTTTTGAAGAATTTTAATTCAGTTTGTATGTTATTTCGCCGATTGTGTAAATGCGGGAATAATAAAAATATTTTTTGGGATTTTTTTTAGGAGATATTAACATGACAAGAAGAAAAGGTTTTACGCTGGTGGAGTTGATGGTAGTCATCCTCATCGTTGGTATTTTGGCCGCTGTGGCTATTCCTCTGATGCAGGGACGTATTAACAAAGCTAAGTGGTCAGAAGCAAATGCAACAGCAGGTACTATTCGTACTGCAGTTCGTGCATATGCTGCTGAAACAAGCATTACAAGTGCCAAAGCGCTTGTCGGAACAAATCTTGGTGCTGCTGGTACAAGAAATGCGCTTGGTTTTAGCACGAATGATTGTGAAGGTACTTATTTTGCTTCAGCCAACTATTCAATTACTGCTGTAAGTGATGATGGAATCGCCACAATTGCAGTAGCTAATGGTACCAAAACAGATGCACCAACTGATGGTCCATATTATTTGAATGCAAGTGGAACATGGTCGAAAACAGCAGAGTAAACTGTATAATAATGAATTTTAATAAAATTCATTATTTGAGTATGAATATAAAAAGGATTTTATGACCAGTTAAATTAAACGTTTCGGAATATTTCAACGAACCGAACGTAAATTAACCCGGGTTAGACATACAAAAAAATAAATGGCTATAGCCAATCAGGCTGTAGCCATTTATATTTTTTACGATTTTAATCCCACCAGTTTTAAGTGGTAGTTCTTTAATTTGTCTTAAATATTTGGAATTTGCATTTTGTAGAGTATATTTTAAATAGCGGACTTTCAAGTGTGAAATATAAATAAAGACATATAAAGCATGAGAATATTATGTTTTATCGGAAAAGAAATTTAAGAACAGCTTTTACTTTGGTCGAAGTCATAGCAACGACCGTTGTTTTATGTATCATTGCAATTGGGTCGCTGAATTTTCAATATTATGCCGCACGTGATTCAAAAATATCAAAGGCACAAATAACCGCTACTCGTACCGCACAATTGCTTCTTGAAGACTGGATGAGCACTGGCGGCTCTTTGGATTATAATCCTGCATCGCTTGGGCTTGGATTTTCTCCAGTAACAGATTCTCCTTCGGATTTGGGCCAGTATTCAGATTTAGGCATAAAGCTTAGAAATACTTTATTTCTGGTTACAGTTGATGACATTCAAATGCTGGTTATGCTGATGTCAAAAAATGTCGCTTATGATGAAGACGCGAAAGTGACATTAAGACAGCTTTCTGTGTATATATCATTCGGGGCTGTTTTCGACAGCCAGGGGACAATCCAAAAAGCTGAATCGCCAAATATGAGACCAGTTATTTTGACTACATATATCAGGGTAGACTCAGGAGGCGGCTGATATCAATTATATTATATATAGGATTAAATAATTCCTTAAATGAAAATGAACTACAATAAAGAAAATAATATGAATAAATATAAAAGACCAGGGTTTACATTAGTTGAAATGATTGTAGCTATGGTCATTAATATGATAGTAATTTTAGGGGTAGGGGTACTTTTAATTGGTGGTAATCGTTCCTGGCAAAAATGTTATAATACAGCTAATCATCAGATAAAACAGGATGCAATTGCCGCCACCCTTGAATTCGGAAATGTAGGAAGGAAGTCAAATCGTCTTTCCTATACAATTTATAAGAGAGAAGGTGACACATATTTTAAGGCACTACCTCGAACAGGAAATCCAGAAGAGATAGTATCAGGCGATGCCGTCGAGTTCGGATACTGGGATTCCGGGCTTGATTCTTCTGATTCGCAAAACTTAATGGATACGACAAAGATCGCAACTGCTTATGCGTTTTTTTATATTGATGGTAAGAAGCTGAAAGTTGATAAAGGACCATATCCACCCGGTGCTATTACTAATGGTAGAAGAAATACTGCTGGAATAACTACAACTATTCTGGCTGATAATGTTTTACTAAGTGATTCGGATGATGGAGTTTTCAGTCATACTACAGTTAATGGAGTAGGACAGGGAAGCGTTCGTATAAATATTACTTTAAAAAATATCGAAGATAACGAGTCAGTTCAAATAATGACCGCTACTTATTTACGAAATATCTGGCCAAGATAAAAAACTGGAGGCTCAATATTGTGAGATATCCGAAGGGAAATAGAAATTGTAATATATACCCAAATCTTTATAGACAGAAAGGCTCTGCACTTGTTTTAGTGGTAATATGTATGATTCTTTTAAGCTTTCTGGGACTGGGTATGCTTACTGTTGCTTATGGAGTAAAACACACAGCCATAAAATTGAAAAACGAGACTATTTCCATGCTCGCGGCTGAAGCTGGTTATGAAACTGCGGTTTTTTGGATGAGCCAGCAAAAGGATATGTTAGGCACGATTTACAATCAGTCATCAGGAGTCACCGGTTCGCTAAATGTTTCGCAGGGAAGCTGCAGCTACAGGATAGAACTATTTTCATTCGTTGGTTCCCGCCCTGTTTATCGTGTTCTTTCTGTTGGTAACAGCGGAACATTTTCACGGACGGTTGATGTTCATGTCGTTCAGGCGCTGAGCGGCTGGGATATGGGAATGTGCCGTATTCCCACTGGAAATAACAAAACCCAGGCAGTTTATTTTGCAAATAACGAAGTTATTGATATGCCGCTGCATATTAATGATTATGAAGATCAACCCGATAATATTGATATTCATATTCAGGGTAATCCGCAATTTTTGCAGACTGTAAGCATGGGGGAGCCAAGATATGTTTCTGGTTCGGGTTTTGATAAATATTATTCTGTAATGTCAACGTTCGATAGCGGAATATGCTTTGATCAGCCTAATAATAAAGTGACAGATAAAGATATTGTTCAGGACAAAATTGAACGATTTAGAGACTCCACTAATTTATCGTATAGATTTACACCAGTTCCAACGGCGTATGCAACTGCCTCAAATCCATATCCTGCTGTTCAGCTTGAGTTTTTTGTTGAGGATGGCGCAGGCAAAATACGTATTACAAATAATTGTACTGTACGAGGCAGTAAGCCAAATGAAGAAGGAGATTATGATTATAAAATTAAAGACGGCAGTGACGGTACAATGTATGAAAAATACAATATTTACACCTATCATTACATGCCGGAGGATGCTGAAGATACCGGGCTAAGATTTACAGTTCCAATTGAAAATACTTATGTAACACAGAGTTTTAATGGTGTAACATCAGAACCCGGCGGGCAGATTTATGTTGATGGAAGTGTTGTTATTGGCGGTGACAAAACCGTGCATGACGGCGGACAATTGGTAAAGGGAAGAATTACCGTTGTCGCTACGGGTAATATCTGGATTGCGGATTCGATTAAAGTTGATGGTCCGCATGATACCGATGGAAAACCATCTGATGATAATCCTAATATTCTCGGACTGATTTCTCAAGGTGTGATAAAGGTAGTTGATCCAGGACTCTCTGAAAGCTATCCTACAGATAGCGGCACAAGCGGCAGTAATGGCAGAGGCGGTACGAGAAGAGGTGGCAACAACTGGAACGGCAGCAGCAGTGGTAACGGTGGTGATATCGATGGTCACGTTTATAATCCCATAGGTATTTCAGACGGCAGCCAAATATATGACAGAGTTTTACCCGATCCAATGGTTGTAGAAGCCGCTCTGACTGTTGGAGGCGGAGGATGGGGAGCTGAAAATGTTGGAGACAGAAAAGAATACCATTCTCCCCAGGATGATTTGATATTGCGAGGTACTATTACAGAGGTAATCAGGGGTGTCGTTGGTATAATTGGTTCAGACGGTTATCTTAAAAACTATTATTTCGATGACAGAGTTCTTGAGGGAATATTGCCTGGTGATATTTGGTTACAGGGCAAATTCATACCTGCGCCGGCAGGCTGGCATGATTATAGAGTAAGCCAATAATTTAATTATTTTACTAATACAGATAGTCCCTATAATATATTCGCATTTCAGCGATAAATGGTTTATTTATCGCTTTCACGCCAAAAGACAAAAAAATAAATTAATTAATATTTCAATTCTTTTTTTTACTTTTAAGTAAAATCACTCCTTTGATAAGCCGATTATATAACCTATGGATATTAAGCAAATGCTAAATTTAAAACAACTTGACGTTATTGGTTTGGACATTGGTTCATCGTCAGTCAAAATTATTTCGATGAATAGAGACAATGCAGGCTATATCGTTAAAGCGGCTGGATATGCTGAAATTGCAGCGGATTCAGAAAATAATTTTGATACAGTTTCTGATGAAAAAGTTATGGCGAGAATTATTGATGCGATTAATAAATGTTTTGCAACGGCTAAACTCAGGGCAAAACAAAAAATCAAAACGAATCTCGCTGTTTGCGGTGTAAGTGGTCCTGAAGTAGCTGTTCGTGATTTTGCATTCCCAAGATTGCCGGACGAGGAAATAGAAAGTGCAATTAATCTTGAAGCAGATGTTCTATGTCCATTTAATGCTGGGCAGGCCTCAATTGATTACCAGATTATATCTGACAATGATGATAGCACCAAAGGTTTTATCGTTGCCGCTACAAAATCACTTCTTGCAAGCAAAAAACAATTGGCTGACAAAGCCGGTCTTAAGTGCGTTCTTATGGACGTAGATGGATTGGCGTTATTGAATTGCTTTAATAACCTTGCTGAAGATTGTGATAGAGAGGCATCGGCAATTCTTAACGTCGGTAGTGAAAATACGACTTTAGCTATTATGAATAAAGATGGCTGGCCTTTTATTCATGACACAAGCAGTTCTGGAAACGATATAATAATACAGATTCTTAATGAGAATGAGATTTCTAAAGAAGTTCTCTATTCCATTTTATTCAATAATGAAGAAGATGTACCGTTTGATCTTGCGAGCAGTCTGGAAAAGGCATCTGATAGATTAATTAGCAGTGTTTCAAATGCTTTACGTTTTTATGCTGCACAGGAAAAATCAGTACCTCTTAGAAAGATATATATCTGTGGAGGTTTCGCAATAGCCAGGGGATTTATCGAATTGTTGAGTCGCCGGCTTGGAACTGAAGTAATATTATGGAATCCTTTTTCAAATATCAGATGTGATGCCTCACAAGGGTGCAAAGAAATTCTTACAAAGCAGGGTCATGCTCTGGCAGTGGCGGCAGGGCTTGCTATGAGGTCGATTTGAATTTATTCATGGGTCAAAAAGTGAAACAAAAAAATATAAATAACGATGCTATATTCACAATAGATTTGCTAAAGGGACAGGGTATTCCTCCCAAAAGCAGCCCTGTGGGTTTGCTTATTATTGTAAGTTCTGCTTTAATACCTGTTTTTTTAGCAATAACATTTTATGGATTATATAATAATAATAAAATTGTCACTAAGATTAAACAGCAGGATGTATTGAAGCTTGAAGCGGATATTCTTGAATTATCCGAAGCTCTCGAAACAAAAAGAAATCTTGATAGAAAAGTATTTTTTTATAATACATGTCTTTCTGAAGTGAAATCGTCTATCAAGAAATATAAACAGTGGTCACCTGTATTGGCGATACTTCTCGAAGAAATGCCTTCTTCTGTACTATTAAAAAATCTAAAAGTTGAGCAGGAAAAAGTAAGAAAAAATTCCTTAGGGACAATTGATCCGCTCAATGCAAAGGATGTTATAGTGACAAAACTTGTTTTGCAGATTAGCAATCGAGAGCAGGGAGATTATGCAGAACAAGTCAAGGAATTCCGAAACAGGTTGTATGCTTCTTCAGCACTCAGTTCAAAGCTGGAAAACATAATTTCCACGAGGGAAGCGAAACAGAACAACGGAATTGAGACCATTTCATATAAGATAGAATGTTTGTTTAAACCGGAGATATAATATGGCTTTTATAAAGACATACAAAAAATATCTAAAAGTGTTAGCTTTAATCTGGATTATTTGTCTTGTTGGATTTATTCTTGCCTATTTATTTCTGATTGGCCCGCAAAATGAATTAAAAAAGAATATCGAAAACAAACTTGTTCAAGGCAAACAGGAATACAAACGGGCACAAATAGCTGCAAGATATGAAACTCAGGCTCTTATTAATGAGGAGATTGGAGTTTTACAAAACAAGTTGGAGGAATTTGTACTTGATTATAAAAGTGCGGAGGATTTAACTTTTGATATAAGTAAAATTGCCAATGAGTGCTCGCTATCTTCTTTTAGTGTTCAGAGCAATAATATTGACACTATTTCAGAATCATCTGATCCAAATAATATTTTTGAAAAACGTATTCAAGTCAGTTTCATTTCAGGATTTCAGGAATTTGCGGTTTTTTTGAATACACTTGAAAGGCACAAACCGGTTTTATTTGTTCATAATTTTATGTTAAGTAAACAGAACAACAGTAATACAAACTATCAGGTGACTCTTGATTTGGCTGCTCTTATCCGAAAACAGGAAACAACCGGAATAAATGATGAAAATACCACTCATATTGTTGGTTTAAGTGGTAACGAAAAAACAAGTTATTTAAATAATTGAAAACAAAGTATTATTCAGGAGATAAAAAAATGGGCACGCAGGATCAATCAAATAAAGCGGAGCCTCAAAATGAGTTTCTATCCGGCTTTAAGATAAAAGACAGGGGAATTGCACAGAGCGAAGAAAAGCAACCCCATTCTGCTATTCAAGCAGAAATAAATGACGGTTTTAAAGAAGATAAATCAAATAGTCGTATAGGTTCAAATCCATACCAGCTTACACAACAAATGAGTACCAATATACCTTTGGAACAGGTTGATAAAAATTTCTTTGGAAAAAAGTCTGGTACTGGTTTTATTCAAAAAATAAAGTCTAAAATTAAAAAGGAAAAATCGGAATCAGGAGATACGAAACAAAGGGTAATGATGGTAATGATACCGATTCTCTTTGTTATTATGATATTTATGTTCAGGCAGGTATTGAGTAAACCTCCGCAAACATCTAATGGGGCAAGCGTTGGTAATGAACCTGCTCTTGCTATCAATGATTCTTCAGATAACAATATTGATTGGAAAATCCCTAATCCATTACCGGTGACAAATAGCGTATCCATAAACTCAGGACGAAACACATCAAGCAGCACAGGGCAGGATAATACAACAGATAGTACTGAATACGGAGTAATGTATGTAAGAAGCATACTGTATAGCAATGATAAACCGTCAGTTGTCATCGGGGATAAAATTGTATATTTGAACCAGGAGATAAACGGTGTTGTTGTTGTGGGAATTGAAAAAGATTATGTTGTGTTCGAAAAAGAAGGTAAAAGATGGACACAAAAAATAGCAGAAGATATTCAGCATGGCGGCATGAGCGAAAATATTAAATAAAATCATTAACAGACCAGATAACCAATAAAGAAAAGGAAAGTACCATGAAAAACAAGAAAATGAAATCTCTTATATTAAAAATGTTAATAACATGGATTGTAATATCCTTTATTTGCCTTCCTGTTGTTTCTGAAGAAAGCAGTGAAAACTCACAGGCAACAGATATCACAGGAGATACTGAAGAGCTTAGTGAACTTGATGTGAAAATGCAGAAAAAAGTTTCCATTGAGGTCAGTGACTCTCCTATAGAGATGGTAATCAGACAGCTTACCGATCAGGTTAATGTTGATTTCATAATAAGTCCGGAAGTAACTGGCAATGTTACAGTCACTCTTACAGATGTATCTGTTGAAGAGGCTTTGCAAGGCATTCTTGATGTGCATGGTTTTGCGTATCTGAAAGGCAAAAATGTTATAAGAATACTCGATAGAGATGAAATACCTGAGATTGAACAACGCCTGATTACTGAGACATTCGAAATAATATATGCGGATGTCGAAGAGGTTGTCAATGCTCTGAAAGAAATGGTATCTGCCAAAGGAAAAGTCTCTTTCATAAAAGGCACGAGTTTTCTGATTGTTACTGATACGGAGCCTATAGTCAGAGAAATTTCAAAGCTTATCGAAAAAGTTGATTGTATTACACCGCAAGTGCTTGTTGAAGTCAGAATTTACGATATAACTTCCAAAGACAATCTCGATCTTGGTATAGACTGGTATGCGGGCAGGAGAACAAATTATAGTTCGTCAGGACTTGCGTCTGATAGTGACTTAACTGTCAGCCATAATGGCGCAGATACGTATGTAAATAGTAATACTGATCCGAGTCTCCTTGGTGCATTTAGTGCAGGTACGAGTAAGACGGCTGATGCCACGATGGGATATCTTAGTTTCGGAATACTTAATAAGCATATGGATTTAAATGCTCTATTGAGAGCAGAGAAAGAAAATATTGATGCAAAGCTACTTGCGAATCCAAGAATCAGGGTCATTGATAACGGAACGGCCGTTTTTGAGATAGTAACAGAAAATCCTTATGTCGAACGAACTATCAATGGCTCCAATATTACAGAAACAGTTAAGTTCAAAAATGTTGGTACCAAGTTGATGGTTACGCCGCAGGTTGCAAGAGATGGCAAGATTAGATTGCACATAATACCAGAGTTCGGGATTGTTGTCGGAACCGTACAGGTTTCAACAAGCACAGTACCGATTGTTGATACTCGAAAAGTTGATACTGTAGCGTTAGTCGATGACGGCGAAGCGGTTGTTCTTGGAGGTTTACGTAAAAAAGATACTTCAAAACAGGTCAATAAAGTTCCCATACTTGGCGATTTGCCTGTTTTGGGTAATCTCTTTAAATTCGAAGGTGAAACAACAACAGTTGCTGAATTGGTGGTCTTTATTACTCCGAGAATTATCACAGATACAAGATTGACAGAAGATGAACAGAATGCTTATGATTCTACTCAATTCAAAGGACCAGTACCTAATGAAACAAGAGCTGAGAAATCAGGGTTTGGTAAATAAAAATAATTAAGTTTCAAAAAATAATTTCGCGTATCTTGTGACATGGAGGAGTGTCACGAGATACGTTTTTTTTTTTATACTTGCTAAATATCAATTTAGTAATTTTAAGGTTCAAAATAAGAAAAGGCTCTCCTTTAATGTTGTATCAAAACGATACATGATAAAGAAGAGCCTTATTCAATTTTTACATTTAATAAGACGGTATATATCGGCTTATTAAGTGATTAAAGACATTGTGGTTATGAGCTATTAGAAAGCACCGCCGCCCATCATACCGCCGCCGCCTGCGCCGCCGCGTCCGCCGCCGCCCATTCCGCCGCGACCTTGTCCACGACCACCTCTTGCGCCGCCAGTGGTCTGTGCTTCTTTGATAAGTGCATCAAGTTTTGCAACAGTTTTTGTTGCTTTTTCGCCACTTGCTAAAACGCGAAGTTCTGACAGTACATCAGCTGATGCGCCACCCATTCCGCGTCCACCACGACCGCCACCTGCTGCCGCTGCGTTTCTTAAAGATGCGAGTGTTGTCTGAACTGCAGTAAGAGCGTCAGTTTCAGCTTGTCTTTCTGCTGTGGCTTTATCAATTGTAGCTTGGTCAGAATCTGCTGTAACTTCTGTGTCTTTAGCAGGAGCAGCTTCTACTGCGGCTACTAATGTTTTTACTTGTGCTTCCAATTCTTTAATTAAGGCAAGTCTTGCAGCTTTGTCTGGACGAACTACCGGGCCTCTTGCGCCTCTCATGCCGCCCATCATACCGCCGCCGGCACCACCACCAAAACCACCGCCGCCACCGGCACCACCGCCGAAACCGCCACCACCGGCTGGTTGTGCATTAAGACTTAGTGTGACTGCTGTAACCGCTAAAACAGCTATTGCTGCAAATACGAACTTCTTCATAATATTGACCTCCAAAATAATTTATTAAGTTTCAAATTAATTATTACTATGTTAATTTAGTAATTTCACATAATGATCTGATAAAACATTTTATTACTTACTCAATAACCATTGTTCTTTGCTATTAAAATAGAAAAACCTATTACTGCTGTGCACCACCACGGCCACCGCGGCCCATTCCGCCGCCAGCACCAGCGCCGCCGCCCATCATGCCACCGCCAGCACCTCTTGTAGCTCTTTGCTGGGCTTGCTCGATAAGAGCAGCAATACGTGCTGCAGTTTTTGTTGCTTTTTCGTCTTTTGCTAACGTACTCAGTTCAGTAAGAATTTCTTCTGTTGGAGCACCTGTATTACGACCCATGCCGCCACGTGCACCTGTACCTGACAGTGATGCAAGAGTTGCCTGGATTGTGTTGATAGCATTACTTTCAACTGTATAAGTGTCCATGAACTTTGTAAGATCTGTGTCTTTGATGGTTACCAGATTTGGGTCTGTAGCAGGAGCTTTTTCAACAGCAGCTTTAAGAGCAGCTACTTGTTTTTCAAGCTCTTTGACGGCTGTAAGTCTTGCGGCTTTTTCCGGGCGTGCTCTGAGACCGCGAGCACCTCTGCCACCGCCACCACCCATCATACCGCCACCACCACCAGCGCCAAATCCCATGCCGCCGCCCATACCACCGCCGCCGGCGGGTTGAGCGTCAATGTATAGTGCGACTGAAAAAACCGCTATGATAGCAATTGCAGTAAAAACAAATTTCTTCATAATACTGACCTCCGAAACTAATTAATAAAATTCAAATAGTTACTAAACTTTTAATTGTTATACTGATTTAATAATGATTATGAAGACCAGCAGGGTACTAACATTAAAAGCCGCCGAAACCGCCGCCGCCCATGCCGCCCATCATTTCCTGCATTCTCGCTGCATTATCCTGTGCTTCTTTAATGAGTGCGTCGATACGTGCAGCAGTTTTTGTAGCTTTTTCACCTTTAGCTAATGTGTTAAGCTCGGCGAGAACTTCCTCAGATGGTCCGCCCATACGACCAAATCCCATCATCATACCGCCCATACCGGCTGGTGTTCCTCTTAAAGTTGTAAGAGTTGCCTGTATAGTATTGATAGCATTGCTTTCAACTGTATAGGTATCCATGAATTTTGTAAGGTCTGCGTCTTTAATGGTAACCAAATTTGGATCTGTAGCAGGAGCTTTTTCAACTGCTGCTTTGAGAGCTGCGATTTGTTTTTCAAGACCTTTAACTGCCGCAAGTCTTTTATCTTTGGCTGGGCGTTCTGTTATCATCATGCCCATACCCATTCCACCCATCATTCCTCCGCCAGGACCACCGCCCATCATTCCTCCGCCTCCCATCATGCCGCCACCACCGCCCATGCCACCAGGTGGCTGTGCGTAAAGCCCTGTTGTGATTGCTAAAAGCGCAATGATAGTTACTGAAGCAAAAATACACTTCTTCATAATACTGACCTCCAAAACAAGTTAAATAAATTTATAATTCACTATGTCCCACAGTGGACAATTAGCCTTTAAGCTTACTCGAAAATCTTAAAACTCTTTTAAACCAAACAGAATATGAAAATTAGAATATTATATACTTTCTGAAGAATAAGAATCTATTCAATATTAATATTCTTTAGCTGAATTTTACCATCCTCAAATGATAAAATAATAAAATTCCATATTGCGCATTTTCATAAAAAATAAATTTTAATGCGTAATACTATTTTTATTAAATCTAATGCTTACTTTTATTTCTAATATACTATTTATTCAACCTATAAACTATTTTTATCTAAAGTCTTGATTTTTTGTTTATTTTCATACCAGCTTATTAAAATTTCAAGACTTTTTGCTGTTTCAGTTGCGTTTTCTTTCAAGGCAATTTTTTGGATAGCCTGTAATTGACTAATTTGTGTAACCTGACTTTTTGCATTTTGCAAATTTTTATGAAGTTTGTATTCTTTAATTTGCTTTTGAACTTGCTCGATATTTTGTTGTCTTTTCTGACTTAATTTAACCATTCTATCTTTTATAGCAGTTTTCTTATCAGTGGATAAATTCTGATAAAGATTTAAGCTATTTTTTATAGTTTCTTTATTAATTTCAAATCCTTGTGTATTTGAAACAAATATCTTATTTTCCTGATCTAAGCCCTCATTTTTTGTTGTTTCTTTTGTTACTGCACAAGCCGCTGAAATTAAAAACAAAATAACTAATATCGATGTAAACTTAAAATTAAAACCCTTCATAATTTTGCCTCTTACAAATAATCTTAAAAAACAATCCTTTATATTTCCAGGTACAAATCGCCTGAATTTACTCTTCTGTCATATATAAGACGCAAAATTATTACGATTTATTGCTGAAATTTATAAAAAATGCAAAATTTAAAATATAAAAATAATTAAAAAAAGTCAAGGGAAAACAATAATAAAAACGACAATATAATGCAATAAACGCTTTTATTACAATATGTTATCGGACAAAGCCGATTTGACACTTTTAAGAAATACTGAAATATCTTCTTTCATTTGAGTTTTATCATTAAGATTTTTTTCGACAAAGCCCACGATTTTAGAACCGATTATTACACCATTAGCTCCTGCCTTTGCTACACTTACAGCATGTTCAGGCGAGCTGATTCCAAAACCTACACATATTGGGACATCAGTGATTGATTTTATTTTGGCAACCAATCCTTCGACATGGCTCGAAAGCTCATTTCTGCTGCCAGTAACCCCTAAAACCGAGACTGCGTATATAAATCCTGTTGTTTTTGAGGCAATTAGCTCCATTCTGTCAGGTTTTGTGTTTGGAGTAACCATAAAAACTGTATCAAGTCCTGCTGAAAGGGCGGCTCCTGATATTTCGTCTGAGTCATCTATGCTCAAATCTGCTACTAAAACACTATTAACACCGGCTTTATGGCAATCGATGAAGAATTTTTCTATACCATACTGAAATACAAGGTTATAATACATGAGTAATCCAATAGGAATATCCTTATACTCTTTAATTTTATTGATAAATTCGAGCGCTTTTGCCATTTTTAAGCCGCTTTTCATGGCACGAATATCAGCTTTTTGGATTACAGGGCCATCCGCGATTGGATCCGAGAAGGGTATGCCTAATTCCAAAACATCTGCTCCTGAGTCAATTGCTGTTTTCACAATTTCCAGGCTTGTTTCAAAATCGGGGTCACCGATAACAAAAAAAGGTATTAAAGCGGCTCTGTTCAATTGAGAGAATGCTTCTTTGTATGTTTTCATAGATTTTATCCAATATTTTTATATAGAATCTTATTTCAATGGTCTGTATTTTTCTACGATAGATACATCTTTGTCGCCGCGTCCGGAAAGATTTGCTACGACTATAGTATCGGGGCTGATTTCGTTCTTATGAGTCATAAGAAACGCAAGTGCGTGTGAACTTTCCAATGCCGGGATAATTCCTTCACGTTTAGTAAGCGCCTCAAAAGCGTTTAGAACATCTTCATCCTGAGCGGCGAAATACTCTGCTCTTTTAGTATCTTTAAGGTAGCAATGCTCCGGCCCAACGGAAGCGTAGTCCAGTCCGGCACTTACGGATTCTGTATCAAAGACCTGGCCTTCTTTATCCTGTAATAGATAAGCCTTTGCTCCATGCAGAACACCTATTTTCCCTTCTGTAAGTGTTGCCGCGTTTTTCCCTTCTGCAAGACTTCTGCCTCCTGCTTCGACACCAATAAGCCTGACTTCCTTGTCATCGTAAAAGCCGGAGAAAATACCTATTGCATTACTTCCTCCTCCAACACATGCGACGACCATATCGGGAAGTCTTCCTATCTGGTCAAGGCACTGTTGTCTGGCTTCTATACCAATACAACTTTGAAAATGCTTTACAATTGCAGGATATGGGTGTGGCCCGGCGGCAGTACCGAACAAATAAAATGTATCGGAAACGTGAGCCGTCCAGTAGCGAAGGGCGTCGTTAATCGCGTCTTTGAGTGTTCCCGTACCTCCCTCGACTCCAATAACCTGGGCACCGCAGAGTTTCATTTTATGGACGTTGACACTTTGTCTTTCGATGTCGGTGACACCCATAAAAATTTTTGTTTCCATTCCGAACAGGGCACCAATCATCGCAGTTGCAAGACCATGCTGGCCAGCGCCTGTTTCAGCGATTAGCTTGGTTTTTCCCATATATTTTGCTAAAAGTCCCTGTCCGAGCGCGTTATTGACTTTATGCGCACCGCCGTGAAGAAGATCTTCACGTTTCAGATAGACTTTAAATCCGACTATTTCACTGAATCTTTTCGCAAAATACAAAGGACTTGGTCTGCCTGCATAATATTTAAAAAGCTCATCGAGTTCCTTTGTGAACTGAGGATCTTCGTAAAATTTATAAAAAGCGTTTTCCAGTTCTTCCAGTGCCGGTATTAAAACTTCAGGGACGTAGAAACCGCCGTAATTACCGTATCTGCCTTTATATTTCATATTTTCCTTTAACCTCTAAGATATCTGATATTATCGAATAATTGCTTCATTTTGTTATGGTCTTTTATGCCCGGACTGGTTTCAATACCGCTGCAGACATCTATTCCATAAACACCTAATTTTAACGCCGCTTCAGCGTTATCCGGATTTATCCCGCCAGCTAAAAAGACACGTTTACCTATATGACCAATAATATTCCAATCGAAAGTGACTCCAGTGCCGCCATATTTATCCGGATCGAAAGCATCCAGGAGGATAGCGTCTGTAAAGAAGTCTTTTGTGCTTTCGATATCTGACTGGTTCTTAACTCGAATAGCTTTCATCGTTTTGACATCGTGAGAACGAAGAGAATTGCAGAATTCCAGATCTTCATCGCCGTGTAATTGAACCCAGTTTAGCGAACAAGTCTGTATTGTTTCATGAATTTCTTCGATAGGGGAATTCACAAATACACCGACTAAATCGATAAAACTGGGTAATTGATCAACAATCTCAGCTACTTTTTCAGGCGATATATACCTTGGACTTTTCTTGTAGAAATTAAATCCAAGTAAATCAGCGCCCATGTCCATAGCAGCTACAGCGTCATCATAATTTGTTATGCCGCAAATTTTTACTTTCGTTATTAACATAATATTTTAAAAATATAATAAATGTTAGGTTCTATTGGAAATTTCAATTAATTTTTCAAGACAATTCATAGCTTTTCCGTCACTTATTGCTTTTTGTGCCAGCTCAACTGCCGAACTGAAATCATCAGCAAGACCGGCTGCGATAATACCAGCGGCTGAATTTAAAAGAATGATGTCCCTGCATGGTCCGGTTTCCCTGCCTGATAAAATGTCCCTGATTACCTTTGCGCTTGTTTTAGCGTCAGTGACACTCATTTGTTCTATACTGGCAGCATTCATTCCTAAATCAGCAGGATTCATTTGTTTTTCAGTTATCTGACCTTCTTTCAATTCACAAATTTTTGTAATACCAGTCAAACTGATTTCATCGAGGCCGTCACTATGAACAACCAACGCGAATTTGGTACCGAGAATATTTAATACTTCGGCCATCATTTGCATCAATCCTTCTTCAGCGACTCCAAGAACGATTGAATTTACGCCGGCCGGGTTTGTTAAAGGACCAAGAATATTAAAGACTGTTCTGAAACCAAGACTCTTTCGTATTGGTTGAACGTATTTCATAGCAGGGTGATACATTGGTGCAAACATAAAGCCTACATAAGCTTCTTTTACACATTCAGCGACAATCTCCGGGCCTGGATTTATATTTACTCCCAGTTCCTCAAGCACATCGGCTGAACCGCATTTGCTTGTGATAGCACGGTTTCCATGTTTGGCTACATATGCGCCTGCTCCTGCGCAAACGATAGCAGAAGCGGTAGAAACATTAAATGTTTTAACTGCTGCGCCACCAGTTCCCACTATATCAATTATATTATCCAGCCCGGTTTGAACTTTTACAGCGTGAGTTCTCATGGATTGAGCAAGCCCGGCTACTTCAGAGGCTGTGAGACCTTTGATTTGCATAGCAGTCAAGAACGCCGCAATTTGCGGTTCAGGTACTTCTCCTTTGAATACAATATCTAATAAATCGGTAGCCTGTTCGTAGCTAAGATTTTCACGTTGTAACAATGGTTGTAAGTATTCAATTATTGTAGCCATTTTATTGCCTCACAGTTTGTTTTGAATTTTCCGCTATTTTCAAGATGTTTTCAATGATTTTTCCTCCGGCGGGTGTAAGAATACTTTCCGGATGGAACTGTACGCCGAATATAGGAAGCTCTTTGTGTCGTAATCCCATTACGATTCCATCGAACTCGGCGGTTGTTTCAAGACATTCGGGCATTTTAATTGCCACGAGACTATGGTATCGGCCGGCCTGAAGAGGATTTTCTATACCTTCGAAAACATCCTTGCCGTTATGTGTTACTCGTGATGGTTTCCCGTGCATTGGTTTTGGTGCATGGCCAACTACTCCGCCGAAATACTGAGCTATAGTCTGATGACCGAGACAAACTCCGAAGATTGGCAGTTTATCCTTGAAATAATCTATAGCTGCTAATGAAACTCCGGCTGTATCCGGTGTGCCGGGACCGGGCGAAATTAAAAGCAGGTCAGGTTGGAATTCTTCCGCAACCTTCTTTAAGTCTTCGAGTTCAGTATCAGCACGATATACTTTAGCATCACAATTACGTTTGCAAAAGTCATCTACAAGGTTGTATGTAAACGAATCGAAATTATCTATAAATAATACTTTTCTTTTATTTTCCATATTTTTCACCATTATTATCGTTCCCGACTTTTTTTTTATCAATCCCGCGGAGGCCTGCCCTGAGCGGAGCCGACCGGGCGGGAATCAATTGTTATTTTTTAGTTCCCCGAATCGCACGCAGGCACGAACCAGCTTTATGTTCTGTTTCCTCGAATTCGGATTTAGGTATGCTGTCATGAACAATTCCGGCACCGACACGGATATAAGCGGTATGGTCTTTTACCTGAAGGCTTCGTATCGTAATACAGCTATCGAACTGGCCGTCAACCGTGAAATAACAAACTGCTCCGCCGTAGTAGCCTCGTTTTGTTTTTTCGAGTTGGCGAATAATTTTCATCGCTTCAATTTTTGGCGCTCCGGTGAGCGTTCCCATATTCATTGTAGCGAGATACGCGCTAAGTGCATCGAGGTCCTTGGAAAGAGTTCCTTTAACGTTACTTACGAGGTGTTGGACTGATTCGTATTTTTCAGTTGTGAGAAGTTCTGTGACCATCCGGCTGCCCGGCTGAGCTACTCTGGCGATATCGTTTCGTGCCAAATCGACAAGCATCATATGCTCGGCTAATTCTTTGCGGTCGATTTTCAATTCAGCTTCGTATCTGAAATCAGTATCAAGGTCGAGTTTTCCGTTAATTTTTCCTCTTGGTTTTGTACCTGCAATAGGCCTAATTTCGACACTTCGATTTTCCGTGCCGCTCACACGAAGATTCAATTCAGGACTCGAACCCATTATTATTGTGTTTGGTGTGTTCAGATAAAACATATATGGAGATGGATTCAATTCACGTAATCTTTTGTAAACATCCAGCGGCTCATCAGGGCAAGGCTCTGTTATCGTTCTGCTCAAAACAACCTGGAAAATATCACCGTCTATGATGTGTTTCTTGGCATCTACTACCATTGATTCGTATTCACTCTGGTTTGTATCACTTGACGCTTGCGGCAGGGGGCCTTCGTATTTCTGACCATGGGGTGTATCAAATCTTGCGATATTAGAGTAATAATCGAACAATTCCTGTGCTTCTTTCATTACTTCTTCGCGGTCACCATTTGTAATAAAACAATTAACAATGATATAACCCTGCCCGGTCGCATGGTCCAGAAGGAAGATATTATCCGCGAAATGTAATTCGTAATCGGGATTTTTGAGAAGGTCGTCTTTGCTTTTTGGTAGTTTTTCGAACTGATCGATAAAATCGTAACTCAATGCACCGAGTAAGCCGCATGTAATACGGAATGGTTTGCTTGCCAATTTGAATGCAAATGCGACTGCACGCAAAACATCCATCTGGTTGACGCTTTTTAATCGGGTTTGTTCGTCAACTTTTTTATCCTCCTGCTTGATTTTGCCAGTAATTTCTTCTGTACTGAAATTAACCGATTCGCAGAAATCGAACCTGTTTTTGCCTTCTTTTGCTAAATAGCCCAGGATACGCCTTCCTGTTTTACTAAGTGCATTTATAGTAAAATCAAGATCTTTTCCTGATAAGTAAAGCGAAGGTTTCGCGGTTCCGAAACTAAGTACTCCCGGAACACCCGGGCCGTCTAAATGTTCCTTAGATTCAAAAAGACAGCAGTTTTTAGCTCTCCCGTAGTCGCTCAGTTTTGCAAAGAAGTCAACCGGATCGGAAATACTTATCTGCTTGACTATAGGAATAATCTGTCCCGGCTTTGCATTATTTATAATCGACCTGTAGTCTTCCATAATTTTTGCACCTTAAAAAGTAGTTTTTTAATCTGAAATTCCCAAAAAAACAATAAAAAAAAAGCAGCCTGTTTTTCCGACAGGCTGCTTTCAATATTATCAATTAAATTTTTAGTTAAAGCAAATTATCACTCGCCCGTCGGATTTATCCTTCAGGCCACCACCAATAACCATTAAATGTACGAGTAATTTGCTTCATGATTCTGATATTTATATCAGGTTTTACTACTTTTGTCAAGAAAAATAAAAAAAAGATTAAAATATTGGCTCGATTTTTATGAAAGAAAAAATAATTATGGAATATTTATTTAAAAGAAATTTCAAGAGTAAGTTTTGCTGAATCTCGACAATGTCAGATATTGAAATTTCAATGTATCATTAAATAGACAGGTACTTTAAAATTGATTTTTGGAGAGCCGATTGATGTCATAAGTGTTACATATTCTGTCCAGATACCTTTTGGACAATCGGGATTGACCGATATCCTGCAAATAATGTTCTCTTCTTGTGTTATACATGAAGCAAGAATTTTATCACTTGAAGTTTCCAGTTTTTCTATTACTAATTCCTGATCCGTATCAGTTGATAGTTTAATTTCCTGAAACTTATCACTTATATCTTTATCAAAATAGAAGCTTAATGATTTTGGAAACCATGAAACAAAATCACGAACTTCTCCTTTTATATTAAGAACTACAAATGGATTACGTGGATCATTAGTCATTAATCCAAGTGATACTTCTTTATTTTTTTCGTTTCTACTTTTTTCTGTTCTTAATTTATAGGATACATTTACTTTTGATGATTGACCCGGCTCAATAATTTTATTATCAATTGTAGAATTAAAGCATGAACAAGACTTTTTGAGACCTTTTATTTCAAGAGCCTTTTGACCTCGATTCTCAAATAAGAAAGTGGTGTTGAGAGTATCTCCATCTTGAGCTGTACCAAAATCATAGGTTGTGCCTTCAGGAAAATATATTGATGGAGAAGGATTTATATTTAAAAATATTAATACTATCAATATACAAAAAGAAAAAAATAACATTAATAAAATTAAACCACCAAATTTTAAGTTCATGAAGAAAAATCTCCCATATTTAATAGTCATAATATGCTTATTATTTATCAACCGTAGGTTTTCTGAATTTAATCCATATTATTAAACAAACAGAATTTATTAGAAGTAATACTATAGTCAACTTTAGAAGAAATTGCTTTAAATTAGGTTTGTTTATTTCAGTTTGTGCCTGAATATTGGAATTTGATATAGTTGATTCTGTTGAAGGTATTGATGAAATGATTTCTTCGCTATTTTGTTCAGATTCTTCATATGATTGATCAGTGGAATTGTTTTGTTGTTCAGATAATCCTTCAAGAGTAATGTAATTTGCTACTTGACCTGATCCAAGATTTCCAACTGTATAAAGAATGTCAACAAAACTGTCGTATACTTCACATCCAAAAGGTAATTCGAAATCAAATTTGGTTGGATCAATTGCCTTGTTGATTTTAAATGTATCTTCATTAATTTCTGAAAACCTGGTGCCATACTCACTCGGTTCTACTTTTCTGATAAGATATTCTTGTCTTGTTTCTGGAGGAAGGTTTTTGTAATATTCCTCAGTCATTCCCTCTGGAAGCTTAATATCTACGGTTTTATAATGTGTACGCTTTCCCGAAACAGGAATCCATATGTCGTCAATTTGCTTTAACCTAATATCATCTTCAACACATTGCAGAACCTTCCATCTGTTGTTGCCTCCAATGCTTTCATAATGCTCAATTTTAAGTGGTCTAAAATCCCGTTCAGTATCAATCCAGATGAGTGCGTCTTTTACCAAAGGTCTGTCAGGAAGAGAAATTCCGATGGCTTCAATAATTATGCAGGGATGTCCATCAATCATTTCAGTATTTTCCCTTATATTTACAGTTTTGGCAGAACGTAAAGTTCCACTAAGAGTTGTAGGGCCAGATGATATATCATATCCAAGAAATGCTGTAGGTCTTAAAATGCTTGAAAATCTTGAATTTATAAAATCAGAGATTACTGCCTGAGTTCTTTGTGATTGAAGTGTGTTGTGTTTAAATGTTATAAATTTCTCACCATTAAAAGAGTATTGAAAAGTTCTATTATTCTCAGCGACATCTGTTCCGTCCTTAACTGTAGCTGGATTATTTTGTTTGCCCCAAAGATATTCCTTACCACCTTGATATCCCCAATCAGCAGTCATAGTGCTGCCGTTTGGGAAAGAATAATTAAGATGAACTTCAATAGTATTAATTTTCCTTTCTGCTTCATCAATTCTCTCGATTATTTCTTCTTCTGAATAACCTTTGTTGCTATTTGCATATAATTCTGGATTAAATACAAGAGTGATAAAAAACAGAGGTATAAATATTACATTTAGTATTTTGAAATGATTATTCATATTAATTGCCTTATAAAACAGAAAGGAGCATCTAATATTTAAATATACAAGAAAGCAACTATTAGCAATAAATAACATATTCAACTAAATAGTTGCTTTCATATATTAAAAATACTGCTAAATACTAATAAAAATTACTCAATCCTCAAACTTAATAAAAATAATCTTTTTTAAGTTAGAAAGTCTTTTTATACCTAAACTTATTCATAATTACAAGTATCGGTATAACAAGGTCCTAAATTATTTTCCGGAGATTCTTTAATGCAAGTACAAGGCCCAGCTGGATAGTACCCCCATATTCTCGGCATATAGCAGTATGCCTCGAACTGGTCTCCACAATCATCCCAGCCACCATCAAATTCACATTCAGGTATAGGAGATTCAATACCTGCTGGTTTACAAAAGTAAACTACGCCACCGCCTTCGCAGTACATATCGCAAGTACCATAACAAAGGTCATCTAATTCCCCAAAGCTACAACCAACTGGCCAACCAAACATACTACTTAAAAAAGTTTCATCACAAGATTCATAAACGCAAGTATTCCAATCGCATGTTTCACCATAAACCAAGATTGCTCCACAAAAATTTAAAAACAGAATTGTAAGAACAAAAAATAAATTTCTCCATTTCATAAATTGTTTCCTTTCAAAATAAGACAGAATTTTAATAAGTTTCGTTACATAAAAAAACGCGATTTTTATATTATTCTCATTGTTAAACCCTAATTTTCAGATATAAGGCATTCAACCTCTCTAAAAAAACATATCCTTTAATAATATTAGTGTTAAAAAATCGGATTTTATGAGGTGGAAAATTGAAAAATTTAAATATTTTTTTGTGAATTTTGTAAGTACTTGATATTAAAGAATATACGACTGTCATATTTTTAGTAATTTTTTGAGTCGTTTTCTTGCGTCTGATAGTCGTTTGAGATAGGTATTGTTTGAACAGTTTGCCTGTTTAGCGGCTGTTTCAGGTGTAAAATCCGGATCGAGTAGTAATTCTATAGCCTGACGCTGTTTTGGGGGAAGTTTCGATTTATTCATTTCGAGGTTTTTTAATAATTCGGTGCAGTGATAAGCCGCTTCCGGCTCGGAAAGCTCTTTTTTTATGTTTGAAACTACCGCGTTTTTGGATATTTCGGCATTCTTGTACATTTCTCGAATATGATTATAAAGAATCTTTTTGGCAATACTATATATATATGTCTTAAAAGTAGAATCGGCACGAAAAGATTCTCTATTTTTCCAGATGTATATGAAAACTTTCTGGGCAAGGTCCTCGGAATAACCGTTAACATTTCCTATTTTAGCAAAAAAGGAATTTACATCTGAAAAATGCCTGGCGTAGAGAATTTCATAAGATTCGAAATTTCCATGCTTTACCCTGAGCATCAGTTGAGTATCAAAATCAGTATAAATTTTCTCGTAATCAATCATTTTTCGCAAATTCGCTATAAAACTAAAAAATGAGCTTTTTTCGGTTTCTATTTCTATGGCGCATCAAAATGGTGTGATGTTGATAATAAAATGATGATTTTTTCAAAATATATTAAAAAAAATGAATATTATGGAAAATATTTGTAACGTTTTGGTAATGTCTACGTCTTAATTAATAGTAGCGTAAGTCTAACTTGATATAAGCGTACAATGAGAATATTTAGATTAGTTTTTTATCGTAAAACAGTTGAAATCCTATTTCTTTGTGTTAGTATTGATAAAAATATTTTAGCGAAGGGAGTTTGTTAATGGAAAAAAGTGACAAACCAAAAGAGCCGAAAATTGATGAGAGTGAGGCAATAGCGAGTTTTAACGAGAAATTCAAGACTTTACGCCAGGAGATTCACAAAATTGTAATTGGCCAGGAGCAGGTTATTGATAGATTGCTGATTGCTCTTTTCTCCCAGGGACATGCACTTTTAATAGGTGTTCCCGGCCTGGCGAAAACACTTTTAGTAAAAACTCTTGCCGGGGTATTGGGTTGGGATTTCAAGCGTATCCAGTTTACACCGGATATGATGCCTTCTGATATTACAGGTACAGAAATTCTTCAAACCGATTCCAATACGGGAACACGGTATATGAAATTCGTTCATGGGCCGGTGTTTTCTAATTTGATACTCGCTGACGAAATAAATCGTGCTCCACCAAAAACACAGGCGGCTCTTCTTGAGTCTATGCAGGAATATACGGTAACCGCAGCAGGTCAAACATATCCGCTGAACAAGCCGTTTATGGTCGTTGCCACTCAAAATCCAATTGAGCAGGAAGGTACATATCCGCTTCCTGAGGCTCAGCTTGACCGATTTATGTTTAATATCGAAGTGGATTATCCACTACACGATGATGAAATCGGAATTGTTGATGAGACAACTACCCATGATCCGAATGCGATAAATGTTATTCTCACGAAAGAGGATGTTATCGCCTGCCAACAGTTTGTTCGCCGCATACCTGTATCGAAACATGTGTTGACTTACGCAGTGGATCTCGCGACCGCAAGCAGGCCTTCGCCTACAAGTGACCCATATATAAATGAATATGTTGAATGGGGCGCTGGTGTAAGAGCTTCACAATATTTGATTCTCGGGGCAAAAAGTCTTGCGCTTTTACGTAATTTACCTGCTCCATCCTGTAAAGAAGTTCGGGACGTTGCTTTGCCGGTTCTTGGTCACAGGATAATTCGCAACTATAAAGCGGCTGGCAAAGGTATTACAACAAATATGATTATACAGGCTTTGCTCAAGTCTGTTAAAGAATCAGATTATACGCTTAAAGACGGCAAAAAGGATGTTCAAGTCAGGAAAACCAGGGATTTAACTGGAAATTCTTCTGAAAAAATTTCTGCCGGCGATAGAATTTCTTTGGCTCTGAATAAAATCAGGAGTTCTCCGAAAAAAGAAAATATATAATTAGTAAATAGTGAGTAGTGATTAGTATTTAGCATATAGATTAGCCGGGCACTGAATACTAATCATAACTTGCTATTGAGGATATTAAAATGCCTTTGGAAGGGAAAAGGAAGACACAAGGAAGCGGTCATAAATACCTTAATGCGGATTATTTGAGGTATCTTGAGAGCTTCTATCTTTCGTCACGTGTAACAGTCGAAGGAGCATATTCGGGAAAACACACTTCGCCGCTTAAAGGACATGCGCAGGAATTTACCGATTACAGGAAATATTATCCTGGTGATTCTATCAGAACTATAGACTGGAAAGTTTATGCTCGTTCGGATCGCTATGTAATAAAGCTTTCAGAGCTTGAGATGATGATGACCTGTTATCTTATGGTTGATAGCAGTGCTTCAATGGCATTCGGCGGCCAGTGGCATGAGAAATATTTTGGCAGCGATGATATGTCGAAATTCGACTACGCATGTTATCTTGCCGCCGCAATGAGCTATCTTACAATAAAGCAGGGCGATAAGGTCGGCTTGACTTTGTTCGATTCAAATATAAAAAACCACATCCCCGCCGGAAGTACGTATTCACATTTATATAAGATTTTGAATCAGCTTGAAAAAAACCGGGTAGGCCAGACTACTTCAGTTGCCAAAGTTTTGCGAGAGAGCTTTCCTTTATTTAAACATAGAGGGATTTTAGTTCTGATTTCTGACATGTTAGATGATCCGGAAGAAATATTTGGGGCACTCGATATGTATATTCACAAAAACTTCGAGGTTGTTCTGTTTCATGTTTTGCATAAACATGAGCTTGAGCTTCCGAATATTTCAAGCGTGAATTTTATTGATTCTGAAACCAGGCAGAAAATGACATCAATCCCTGCTGATATAAGAAAATCATATAACAAACATTTTAATGCCTATATTGATTCTATTGCTTCGATTGCTCAGTCGAGAAAAATCGATTACCAGTTGTTCAGTACTGAAACGCCATATCAGCTTGCGCTTCAAAATTATATTGCCGGACGGAGTCGCAAATGAGTATATTAGGTGCAATTTTATTTAGTAATCCGGCTTTCTGGATTGGCTCGTTAGCTCTTGGCATTCCGGTACTTATACATCTTTTGACAAGGCGAACTCCGAAAAACATGGTTTTCCCTACGCTCAAATTTATTCGCATGGCAAAAGCAAATCAGTCAAATCTGCACAGGCTCAGACACATTTTGCTTCTTCTTTTGCGAACTGCGCTGATTCTCTTGATTTTATTGGTATTTCTCAAACCTATCATCACAGAAAGCAGTGATTTAACTTCGCAGGATACCCATGGAAATAAAGCTGTAATAATTCTCGTGGATGCTTCAGCAAGCATGGGATATTTGAAGGATGGAGTTACTTCGTTTTCAAAAGCGAAAATAGCCGCACTCGAAATACTTGATCATTGCAGTGCCAAAGACAAAGTTAATATTATTTTTATAGGTTCCGTACCGAAACTTTCTTTCGATATACCAATAGAGAATCTTGTTATAGCCCGAAAAGATATAAGAGAAGCGGAACCTCTTCCTGATTACGCTGATATTAACGCTGCTCTGACTGAAGCGGCGAAGCAGCTTGATAATGTTTCCGGCTCTAAAAAAGAGATATACTTCATTTCTGATTTTCAGCGAAGCAACTGGTCGAGCGTGAATTTCGGTGTAGTTAAAGAAAATGTGCAAATGGTTTTTATTCCTGTTGGACCTGAAGACGCGGCCAATTGCGCGATTATTTCTGCTTCTGTTTTACCTGCCTCGCCGACAGTTCTTGAACCGGTTGAAATAATTTGTAAAGTAGCGAATTATGGAAATCAGACTGCACAAATACCAGTTGAACTGGTTTTTAAGGATGATAAAATTTTGACACAGGAAGTATCAATTGAGCCGCATAGTACAATCTCAACGAGTTTTAGAGTACGTATTAACGAATCCGGCCTTTATGAAAGCAGATTACAGATTCCCAAAAACTCGTCGCGGTTTAATCCTCTGACAGAAAAGGATGGTCTGGAAATCGATAACCAGAGGTTCTTTACTTTTCATGTCTCGCAGAAAGTTAATATCCTTCTTGTTTCGGATGTAGAAATGGATGAGTTAAAGTCCGGAAGCCGCTTTCTGGACAAGGCCATAAATCCTTTCGTGGAATCCGATGACACAACTGTTGTCACTTCTGTTATTCGTTCTGACAAGCTCGACGCTCTTAATACAGCTTCGGCGCAGGTGATTATTCTTTCTGAAATCAACGAGTTGTCTCGCGAAAACGCAAAAATTCTGGTTGACTATCTCGGGGATGGCGGCAGTATCGCGTATTTCCATGTAGGCGGAGCGGCGGCACATAACCTTAAATTGCTTGCAGATGTTTCTGAAGGTGACTTTACGCCGCCATATACACTAACCGGACAGGTTGACCGTTCATTGAAACAGGAACATTCGGTTCTTGCCGGAGCAAACTTCGACCATAGAATACTGAGAAAGTTCAAGGAAACCGGAGAGCTTGGTGATTTAAAGTTCTATAGATATTTTACGACCGAAAGAGCGAAACAGAAAGGCCAGGTTTTACTTAGTTACGATGACCAGAATATCGCAATGGCTGAAAAAACAGTCGGCCTTGGTACTTTGCTACTCTGTAATTTCGGCTGTTCACTCGAAACATGCGATATGCCAAGACATACATTGTTCGTACCGCTTGTGCATGAGATTATAAAAGGATTGCGTCCGTCCGCGGATGCGAGAAACTCTTTCGAGGTTGGTCATCAATGTTCAATGACTACCGACCTCGTGAAACAAAAAGATAAGGTCGAGTTCCGTGACCCGGACGAAAATGTTATTGAAGGAACTCTGGATGTAAGCAGCAGCGGGGCGTTTATATTTTTTCCGAGAACGCAAATGTGCGGCTTCTACAGGATATTCGTCAAGAATAGCTCTGTTGGTTCCGTTGCGGTAAATGTCAATCCGTTTGAAAGTAATTTCGAGATGCTCAATATTACTCAATTGAAAGAACTTGCACAAATGTCACGTGCCCAATTTCACGCAGCAGCAGGAAACCAGGGCAGTATCAGTGAATTGCTCTCAGGTAAGCAATTGTGGCATTACCTGCTTTTAATTGCGATTGCTTTACTGGCTCTCGAACAGATTACAGTTATGGTTTTGAAAAAATAATAAAACTTTTACTATACAGGTAAAGTTAATGTTTGGAAACGTAATATTTGATCCTGTTATTCCAATGCCTTTGGTTATAGGTATTGGAGTAATTATGACCGGCCTGGTGATAGCATATTATTTTGTTGGTGCAAAAGGAACCGGTAAGTTCAGACGCTTATTACTTACTTTTATTCGTCTATGTACGTTGTTGGTTATGATTTTAATATTGGCCAGACCTATGATGCAAAAACCACAGGAGCAAACCTCACAGAAACCTGTAATATGTGTTATGGCTGATTCGTCCGAGAGTATGAATACCAAGGACATCAACAAGAAAAGCCGCTATGAAACGATGATACAAACTCTTACCGCGGATAAAGACAATATTTTGAATAAACTACAGGAAAATTATGACTTGCGGTTCTATAGCTTTGACAATGACATAAGGAGAATTTCACAGCAGCAGTTTGCATCCTCTAATAATGCTACTGGAAAAGATACTCATATCGTCGAATCTCTTATGAAGCTTGTTGATGGTAATACTGACAAGAAACTCCGATCAATATTGCTAATCAGTGATGGAAGAACCAATGAAATAGATAGTTTAGCATCTGCGCATAATCTTGGTAGATATCTTCGTTCGATGAATGTACCCGTATGGACCGTTCCTATAGGAACTTCAATCGAGCCGAAAGATGTATTTGTTACTGCAAAGCTCAGTTCGAATTATATGTTTGTCGGGCAGCCGGCTTCTATACAAGTTGCCCTCAATGGTGTCGGATTCAGTGATTCTTATGCCAAAGTGAATCTTTACAGGGAAAACGAATATGTAACTTCTGAGCAGGTTCAGATTCGCAGCGGCAGGGCGGAAGTGACTTTTCCAATCACTGAGGAGATAAAAGGACTATACCAATATAAGGTCGAAGTCGAGCCTCTCGAAGATGAAAGTGACATTTATAATAACAAAAGAACCATCATTGCGAAAGTGACTGACGAAAAGACGAAAGTTCTTGTCGTTGAAGCAAATCCTCACTGGGATAGTAAGTTCTTGCTTCGTGCCTTGCGTGCCGATACGAATATCGAGGTGACTTCTGTTTTTCAAATGAACATGTACAAAACATTTGCGATAGTCGAAAGTGCTTCCGAAGATGATATGTTCAATAAAAATGTTGTTCATGGCGCAAGAATGCCGAAAACGAAAGATGAACTTTTCAAGTTCGACTGCATTTTCCTCGGAAAAGATATCGAGATGGCTTTTACAACAGATGAACTGAAGCTATTAAAAAGTTATCTTACCGAAAGAGGAGGCAGTATAGTTTTCTTTCGAGGCAAACCATATTCTGATAGAAATTCTGAACTTGCGGGAATCGAACCTGTTGAATGGAGTTCAGAATTTATGCGTGACGTTCGTTTCGAGCTGACCGATCAGGGCAGAATGAATCCGATATTTAATTTTCAATCATCGGACAGGAGCAGCGACCTTATTATTCGAGAGCTTCCTTCCATGACAAGTGTTACAAGGGTTGCAAATAAAAAGTCACTTGCTGTTGTTCTTGCGAATGTCAAAACAAACGATTCCGAAGGAGAAATCGCAACCGTTGCTTATCAGCGTTACGGCAAAGGCAAAGTAATGAGTATCGGCTCATCAGGTTTGTGGCAATGGGGATTTTTGCCCACTGAAATGGACATGTATGATGATATTTATGACCAGTTCTGGGGACAGATGATACGATGGCTTATCTCGGATTCTGATTTTTTGCCCGGTCAGGATATTTCTTTCGTTGTTAGTGGCAGTAATTTTAAGCCCGGCGAAACAGTTTCTATGGGTGTGTATGTGAAACATATTGATAATTCACGATACAAACCTTCTATAGAACTTACTACTCCGGATGGCAACGATATTACACTGTCACTGCAAAATCAGCCTGATAACGAAAATATTTACATGACGCATTATACCCCCCAGGAGCAGGGCGAGTATAAGGCTGTTCTTCATAACAATATCGGTGAGCCTAACGAAGATACAGCTCGTTTTACTGTTTATTATGATTCCCTGGAAACACGTTATGTAAGTGCCGACAGGGATTTTCTCGACCAGATTTCATATACTACGGGAGGCGAATCGCTGGAGCTTTCGGAAATTAGTTCATTAACGGGGAAATTAAAATTATTCGAGAGCTTATTGTGTGAGCGAACAAAGCCTGAAGATATTTGGGACAGGTTTCCTATATTCGGTATTCTGGTTTGTTTGCTTGGAATAGAATGGCTTATACGACGTGCTTCGGGTCTTTTATAATCCTTTAAGGAGGAATACGACCATGAGTGAAACGCAAAATTCTAAAATTTCTTTAGGCGATGCGATAGATTATCTTAACGCAGTAAGGAAACAATATATTCGCAGGTTGACAGTCGTAAGAACCTTGTGGATTGGTTTGCTTCTTGCTATATTATTTTTCTATCTTGATGCAGTCATAATTTTGAGCGGCTCAAACCGTATGGTATTGGGTATCGGTTTTCTCGTTGTTATAACTGTATTGTTCCTGTTTTCACCGAAGTTCATGAATCGTACGAAAAACAGGGAAAAAATGCTTGCAAGGATGATAGAAAGCAAGCACCCTGATTTAGATAATGTTTTGGTTAACGCAATTGATTTCGACCAGAGTATCAAGGAGCAGAAAACAAAGAATGTCTCTGAGTCATTAATGAAAAGAGAGATAAATCTTGCTATTGATAAATTCGGAGAAATGGAAACAGTAGAAGGTCTCGAATTGCCCACGATGAAAACTGAATCATGGATTCTTGCGGCAACAGTGGCAATGTCCCTGGTTTTTGTCGTAGCATTTTACAATATGTTTATATCAGAAATTCCGAGATTTTTGGATCCTTTCGGTGACCATCCGCCTTACAGCCCGACAAAATTTGTTGTTGAGCCGGCAGGGACAATTATCGACTACGGTTCGGACCTTGAGATTAATGTTACAGCGAAGGGCAAAATTCCGGAAAATGTAACTCTCGCATTCCAAAGTTCTGACGGCGATATACTTAACGAAGTAGGAATGTTCAATACCGGCGATGGGCAATTCTCGCAAACTATAGAAGATGTCACGACTGAAATGGTTTATTACGCGGGTATAAAAAGAGCAAGAAGTAAATACTATAAAATCGAATTGTCCAAAACACCACGAATCGAGCAGGTTCTTGCCGATTATAAATTTCCCGAATACACACATATTCCCGGCAAGACTGCTGTGTTGAGTAAGCAGGAGGGGCATTTAAAAGGATACGAAGGTACGCAAATTACAATGACAGTGCAATCGAACAGACCTTTAGCCGGTGGGACAGTGACTGTAGGTGACAAGCAATACAAGTTTGAGCCTGATAAAGAAAATACCGTTAAGGGAAGTTTCCCTCTGCTCGATAACAGCGAATATTCTGTTTTGCTTAAGGATATAGAAGGAAATATCAGTACAGATAAGTTTGCGGGAAATATCGAGATAATTCCTGATGGTGAACCCTATGTCACTATTGTCAATCCGGGAATGAATTCTTTTGCGATTCCATCCGCGATTATTCCGATTATAATCGAAGCTTATGACGACCTCGGCGTGCAGGATGTGAGTATAATTCGTAGTCATAACGATTCCGATGATTATACAAAGCTGCTTTCCGATCCGAACGAAAGAGGTGAATACGCCCAGGTGCGTGTTGTAGAGATGTTCGATTTGGGCGACCTTGGATTAAAACCGGGTGACACAATTGAATATTATGCTTTGGCAACAGATGCCGTTCCAGGAAAACCTCAAACGGCGGCATCAGAATCATTCAGAATAGAGATTGTTTCCGAGCAAGAGTATTCCCAGTCAATGCAGGAAAGAATGGATGCAGAGGCACTCGAACAAAAATACGAAGAGATAATTGCACAAATTGAAGAGCTTATTGATTTGCAAAAAGAATTGGAACAGCAAACAAGCGAGCTCCAGGAGGAAATGGCAAATGGAGCCGATCCTAATTCCCGGGAAATACAGGACAAGCTAAAACAACTTGCAAAAAAGCAATCTGAGCTTGGTGAAAAAACAGAGGAACTTTCGAAAAAACTCGTAGAAGAATCTGAGGCCCCACCTGTTTTCGATATAGAAAAAGAATATAAAGAAATGCTCGCTGATATAGCGGGACGTCTCGATAATGCACAGGAACATATGGAAAACAGTGCTGACAAAATGAATGAAAGTTCCGAATCTCAGTCAGGTAATCTCGGACTTCTTGGTATGGCAAACGAAGAGCAGAACAAGGCACTGGAAGAAATGGGGCAGCAAACGCAGGCAATGCGTGATTCAATCAGAGAGGCGAATAACGAAATTGCACAAATGTATAAACTGATGGAAGATGTAAGCAATTTTCAGCAATTATATGAGGCACAGAAAAACCTTGCAAAACAGACGAAGACACTCAGCCAGGTTCAGGAACCTGATTTGGATACACAGATAAGACTCAAAGAGCTTGCTGATGAACAAAATGCTGTCAAGGATGAACTCGAACAATTGGCAGAACAATTACGCGAACATGGACAGGAAGTTGAAGAAAAATATCCTGATGTTGCAAAAGATGCTCAGGCAATCGCTCAGGAAATTGAGATGCGGCAGATACCATCACTGATGCAGGAAAGCAGAGATTCGCTTAATCAAAATGATTCTAAAAGCGGCCACCAGAAGGCGCAGGAAGCTTACGAACAAATGGAGGCAATGATACAATTTTGTCAGGCTTGTTCCAGCAGCGGCGGTGGCCAGTGTGCGTTAAGACTTAAATTAATGATGATGCTCAATCCTGGAAATACTATGAACCAGTTAGCACAGAGCCTTGGACTCAATATGGGTATGGGAATGGGCGAGGGAATGATGGGTGCATTCGGACGCGGTGCTGCCGGTAATGGCGGCGGTTACTCCCAATATGCAATGTTCGGAGGTGACACTTTTGGCCGTGACCATTTAAGGCAATCGCCTTTTATAAGTGCAAGACCAAGGCATAAGTTCACTGATATGGTGCAGGAAAGTATATTGAGCAGGCAGCTTTCAGGGAATATCGAAGAACTTTCCAGGCAGGATGAAAAAGAGAATGAATTTGAAGCAGAAGGTCAAAACAAGATGATGGCTGAATATAACAGGCTTATAGAAGCTTATTTCCAGCGTCTTGCAGAAGATAAATAAAGGAGTTGTAAAATGTTTAGAAAAATTATTTTCATAATTGCGTTGTTTGTTTTATTTATGTCCGGATTTTCATGGGCCGCAAATCAGAGCAAAGATAAAAATAAAATTGAACAGCTTAAATGTGCCAATCTGATTTACGCCGGCTCGAAAAGCTCAGTCTGTTTCAGTTCGATGTTTCTTGAAACTGTAAATCGCGAAACAAATTGTGAGACATCTACAGAATTCACTCCTGTAAGACTTGCCAAGGAAGATATGTTCGAATATCCATTTGCAGTAATGACTGGAGAAGGGCAGTTTAATCTTTTGGATAAAGAACGCCAGATGCTTAAGTCCTATTTAACACGAGGTGGATTTCTGCTTGCTTCTGCAGGTTGTTCATCTATCGAATGGGATAAGTCTTTCAGGAAGGAAATTAACAGAATTTTTCCAAATAATAGAATGAAAAAAATATCAATGAATCATTCTATATTTCATACTGTTTTTGAAATTAAGTCAATTGCATTAAAAAGAGGTGGAACCACACAGCTTGAAGGACTGGAAATTGACGGCAAAATCGTTCTTATTTACTCGCCAGAAGGACTAAACGATACAGCAAATGCCGGCAAGAAATCTGGCGGTGCGCAATGTTGCTGTTGTGGCGGAAATGAAATTAAAAACAGCCAGGAAATTAATGTTAATATATTCACATACGCTCTGACACATTAGAGGCAAAGTTGATGGTTTTGAAAGAACACGATACAACAAATATTATAAATATGAGAAAGAACAGTATATTAGCTTCAGGACGCGCCAAGGTAAAAATTATTGTCACTTCTATTATTATTGTGATATTAATTTTATTATTCTTTATGAAAAAGCAGGGTGTTTTCGGAGCAGGTAAAGTAAATCCGCCCGAATTATTTTCAATATTTTATACATGCGACACAAGCGGGCACATAGAACCCTGCGGCTGTGTTGGTGGAATGGCGGGGGGACTCAGTAGGAGGCAAACTTATCTTGTACAGTCGAAACCTTCGGATTTCTTACTTGTCGATGCCGGAGATGTCACTGCTGGTTATCGTCCATGGGAAATTCTGGAACTGGAGTATATTCTTAAAGGTTATGAACAGATGGGTTATCACGCGGTCAATGTAGGCCGTCGTGAAGTATTGATTAAGTATGATGACCTTAAAAATCTGAAAAATCAATACAGTCAGTTTGTTTCTGCCAATTTACAGGGACCTGATGGTAAGTTGGTTTTCGAGCCTTTTGTTGTTGTTAAGTTATCGAATGGTTATCGTTGTGGGATTATCGGTATTCTGGATGATAACCTTCAGGAAGATGAAATAGGAGATGGACTTACTGTTACGCCGCCTTCGGATGCGCTTTCAAAATATTTGCCTGAATTGAAAAAGAAATCTGATTATATAGTTTTACTCGCTTTTGCAGACCAGGATAAGATAAAAGAGATTGCAAAACAATTTTTCGAGGTAGATGTTATAGTCGGAGGAGATGTACATCAGGCTACGAGCATGCCTTTGAAGGAAAATCATTCTATTTTAGTATTGAACACGGATAAAGGAAAGAATGTTGGCAGGCTGAATGTCAGGTATACATCGGAAGATGAGTTGAAATACGACGGCGAAATTTTTGTTATCGCTGAATCGATGGAACGTGACGAGTATCTGGCACAGTTGGTAGAAGAATATAAATTGGAATTAAAGGAGCGTCAATTCCGTCCTCTTAAGGACGATGAGGAAGGACTATCCGCAATTTCTGCCATGCGCAGCAAGAACGCCGACAAATACATAGGTCCAGAAAGCTGCGAAGAATGTCACGAGAAAGCTTATAAAATATGGGAAGAATCAAAACATGCAAATGCTTTCAAGGCACTTGAAGAAAAGAACGACCATTATAATCCGAAATGTGTTCAGTGTCATGTTGTAGGTTATATGGCTTCTGATGGTTATATCAGCCAGGAACTTACACCTAAGCTGAAGAATGTTTCATGCGAATCCTGCCATGGACGCGGAGATCATCACGTGAAACTCGAATCCGATAAGGAAGTGAAAATAGAACAGTTGGGAATGAAACAAACTGATTGTATTACATGTCACGATGAGGAGAACAGTCCTGAATTTAATGAAGAAGAATATTGGGAGAAAATTACTCATGGTCTCGATGAAGAAAAAGCAGAAACAAAAGAACAAGAGAATTAATTTTGTCCTTTTAATTATTCTATTTTGTGCAGGAATTACTTATGCCGGTAATACAGTTACTGATTCAGCTATGAATTCGTCACAAATAGGATTGAAATGGTCAACTTCGTATCAGGAAGCACTTGAGCAGGCAAAACTAAAGAAACTGCCTGTTTTGATTAAATTCGAAGCTTCATGGTGTGTATGGTGCGAAAAAATGGAAGATGAAGTTTTTACCGATCCTGAAGTTATAAAAGAACTGGATAAGTTTGTTTGTGTAAAAATTGATGTAGACAAGCAGAGCAACATTGCCAAAGCATACAAAATTAAGTCACTTCCTCGAACAATTGTAATTAATGTTTATGACGAGATAGTTGGTGACTGGCTCGGTTTTCATGAAGCAACTGTTTTCTCGAAACTTCTGCGTGATATAGATGAATACACTCACACTCAAACTGGAACAACAAGTATGCCTGAGCTACAGGAAGCTGCCGATACTTCATTAAATTCCATTAATATTCCAGAAATGGACCCTAACAATACAAATGACCTTATCGGTTTGCTTGGTCATAAAAATTCTGGAGTTAATCGCAGGGTAGTTGAGCTTCTCGTAGAATCCGGTCCCAAAATATTGCCGATTGTTGTTCCCGCTCTCGAAGGTAAATATCTTGGCACACGTATAGCCGCCTGGAAAGTAGTGCGCGAATTGACAGGTAAAAAATATAAATACGATCCCTGGTCCTCGAGAGCAGAAAGAATACAAGCCGCTGAAAAAATAAAGAAAGAATTACAATAATCCAAAGATTGAAAAAAATAAAATATAGACTTATGACAAAAGAAGCATATGTAGACAATAATAGTAGGTATTGGATTAGATAAATTCATAATAGAGCAATATTAATATAACTTATTTGTATAAAAGAAGTTATAAATAGCATTTCTTTGTATCCATAGCTTTCTCTGTGGTTAATTCATTGTATCAACTAATGTGTCGAAAAAAAACTTGAAAAATAGATAATATAATGCTATCTTATCTATAATGGATGGATTATATATTTATCATATAAGTAAATTTGGGAATAAATACCTGCGTTCTTTTATTTTTACATCATACGAGATAGCAAATAGCAGTGTCTTTTATTGCAAAGGATAGTAACGTCGTTGATGTGTATAAAATATGCCTGTTATATCTTTAACTTGTGATATCTGATAATAACTGGTTACAAATTAACGACATGTGAGGGGAATTAAAATAGAAGAAAATTAAAAACTATAATTCATATAATTAAGGCAATATTGATAGGAGGAAAGAATTATGAAAGCCGTAAAGTCTTATCGTTTTATTTTCAGAATTATGCTCACAGCGATTTTCCTGTCCACTTGGGCAAACTGCTTATGCCTTGCTGCGGATGATCCATATGAGAACAACGACAGTATGATTTCTGCATACAGTCTGCCGCAAATGACATGGCTTTCTGAGATTAATGGATGGGCAGTTCAGTCAGATGACGACTGGTATAAGATTCAAGTTAGTTCGCAGAAACCCATTTTGCTGTTTGAAGTGCACTGGACAGACACTATATCGCTCAGATTATATGATTCTACAGGTACAAGTATATTATATGCTTCCAGAGGTGGTCGTTATGATACTGTTACAGGTGGCACTTTTTATCTTCGAGTGACAGGATATGATGAGGGAGCGTCGTATGACCTTGCATGGAATTCAATTTCCGGAGATGATTCCTATGAACCTGCTTCGGGTCAGCCGTCGTCAACAAGATATGACTTGACAGGATATGAAAACCAGTGGTTGTCCACTATCAATGGTCCGGGTATTTTTGCCGATTGGGATCAGTATAGTTATACTGCTCCGAGAACAGGCACGATTGAAATAGAGTGCTTATTTACCCATCGCGAGGGCAATATTGATATGTTAGTAGGTCGATATGAACCTCAAATCACTTCATCAACAACCCTAACTGACAATGAACGAGTTATCTTCAATGTAGAGGAAGGAGCATCATATTGGATACTTATTTGTGATGACTTTGAATATGGTGGCGTTTTGGGTAATCAGTATGACCTTTGCTGGCGTTATGTTGAAGAAGATATTAAAGACTATGACCTTTACGATGTTGGAGAATCTTATCGCAGTTTTGCGCCGCAAACGCTGAGAGCCGGCCAGACGCTTGACATGTACTTTAGCTTAGGAAATAACGGTACAGAGAGTACAAGTCCATGCAGTATAGAATTCTATGCTTCAGTCGATACAAGCATATCTTCATCCGATTATAAATTAGGTCATACAGGAACTCTGCCTTCAATTGCTGGTGGTGATAGTCTTGCTTGCCACGCAGCGGAGGGATCTTCCTTCAGATATTCCCCCCGGAAGCTACTATGTCGGCTGGATTATAGATACTGATGACGAGCTTTACGAAACTAATGAGAATAATAACACGGCGTACAAAGAGGGATACAAACTGACAGTCGAAGAATCAAGCGGATACTTTCGCATTGGATGGTTCACGGAGGGAGGTGAGTTAATACCAGATATGGGGAATATCGCCGTAGATGCAAACTGTACCCATAATTGTTACGATGGCACAAGTTGCGCGCCTGAAGGCGCAATTGTAACTGAAGTTCGATATAGGATGTTTATTTGTCCATTCCATGAACTACCGTTTCGCTGCAGTGATTATGAAGTGCATCTGTCTTCGGATGCACATGGCGGAGCCATGGAATATCTGTCAGTCTATGATAATCTCGGCGGATTGACTGACCAGAATTATGATGATGATACTCAAGATGATGGTGATATAGAACTGATTTGGCGAACTACTCACGCATTTGACGGTGAAAATCCTAACCAGACATGGTACACATTAATAAAGGATACACAAACTGGCAACACAGGTTGTTTAGGTGTTTTCGGTTTTGAAATTCACTGGACGCTTGGGGGAGAGCCGGGATATTATGAAATTTATGATCTTGGCGAATCTTACCGAAGCTTTGAGCCGCAAACCCTTAAGTCCTGCCAAAGCGGTCAGACGCTCAACATTCACTTTGCCGTAGGAAATAACGGAACCGAAGATACAAGTCCCTTTAAGATATGTTTCTATGCCTCAACTGATACTAATATAACAGAAACAGATTTTATGATAGGGACAGAAGAAACCCTGCCGTCAATTCCGGCTGGCCAGTCTATGTCTTTCATGGCTACTGAAGAGTTTCCTACAGATATTCCGCCCGGCAGCTACTATATCGGCTGGATTATGGATACTGATGATGAACTTAACGAGGGAAATGAGGACAATAATACGGCTTATAAACAGGGATACAAATTGACCGTTACAGGCGATGAGCCTACATATAGTGTTGTAATAGATGAAATAAGTATTGAACCATCGGAGCCTGATTCATGCGATAATATAACCATAACTGTATCAGGTACAGATTCGACAACCTGTGTGCCAAATAATTCGACAGTTTCAATAAATAATAATGTAGTATATTTCGATTTGATTTATGATTATCCGCCCGGAACGATGTGTGGTCAGGCAATTACAGGATGGCAGCAGATTCAATCTGTAGGTTCTCTTTCGCCAGGGAACTATATTGTTCGAGTACGCGTATCGCCATATACTACTGTATATGGTACAACTCAATTCGATGTCGAATCATGTAGCGAAGATAACTGTTGTGGATTCTCACCTGGTGATCGAGTTGTTCTGCTGGTCGATAATCCATTAGATGGGATGGGAAATCCAGCGGTTGATTTATATGCCGGAACTCTCGGAACGGTAGTTTGCTGTGATCATGATGATCCTTTCCTTCCGTTGTTTGTCAGTTGGGACAACTGGACTAATGGCAAAAGTAATGACTATTTCTGTGATCCACCTGTTATAGATTATGTGCCCAATTCCAGTTGGTGGATGGCTTGCGATCAAATAGCTGAAGCTGATGAACAACCCGACCTGTATGACCTTAAAGAATCGTATCGAGGTTTCGAGCCGCAAACACTTGAATCCGGCAAAGCAGGTCAATATATTGATATTAACACAACTATAAAAAACGGGGGTGATCAAAGTTCAAGTCCATGCTTGATAAGATTCTATGCTTCAATAGATACAAATATAACATCATCTGACTATGAATTAACGGCAATATTTCAAGATAAACTCCCTGCGCTACAACCAAATGAGCAATACGATTTCTTTTACAGTACGGAGTTCCCAACCGATATTCCTGCCGGTAGCTACTATATCGGGTGGATTATAGATGCTGCTGATGAAGTCAGTGAGAGTAATGAGAATAACAATACGGCTTATAAAATGGGATATAAGCTAACCGTTACCAGTGGTGGCTCTTCATATAATTTTGTAGAAGAAATAAGCATTGAGCCACAGGAACCTAATTCATGTGATAATATAACCATAACTGTATCAGGTACAGATTCTACAACCTGTGTACCTAATGATTCGATGTTTTCAATTAAAAATAATATAATCTATTTCGATCTGATTTATGATTATCCATCCGGAACAATGTGTGGTCAGGCAATTACAGAATGGCAGCAGATGCAATCTGTTGGTCAGCTTTCATCCGGGACTTATACTGTTTATGTGCGTGTATCTCCATATGTTACTGTGTATGGTACAACGCAATTTGTTGTCGATTTATGCGACGAGATTGCTTCGGATAATATAATATATGTAGATGAAAATGCCGCTGGATTAAATAATGGTTTGAACTGGGCAGATGCCTTTAATAATCTTCAGGATGCTTTGGACTATGTAAGCTCAATTCATGAGGTTAATGAAATTAGAGTAGCACAGGGTATTTACAACCCTGACAATGGTGGCTGTGAAACTCCCGGCGATCGTCAGGCAACGTTCCGACTTATTAATGGTGTGAATCTGAAAGGTGGTTATGCCGGAGTTAATGTACTGGATCCGAATGCAAGAGATGTTGAATTATATCCGACTATACTCAGTGGCGATTTGAATGGAAATGACTCCAATGATATTGCTGCCTCCTATCTTCTTAATAATACTGAACGTGCTGATAACAGTTATCATGTTGTATATGGAAGTGATGTAGATGCAAATTCCATCCTGGATGGATTTATTATAACAGGTGGTAATGCAAATGGTCAATCTGAACCAAATAACTGCGGAGGAGGAATGTTTATTGACAGCAATTCCAGCCCAACAATCACTAATTGCGTTTTTTGTAAGAATGCTGCACGTAAGAATGGTGGAGGAATATATAATACGGCACAAACGACTCTAAGTAATTGCCTGTTCAAAAAAAATAATGCCTATTCGGGAGGTGGAATTGCTAACGATGGAGACTATAGCCAAATCATTAAGGGATGTATTTTTGAGGACAATGTCGTCCTATGGAACGGCAGTGGGATGTGGAACAGCAATGGCAGCGCTACATTCGCGGTAAACTGCATATTCAGAGGGAACGTATGCCAGGCAGGAGGAGGCGGAGGCCTTTATAATAGTGGTATCGAAATGACACTGGCTAATTGTATTTTTTCCGGTAATAGTGCTCATGATGGTGGTGGAATCATGGTTCAAGGAGATTTTAATAAAATTGACATGACTATTACAAGTTCTACGTTTTACGCCAATACAGCATATAGGGGCGGAGCAATTTATTGCCAGTTAAACACAAACGTACTTATCACGAATTGTATCCTCTGGGGTAGCAGTGCTACCATAGGTAATGAGATTGCACTTTGGTGTTATGAGTCCGGTATATCTGTAATAATAAGTAATAGTGATATACAAGGTGAGTATTCTGGAATTGGCTTTGATCCTTATCGAACGGAAGCGTGCATTTTAGTCTATCCCGGTGATATTAATGCTGACCCTATGTTTATTGATGCAGACGGAATTGATAATATTCCTGGTACAGAAGATGATAACCTGCAGCTTTCAGCCGGTTCGACTTGTATTGATGCGGGTAGTAACTTTTATGTACCTAGTGATACGGCAGATATTGATAATGATTGTAACACCACTGAGCTATTACCACTGGATTTAAATGGAGTGCCGCGATTTATTGATGATCCTTCTACTACTGATACCGGTGAAGGTATTTTACCTATTGTTGATATTGGAGCATACGAATTTGATGCTACTACACCAAATGAACCGACAACGGGTGAAATTACTCTTAAAGATTATAATCAATATCAAATAGGTGATTTAGATATTCTCAGAGTGTCTCTACAGGCAACTCTTGAGCAAGCTGCTCCTTCAGGAGCTTGCATTACAGAGGTTCGCTGTAGTTTTATTGTTCAATCCTTAAGTTGGGATGGAACAAATTTCTATTGTAGTGATTATTTTATCTGGTTCGGTGATTACTGGGGTGGAGATGTAGTGTGGAATAATCTCGGTGATGATACTGATAATGGTTGTGATTGGGATGTAGAGGACGATGGGGATATTTTTATTAATTGGTTTGAGACATTAAGTTTCAACGGTCAAGATCCAAATCGTGAGTGGTGGATATGTTTTCAGGATGTTATATCTGGAAATACAGGTTATGTATCGGAAATAAAGTTACAGATTTTCTGGTCGATTCCTGAGATTTCTTTTTGAAGATTTCAATGAATTCTGCAAAATTGAAGTCGGGTAGACAATGTATGAAGAAAATCTTTTTTTTAAGATTTTCTTCATGTAATTGTTCAATCTTTGCTAAATGTAAATCATTAAAAATAAACGGTTTTTATTCTGAACATTTTAATACTCTTTGAAGTTCTTCATCCATTCGGGCCAATTTTGAGTCTTAGCACCTCCGGCTTTTGCCCATGGGCCATTTGTATCAAAATTTGGATGCCATTTAAGTTTCCATAATCTCTTAAGTCCAACTTTTCTTACTGACCAGTCCATGAAAAGCGTATTGACATATCCTTTATGGCGGTCGATGACAAAAAGACTCATTCCATTACTGCCTAAATATGGCTCCGTAGCTGCCAGGTCTTCTAATAACGGCGGGGCATCTGTTGGATTTGGAAAACCTGCCCATAAAGCGCAATCCAGCATTACAGGTATATTGCTCGTACCTTTCTGATAAACGTTTTCCCATCCTTTTTCAGTGGAATGTGACTCCTTGGGGCCGTCAAAAGTAAATGGCTCGCTATACGCCGGACTATAGCCGTTAAGGCCGTAGCTTCCGGCTCGGTAAGGATGATTAGGGCAATACCATGACTGGAATTTGCCTCCTGCGCCAGTTGTACTTGTCTTCTTTGTCGCTGACGGGCAAAAAACTTCACAGTTGAAATTGTCCATATAGTACGCAAATTGTTGAGTTCGGCATTGTTCCCATTCCTGTTCTTCGCGGTCTCTTAGTTGTCCATTATTTTCCAGAGCCAACGAAGAGAATAATATTCCCCATTGACGAAGATTTGATTGGCAGACTACTGCTCTTGTTTGCTTTCTGGTTTGTTGAAGAACTGGCAGTAATATTGCTAATAGAAGAACTATGATAACAATAACTACCAAAAGCTCGATTAAGGTGAATCCTGTTCGTTTGCGCATAAACTCCAGCTATCCTGAAATTCAGGTTTCTCTACACTTTTTTACGCCTCAATAATAATCATATCATACTTGTAGTTTATGTCAAGCAAGATTAGCAGGATTGTGCAAATTATTGGTTAGCCTGATTTCTCTGTAAACAGAACCTTGAAATTATTTGAATTTAAATGTACAACTTATAGATATTTAGTAAACCGTAAGGAAGTCTATGATGAAAAAGTTAATTGTAAATACCTTAATAATCATTTCAATAATTCTGGTATCTGTTCCGATTATATATGCGGAAGTATTCCTGCCGGGCATGCAGCCAAAAGAAAGTGGTATAGAGTTTGTTAAAGTTGAGCAATGTAAGATGTGCCATGCCCAGACAAACAATGGTAATGCTGATCCGTTTATCTCATGGCAAAGCAGCATGATGTCACAGGCGGCCAGGGACCCGATTTTTTTGGCTTCCCTTGCAATTGCAAACCAGGATATAGAAGGAGTAGGGGAGTTCTGTTGGCGTTGTCATGCTCCACGTGGCTGGCTTGAGGATAGGTCAAAACCTGCTGACGGCTCGGCTTTGAATCAGGAAGATATGCATGGGGTAAGTTGTGTTGTATGTCACCAGTTCATGGACCCGCTTTCTTCCGAAGCACAAGCGTTAATTGAAAATAAACCTCCCGGCTACGGCAATGCTATGATGGTAGCTGACCCGAAAAATGTTGTAAGAGGTCCATACGGTGATTCAAAGGGCGCGATGCCTCATGGAACGAAAATATCTGAATTTCATGCTTCGAGTAATCTTTGTGCTACATGTCATAATATCTCAAATCCTCTTCAGGCTAAAAACGTGATGACACAACCGCCGCATGAGTTCGGCCATATCGAAAGAACTTATAGCGAATGGTACCTCAGTGACTATGCTAAAGAAGGAAAAACATGCCAGTCATGTCATTACGAACAAGTCGAAGGAGGGGGACAGGCGACGAGATTTGGAAATCAGCATCGTGACTATTTCGTTATGCATGGTCCGGTTGGAGGTTCAATATGGGCTCAGGATGTCACTTTGTTATTGTCTAAAAGTAAAGATATCGACCAGAAGGCAATTGAATTGGGTAAGAAACGCGCCAATGAAAAATTAAAACAAGCGGCTGAACTTAGTATTCAGTCTGTTGAATCTGGCAAAGCAATGCTTAAGATAACTAATCTTACCGGCCATAAGCTTCCGACCGGCTATCCTGAAGGTCGAAGAATGTGGGTGAATGTCAGGTTCTTAAATTCTGATGATGAAGTTATAAAAGAGATTGGTAAGTACGGCTTAAAAGAAGATACTTTTTCGGGAAGGACAATTAATATCCCTACATTGCTTGATCCGGAAAATACACGAGTTTATGAATGTCTCCCCGCGATAAGCGAAGCACAGGCAGAAAAATATAATAAGCAGCCGGGCAAGTCTTTTCATTTCGTACTCAATGATATTATCGCCAAGGATAATCGTATTCCTCCGAGAGGTTTCAAAAATGAACCATTTAAAGAACATCTTTCCGCTCCAGTAGATGCTGTATATGAAGACGGCCAATACTGGGATGATATCGAACTGGATGTCCCAAAAGAATGTAAAAAGATTGTTGTGAATCTATTGTATCAATCTGTCTCATGGGAATACTTGAAGTTCTTCGGCGAAGAAAACAAAACAGATGATTCCGGCAAACGCTTACTCGAGGCCTGGGGCAAGACAAACATGTGCGCACCAATTGTTATAGCAAAGTTGGAGACATCTATTTAAGCGCATAAAAAAATCGGGGTGACTAGATTCGAACTAGCGGCCTCCTGGTCCCAAACCAGGCGCTCTAGCCAAGCTGAGCTACACCCCGAAATTACTTAATCCTGTAATATATCATAAAATAAATATAATTGCAATAATATTTATTTTATGTGTGATAATCGGCGTTAATGCTTACGTATTCAGCACTTAAGTCACATCCATAGCAGAAATCATTTTTTTTACCTGCTCCCAAATCAACTAAAATTGTATGTTCCGGCTGAGAAACGATTTTGCTAACCTTTTGAGCGTCGAACTTGCGAGGTTTGCCGTTATGAAAAACGGTAACGCTTCCGATTTTGCAGCTTAACTTTTCAGTGTTCAGTTTTACACCTGATGAACCGACCGCGCAAATGATTCTTCCCCAGTTCGGGTCACTGCCGTGAATTGCGCATTTAACTAAAGGATAATCGGCAATAGCTCGGCAAGCTTTAGCGGCGTCACTCTGTGAAGCCGCGCCGTTTACAACTACTTTAAATATCCGTGTTGCTCCTTCCGCATCGTGCGCCATTTGTCTTGCCAGGTCATCACACAAATCATTTAAAGCGTTTGTGAATTTCTTAAACCGCGGGCACTGGCTTGTCACTGGTCTGTTTCCAGCCGAGCCGGACGCGAGAAGTATCGCTGTGTCGTTCGTACTTTGATGGCCGTCAACTGTCAGCTTGTTCAACGAATTTCCGATAGCGTTTTTCAATGCTTTATTAAGTAGCGGCTTTGTTATAGCAATATCTGTCGTAATGAAGCAAAGAGTTGTCGCCATATTCGGGGCAATCATTCCTGCGCCTTTTACAGTACCGGCAATCGTGACTTTAACGCCGGATATATCAATTTGCCGAGCAGCCATTTTAGGTTTGGTATCGGTAGTCATAATAGCGCTGGTAAAATTCTGGCCGCTTTCTTTTTCAGCGGACAGTTTTCCGGCCACATTTGCAATACCATCGGTAATTGTTTTAATCGGAAGCTGCTCGCCTATAATTCCGGTTGACGCAACGAGAACAGTATGCGGGTCTTCTCCGATATGCAAAGCTGTTTGTTCGCACATCTTGACCGCGTTTTTGATTCCTAAAGCGCCGGTACAAGCGTTTGCATTACCAGAATTAACTATTACGGCGTAAATCTTTTTGTTTTTTACATGCTTTTTAGCGATTTGTACGGCTGCTGATTGGATTTTATTTGTAGTAAAAACCGCCGCTGCGTTTGCTCCACCCGGGCACACAATCATACCTAAATCATACTTGCCGGACTTCTTTACGCCGCAATGCAGTCCGGCCGCAAGAAAACCCTTAGGAGCAGTGATAGTATTGTTTATCATCTTTTCTCAACTTTCTATATTATTAAATCTTGATTCAATCAAAATACAGCGAATTAGTCTAACTAAATTTTTTTAGTGTAGAAATAAAAAATAAATATTTTTATTGACAAAATCATACATAGCAGTACTATGTATAGATGTAGTATGTATTTATTTAGGAGAAAAGAAATTGGCTTTATCAAAAGATTTAGTAGCGGCTTCGGCGACACCTTTGATACTTTCCATTTTAGCAGAAGGTGAAAGTTACGGCTATGCGATTATTAAGCGAGTAAAGAAATTGTCGAAAGATGAAATTCAATGGGCCGATGGTATGCTTTATCCGGTACTTCACAGGCTGGAACAGCAGGGCTTGATTGAATCAAAAATGAGAGATTCTGATACGGGCAGAAAACGCAAGTATTACCACCTTAAAGACAAGGGAGTTGGGATGCTCAAAGAGCAAAAACAACAATGGATGACGGTACATTCAATTCTGGAACAATTATGGGAGAAAAAAACATGTTTGACTTAAATGAACAAATCAAAAAGTGGCGAGGCAATCTTAATACTTCACAATCATTAGAAAGCAAGGATATTGATGAATTGGAAAGTCATTTGCGCGAAGAAATCGAAGAATTGACTTTATCAGATTTATCAGAGCAGGAAGCGTTTTTAGTAGCCACTCACCGTCTTGGGCAAGTTGACTTTTTGTCAGAAGAATTCGCAAAAGTAAATGCTGGTGTAATATGGAGAAAAAGATTTTTCTGGAGCGGTATTGTTGTTTTACTCTGGATTATTATGAATTACATCGTAAATTCTCTTTCACAATTATTCATGGCCATAGCCACTCTTATAGGAGCGAGAGGATATACATTGAATATTATTGATAATTTCTCGAAAGTAATTTTATTTGTATTAGCCATACTTGTTTTATTTTCTATCGCTAAACAGAAAAATCTCAACAACTCATTTCGTAGGTTAATGAATAATTTCTGGTCCAAGGTGATTTTGTTTTTTGCTGTGTTTATAATTGTAATAGTAACTTACGCATTAGGCAAAATTTCATCAGTAATAAATGCCAGGCTTTTGGGAGCAGAGGAATTCGGGCAAGTAGCAATGCTTAATTCATTTGCGTCTCTTGTCTGGAGAGTTCTGATGCCGATTATTTTACTTGTAGGAATTATTATGCTTCGTCCCTCAAAGCTGCAAAAAGTTTAAGATTAAAATTTATTAGAAAAGAAAATAGGTGAATTCTATGGCCAAAAGATGTTTTTATTGTATTGTTCTTTTTCTTGTTTTTCTGTTTGTTACATCAACGCCATTAAGAGCAATCACATCCGATGAATTGGCAAGAATATGTAAAGCTATGGAATCGTCATATCAGGATATAACTGTCGAATATGAATGGTTGGTTGAGCCTGCTCCTTCAATAGAAGATTTAAAAAAGGAGGGAATGGGACAATTTTTAATAACAGTCGGCCCGGAAAAAATGAAATGGTCATCGAAGCTGCCCTTCGATAAAAGGTCTTTATCTGAATCAATCGCAACTTATATGAATGAGAATGAACATACTTTCCAGGAAATTATAATGGAATCCTATGATGGTAAAGTTGCAAAACGATTCAGTAAGGGGGCTATAACTTCAACAGGAGAACAGGTTGATATAATTTCTGATATGATTACAGAACGGAAAGATTTTATAGTGCCATTGAGTACTACTCCGCTATGTTTTTCCGTGTTGCATTTAAAATATCAATATGAAAATCTGGAAAATACGCCGCTATCTGAACTTTTGCAGAAAAAGGAATTTGTTCGAATAGTTGAACCGAATAATAAAGTGAATGGGTTTAATGTAATATACGCCGAGTTTCTTTGGGATGCCCCTAATATTCCACTTTTGCACAAAAAGCAGGTTTGTAAGAGTGTATATTTTTCTATAGATCACGGATACACTCCCATAAAATACGAGGATTTCAATCCATCGGAATCCGGGCCAAAGTTGATTCATTCCATTAATATTACATCTTTGGAAAAGGTTTCTGATAATCTTTGGTTTCCGATCAGCGGCTCTCTTAATATGACTGATCATAATCTGACAAATAAATACAAAGCATCTAAGATTACTGTAAACCAGGGGCTAACTGATGACTATTTTAATATTAAATTTCCTCCAGGTACAAGAATTGATAATGAGATAACAGGTATGCGTTATGTTCAACCAGAGTATGAGGTATTATCTTTAGTTGGAAAATCTATTCCTGTTTTGACTGATTTTAGAATTGAATTGAAGACAGAAAACATTGAAAATAAAAGAATATTAGTTTGCTTTTTCGACTACGAGCAGCGGCCGTCAAGAAATTGCATTCTCGAACTTAACAAAAAAGAAAAGGAGCTTAACGGAAATAATATCATTCTCGTAGCTATTAATACTTCAGGAGCAGATAAGAGTATTTTGAATGAATGGATTGAAGAAAGCAAAATAGCTTTTCCTGTTGGTAAAATTGAATCAGACTTGGAAAAAACAAAAGCAAGCTGGGGAGTACAATCTTTACCATGGTTGATTTTGGCTGATAAGGAACATATTGTCAAGGAAGAAGGATTTGGTATTAGCCAGTTGGATGAGAAAATCAAGCTTTAAAATACATAGTAAAATAATACCTGTTATTTTTTTAATATAATAAGATGTTATGGGAGAAAAGGTATGTTTAATTTGGACGAAAAGATAATAAAATGGCGAGATAGCCTTCGGAAATCCAAATCACTTGAGACAAAAGACATTGATGAGCTTGAAGGTCATCTTCGAGATGAAATAAATGAACTTAGTGGCTCGAAACTTTCAGAACAAGAGGTTTTTCTTATTGCGACTCGTCGATTAGGTCAAACTGATATTCTTGCCGATGAATATGCAAAGGTAAATACTGGAGCAAGAACGATAAATCGGATTTCATTCGGGATTACAGTGATACTTATGTATATGATAGCGACTTATTTTGCTAAATATGTTGCCGAGATATGTATCTGGCTGGTTATCAGTAATGGAATAACTAATTATGTCACGCTTGGTTATATTGGCTTTTCGGCAGAGACACTTACAGTAATAATTATGCTTATGAGCAGTTATATATTTTACAATATATTAAAGAAAGAATCAGCTTTTGAGACGTGGATAAATCGATTGTGTACAAGACTAACTATGTTGATTTATCTTCTTATGTTTGTAGTAATTATTGTTTATTATCAGATGGCATTTCATATTCCTATTCCTGGTATGAGAACAATGGATATTCAAACTCAAATAGATATGGCATTATCATATACGAGATTACTATGGTCGGTTTTATTACCTGCTTTTCTCATGATTTATTTGATATTTTTGAACGGTAAGTCTAAAAAAGTAAAAATTGAATAGAAAATAAGACATTTTTTGAGATTTTTTGTAACAAATAATCATTTTTTGTCGTTGTTGGCTTTCATACTTTTTACAGAGTTATTTCTCTGTGTCATAAGCAGGGTGATTCTATCAAGGATATTTTTCGGCATAGCTTTTTTAAGGATTTTGTTTATTTCTCTCATGCCTGTCCGCTGTGTAGTGTGGACAATTATAATATGCTCGTTCTGCATGTTTTCGAGCAGCTTTACAAATTCTTCTATGTGAATATGCCTTCCAGCTTCGGCGCGTTCTTTATGGTCCTCTTCGTAAAAAGTGCATTCTGTTATAAGAATCTTACTTTTGGCGATGTAATCAAGTTGTGAAAAATCTACGTATTGTGTATCACCGATAAAAGTCACTATCGGAAGTTCGAGCGTGTAATCAATTTCGATTCCCTGTTTTTTCAACTCAACAATCTGCGGCCCATTCAAGCCGGTAAATTCTTCTTTGAGTTTTTTTCTTTTTTCGATAATTGTATAACCGACCGAACCTTTACTGTGTTTTGTCGGGAAAACTCTCGCAAACAGGTTTGGCTTTACCTGGTATTCATCGCCGGGTTTTACTCCAACGAATTTAGCCGGGATTCTATTGCCATCAAGTTTGCCCCATAAGTCTGTAATTTCCTGCATAGTTTTTATCAATACTTTTGGAGCCAGTATCGTTCCGGCGGATTGGCCGCAGAAATTTCGCTGCGATAGGTAATATGCGAATCCCGCCGAATGGTCCATATGGCCGTGAGTGAGTAGGACGTTGTTGATGGAAATAACCTGGTCTGGAGCTTTGCCTATATCGAAGCAAACGTCCAGTTGCGGTATCGCTACAACGGTTTCCTCGCCGGCTACTGAATAGCCTATGATTTCGAGGTCGTCTATCTTTATACTTGCTAAATTGTGACTGGGCATTATAAAATAACCTTTTAATTTAAGAGTCCTAAATAGATAATGTAAGATGTAAGAGCGGCTTCTGTCAATAAAATAAGGAGAGACTTTTGCCGGACAAACGAACTCATCGCGGCCAACACCCATCCGATGCGAAGCTTTTCGCTCCTGAAGTAATCCCGCAATTGCGTTGTGCGGCGGCGGATTTTTCGTTGCTTTTATCGAAGGGATACGCCGAAAAAAGCTCACTGAAACTCGTTGGAGATAAATTTTCCCTTACAGAGAGACAAAGATTAGCAATTATGCGAAGCTCATGTTCCGACCAGCAGCTTGCGTCCAGAAAACAGTGTTGTGTTGATATAAAAAATATTACAGAAAAATCAGTTGCGATAGACGGCTATAATTTATTAATAACTATCGAAGCGGCTATGAGTGGGGGGATTCTATTTCGAGGCCGCGATGGTTGTTTGCGAGATTTAGCAAGCATACACGGCACATATAGAAAAGTTGAAGAAACTATCCCTGCGATTGAACTTATTGGGAGCTTTTTACAGGAGAATGGAATTGAAAACGTCCTCTGGCTCCTGGATAGTCCTGTTTCCAATAGCGGCCGATTAAAAAAGTTGATAAGCGAAATTACCATAGAGTATAACTTGGACTGGGAAGTTGAACTTTCCATCAGCCCAGATGCAGAATTAATAAAAACAGATTTACCTGTAGTGACTTCAGATAGCGTAATTCTTGATAAATGTGAAAAATGGATAAATCTCGCAAATGAAATAATCCAGCAAAAACTTTCCGAATCTTATGTTATTGATTTGTTTTAACTATATTTGAGGTGTTCCTTTTGCGGAATGCCAGATTCGTACAATTTCAATGGTTCGCTTTTTAGGTTTTATTCTAAAAATAATTCTACAGGGCTTACGAATTTCTTCTCTGATATTGGAATTTTCAAATTCAGGAACAACAGGTCGGGATTTTGGGAAATCGGGAATATATTCAACTGTATCAAATACTTTTTTGATGAATTTAACGGATGCTTCTGGACTTGATTCAGAAATATAAGAGGCAAGTTCTTTTAGATCAAGACAAGCCGAAGGTGACCAAGTTAATCTGTAAGCCATTCAGCAAATTCCTCCCTGACCTTATCATTAGGTATTCCCTTACCCTGGTTATGCTCGCTTAGACCTGTGCGCACAGCGGCCATAAAGTTTATTCTCTCTTTAATATCCTCCCATGAAGCATTTTCAGGGAGTTCTTCAATTGTCTTTAAAGCTATTTCTTTTGTTGTCATATGGGTATTATACAGAATTTGAAGTTAATTTTGCAATTATTTAAAATTTTTGCCGCGTTTTTAGTTTTTGCGCATTTATAATGTTGATGATTACTGAAACTTTAAATATTGGGAGATTTGATATTGTGGACAGCATCAGTGAGCTTGAAAGTGACGAACTGATTGAAGAGGCTCGGACAAATTATAATGCGTTTTCGGTATTGTACCGCAGACATTACGATGCGCTCTTTAGATATTGTGTTCATCGGCTATTTGACAGGCATTTGGCAGAGGATATTACTTCGCAGGTATTTCTGCGTGTAGTTGAAAAATACAATACCTTCAGGGGAAATGAAAAGCAATTCCGCGGCTGGCTCTTTGTAATTGCTACTAATTTTATAAATGAGCATTTACGAAAAGCCGCGGTTCATAAAAAAGCTCAAAAATATTTGAAGGAAAATCCCAAAAAGCAAAATAATGATATTGAAGACAAAACCGTTAAGCTGGAATCTCTCAAAAACGCAATTCTTAGCCTGAAACCAAAGTATCAGACAATCATCACTTTGTATTATTTCGAAAAAATGAAATGTGCCGAGATAGGCGAAGTAGT
>JAFGPS010000011.1 GCA_016936075.1 Sedimentisphaerales bacterium | reverse complement strand
GGTGTCCGTATCTCATGGCTCATGTTGGCAAGAAACTGCCCCTTTGTCTCGCTCGCCGCTTCTGCCTTTTTCATTGCTATATTAAGTGCTTTTGTTCGCTCCTGAACTAACTGTTGCAATTGCTCCATTTTCATAGAAGCTTTTCTGGCCAGGTTCCATTTCTCAGTTAGAGAACTTGCCAGTTGGTAAACTTCAACATTATCAAACGGCTTTTTCAAAATCAGAAGTTGATCATTACGTTCCAGTTTATCAACGATATCACTCCATTCATAATCAGAATAAGCTGTGCAAATAACGATTTCAAGCTCGGGATATTCTTTCCAAATATTTTTGATGGTTTCAATACCATCCCAACCCGGAGGCATGCGCATATCAATAAAAGCCATAGCATAAGGACGACCCTCTTTTAAGGCCTGAAGAACTTTTTCTAATCCTTCTTTACCCTGAAAAGCTGAATCGACATCAAATGTTATTGAAACATTCGTTTCTTCGGTTTCACCGAAAAGTGCTGCTTTAGCATCGCTGAGACAGGCAGAACGATTACTGCTGCTTCCAAGTATTGAACGAAAATCATGGTGAATGCTTTCATTATCGTCTATAATGAGAATACGTTGATTATTCTGATAATTTCCTGTCATTTTGTTACCCTCACAGGTTTAAAAGGCAGCTCAATAATAAACTTAGCACCTTTGCCAAGACCATCACTATGAGCTGTCAAACTTCCGCCCATTTCCTTTGCTGCCAATGCACCGCTATGTAATCCAAAACCATGACCATTTGTTTTTGTAGTAAATCCATGATTAAATATCTTAGTAAGATTTTCTTTTGATATTCCAACGCCGTTATCCAAGACTTCTATCCGGAACCAATCATTGCCATGCTGATAGAGCTTGATAATAATTTCTTTATCTTCTTTACCATTACCACTTACAGCATACTTGGCGTTATTTATTAAATTAACAATAATCTGAAGAATCTTCTGTTTGTTAGTCTGGATATCAGGAAGAGCCTCTAAATGGCGTGTAAGAGTGGTCTTATGACGTTCTAAAGCGGCACTGTTAATATAAATTGCATCCTCTATCAATTGAGGTACATTTGTCTGAACCTCTACTGCTGAAATTTTTGCGTATGATTGCTGGGTACTAACTATTTCTTTTATGTGCTCGACATTCTTAGCTAATATGCGAAGCTTGTCTATAATCTCAGCCTTTTCATTAGTTAGACATTTGCTAACTTCAGTCAGATATACGGGGACATGTTTTCCTTTTGAATCTTCAGTAAGAAACTTTCCGATGTCTCCCATATTATTATTAACAAGTTCCGCAAGTTTTTCAAGGTTTGATATCTCTGAATTAACAACTTGCTTTGTAATTAATGTCGTAGTTACATTAATACTATTTAGAACATTTCCGACATTGTGCAAGACATCTGCGGCTACTTCGGCCATACCTGCTTTGTGAGCAGTTTCGATTAATCTTTCATGGGCTTCTTCTAAATCGGTTTGAGTACGTTTATGTTCATCGATTTCTTTTTTCAAATCATCATTGGCATGAGTTAACTCAGCGGTGCGTTCTTTAACTCTTGTTTCAAGTTTATCTTTAGCTTCAGTTAAAGCCACATCTCGCTGCTGAATTTGTTCAAGCATCTCATTGAAAGAATTAATCAGCAAACCTATTTCATCATTGCTTTGCTTCCAGGCACGTATTGAATAATCTTTTTTCTCTGTAACTGATCTCGCAATCTCAGTAAGAGATAAAATAGGTCCTGAAATTAAATGTTGTAGTCGGAACGATACCAGATATGCAATTAAAGAGCATACAAGCATAATCATTCCAACAACACCTACTTTAAATAAAAACTCTCTCTTAAAATTGGACAAATTAAGCTGAATATAAACGGTCCCGATTATTTCTTCATTTTCTTTAATATGTCGAAATAACTTAAAATAATTCTTTTCAAACTTATAGCTTTCTACAGGCGTTACTGGCGGTTCAACAGAATCCTTATATCCGGAAGACTGATATTGAGCCAAAAGCCTATCTTCTTTTGTATATACACAGGCAAATTCAATAGAAGATTCAGCCTGAAGTGATTTTAAAGTTTCTTCTGCATCCTGGGCATCCTCGAAAGCCAATGCCGCTCTACAATTATCACCTATCATCTCAGCATAACATAAAGTGCTTGTAACAATTTCCTTCCGAGATTCTTTTCGCTCATATATTAGTTCTAAAATAGCTGTCAGCATAAGGACTGCCAAGCACGTTGACATGATAATTAATATAAGCTTATTTTTTATTGTAGTATTTCGAATACTTAACATAATAAACTCTAATTTCCATCTTTGCTTTTTTCTTCTACAACCTTTTTCGCCAAACGCAAAAGTTGAGATCTAACATTAAGCTTTGACTGCTTAGCAATATAATTATTAATTTCGAAACTAACTTTTTGATCTTCAATAAGGAAATTAATTATACCGCCGGACTCCAAAAAGCCTTTAGTATCACCAACAGTCAAAACATTATGATCTTTGATGATATTAATGATTTCTTTGAACTGCTTTTTCTCAGAGCCACAAATAAAAAGTACGTGGCATTTTCTAATGTTATCAATTTGTTTGCCGGTCAATTTAAACTGGTCAATACTATTAAACATTTCTATGGCAATCGTTTTCTCACCAATTTTCTTGTTTTCAATAGGTTCAAATGATTTTCCAAAAGAATTTGAACCTATAATACCTACACTAATAGTTTTTTCATCAGTTAATTTTGTTGGAGGCCATTCAATGAACTTGATAAAATTATATATGAAAGCCGCCTTTACCTTATACTCTTGCTCCTGTTCTGTTTCAGCAAATACACAGTTGCATAACACCACAAGAATCAATACTAAAAACAGGTTATAAGTCCTAATTTTCATTTTAATCTTCTATCATACGTTTTTTAGTTTTTTTGGAACAGGTTTACTTATCATATATCTTGTTTTCATTAAATGTCATTTCAGAACTGTCAGTAAAAAACTCGGAACAATTATTTGTTAGAAAGAAATTTACTCGCATCTCTAAAAAGATATCAGCAGATATATAATAATTACTAATCATTTTTTATTTTTTGTAACCCCATTAATTATAAGGCATTAACGCCAGTCTTAAACTTTTACTAATATTGCAGTATCGACTATTAAATTAAAGAGGTTTAATAATGTAAATTATTTTTATGCAAAATCAACCATAGCCTTATATCTTATTAAGCAAAATACTGATTTGCTTATTTACATACTCATTCCATCAGATGAATGACTGTGACTAACTTGTTAAAAATTCATAAATAAACAACAACTTATCGGGCTGTAATATCAGTTATGTAAAACATGGAATATATTTGATGTGTTTTAGATAATTTTAATAATTGGTACAGTCAGAAACACCTGGGAAATTTGGAGATTATAATCTTGATGAATTTTTAGAATTTAACCGTTAATCCCGCATAGAAAGTAGTTTTCGGACCATCAGGAAGAGAGTTTGGATTTCCGCCTCGATTAAATTCCGGCACGGAAATTTCTTCATTGAGCGTATTTTCGACTCTAAATATTAGATTGGACCGTCCCTTGGGTATATCAGTCCACTTTGATGGGTCGATTTGTATGTTAAGCGTAAGAAGGTTTAAAGCATCCGGTTCCGGATTTACGACAACTTCTGAATTAAGCCGCGGCGGTTTTGCGTAATGACTATAGAAAATTGATGCAATCCCATAGTCCCATTTGTATCCGGTTCCCAGCTTATACATGTAATCTGGAGCTGTGCTTGGATTAAGATCACTTGATTGTTTATTATTCTGATACATAGCCGAACAGAGTATGTGCCAATGAGAAGTCAAAAAGTGTTTGGACTCGAACTCTACTCCATCGAACTCCTGTTCACCGCCGTTCTTGAATGATGCCGGACTAACACTTGCATCACGGATAACCAGGCCTTCAATATTGCTCTTAAAGTAAGTAACTGCTGTGTAGGTTTTATTCGTATGATAAAATAATTGTGCATCATAGGTTGTAACTTTTTCCGGTTCAAGTTCGTCGTTACCTACAAGAATCGGAATATCATAAACGTCTGTTTCGAGGGCAAAAGGTGCTCGAAAAGCCTCACCTCGCAGAAGTTTTACGCCCCATTTCTTAAATGGAGTAAAAACAATACCATAACGGGAGACAGTATCTTCATAGCCCTGCGAAGATTCATTCCATTGTCCACCAGAAATGAGTTTAATATTATCACCTATTTTGTAATCAGCCTGGGCATATACACTCTGCGGTTGAAAATGATATGTCGGTATGGATTGATAATAATTATCATCGGGCTTATAGTTGTTACGATACTCCTGCAAGTATCCAAGAGTAACATTAAGATTGTCAACCGGATTAGCGAAAAGAGTCACTTCGCCAAGTACATCTGAAGAATTAAGGCCAACAGTCTGTGTTACATTAGCAAAAGTATTCTCATGAAGATTATAGGTAACATTGAATTCCAGGTCTGCCCTGTCATGTAAATGAAGTCGATATCCTGCATTCGCAAAGAGCTTTTTAACACCAAACTGGTGATATGGAAGAGACCACCATGGAAGTGCTCCTAAATGAAAGGTATCTAAATCTACTGCGAATGCATCAAATGTAAATCCGCCACGTTCCAAATGCATCATTCCTGAAAAACTCTGGTTTTTATCGCTTTGTGAACGGAATATTCCCTGTCCATCAGTTAATTTATAAGAATAGCCGTCCTGACCAGAGCTGCGAATTGAAGTAATATATCCCAACTTTCCATATCTTCCTCCTGCAGTAATATCTGATTCATAGTATCCGTAACTACCTCCCATACCAGAGATTGTTAATTCATTATGATCCGGAATCCGGGTCTTTAAATTAATTACACCAGTAAAGGCATTCGTCCCATAAAGCACCGAACCTGGGCCGCGAATCATCTCAACACTATCCAGGCCAGATAATGGAAAAGCCATATAAACAGGAAAATTAACACCGCCAAAACCGCTCTCTCTTATCGGACGCCCATTAAACATGATTAGATTATGAATATCCAGGTGCGTTGGTAAATCACCACGAAAAGAGGCTATATTATTTGGATACATATAAGAACCTCTTGTATATACACTTGGTTGACGCTGCAATAGCTGATGAAGATTTCTGTCACCAAATATTTCGATTTGATCATGAGGAACAACTACAACTATTCCAGGGGCTTCATACTGCGACTCTTTCTTTTTTGAAACCACGGATATTTCTACGCTCATGAGATCTTCGAGACTCATATCGAAAAGCTCATCTGTATCCAGAGATTCATTCTTTTCCGCAGAAAAAATAGCTGGAGTAATACTTAATGAACATAAAATTATAAATACAAATTGTAGAAGTCGTTGTTTCATTTTTTTAATACAAACCCTGTGCTTCATCCAAAGAGTCGAGAGTCCCAAAATAAATACGATTCAATCAAAAAAAGAGGGTTTTAATATTTTAAATATGCTCTTTTACAATACATGTATAATTTGAGCATAAATTTCTTTAAACTATACAACTGTTAAATTTGTATATCGGTAAAATTTCCAGGGTAATTTAACTCTTTTATAGACTAAAAAGATGAATTTTCCCTATTTATCCAAAATAAAGGTGATATCCCAATGAGTGACTTTTTGATTTCTATCCTTTGGTTCCTCTTGGCCGCCATCATCAATCATATCTTCGTCAACGCTGTAAACAACAAAACCTGAATCAAGCTTTTTATAGCGCAATTGGTTTCCATCAAACGGATCAGATGGGATTGATTCGAGAAATTCAGGGACAAGACTACTTAGAAGGTTCGGTAATTGCCCATTCTTTAACCTGTATCGTTGAACGGCAAGCGCAGTTTGAGCGACTCGAAACTTAGATATGTTAGTCAATTCTCGGGACAGAAATTGAGTATAGTTAGGAACAGTTCCTTTCAATTGTATATGGATACTTGAAATATTATCTATTTCAGTTTGAATCCCCTTGGCTGCTTCCAAACGTTCATCTAAAGGAAGTTTGCCTGCTTCGATAAACTTATCTATAATATCTAAATAAATAACTCCGTCAGATTCGATAAGCCCGAAACTTCTATAAACTGAATAGAAAAGCCTTTGTGCAAAAGAAGCATTCGCGCCGAGTAGATCATTCGAAACCGTAATATCTTCAAAAATACTGATTGAATCACAAAGTTGACCTGCTAAGCCATATGATACACCTGAAAGTCTCTGTTTATCTGAAATAGCTTTGGAAAGCTGAGCTAATTGCTCATCCGTAAAATCAATAATATTAATAATACTCTGCAGAGTTGAAATATTATTTTTCTGATAAACAATTCTACCTAACTGGCATATATTTATAGGGACATTAGAAAGAGAATCAGCAATATTAATACTGTGTATCAACGATTTAGCCGAAGCCGCACTATTACCATTTTCTGCATGTACAACAGCTTCCACACAAAGCAGTCTCACCATTTTCTGTATATCAATAAGCTTGGGTTGTTGACCAATATTCAGATTTATCGGATACCTGCAATATTCTAACAAAGCGGCTTTATGTAATAATTCAAGACTCTTTTGGTTATAATAAAGATATTCAGCCGCATGTTTCATCGTTTCATCTGACATCTTGTTTTGTTTTACCCAACCAGTAATATCCTGAACATTTGAATTATTCGGCTCAACATAATAAGAAACTGCATCCAAAATAAAATCAGCGGCGTTTTCGACATTATCAGGTATCGAATATGATTGGTTCAACTCTTCCAGTAAAACTGTATAACCTTTTGCACGAAGTGCGTCTATTTTTAAGCGTAACTTGCTTTTTGTGCTGGATCGAAAATGTACAATTATTCCTCCCAAAAGAAATAGAAAAAGAATAAATATTAATATATGGTACTTTTTAAGCTTTATCCTTTTGCCTTTAACTTCTTGTTTTTCGTCCATTACAAAATCTAATATTTTTTATAAATACGTATGTTATATTTTCTTAACTTCTTTATATTTAGACGTAAAATATGTATTTTTGTTGCATAAATTATTCAATATCACATTATTTTTTGACTTTATGCTATAATTTATCTGATTTCAACATATGATTGAGATATCGTCTCCATCAAAGTCATTATGCATCACAACCTGGAGTTGATTTGGATTCTAAGAAAATATCTTAATTCAGTGATTCTTGAGTTGTTGTACTAATAATGATGTGGCAGTATTTTTTGCTGGCCTGATTATAGATACACTCTCACTATAATATGCGAATGTAGCAATTTTTACTGAATTATTATTGAGAAAACTCTTATCAGTCTGGTACGTATGAATTCTATACCCGCGTCCACGATGAGGCGCCATACGAACTCATATTAGCGTTCGGTGTGATACCCAGTCCCGGACCATTAGGTACCGCACAATATCCATCATCAAATAACGGCTTGGGAATGCCATCAAGGACCGTATCAAACCACCAGTAAGCACCATTATCAAGATAATGAAATTCCAAAGCAAGAAATTCCGGAATGCCCGCTGCTATGTGAAGACTCGCTATGAACGAGAATGGGCCGCCGGAACAATGCAGCGCAGTTAGCATGCCTCTTTCATATGCATACAACGCAGCAAGTCGCGGCTCATGAATTCCTCCGAATGTAGCCTGGTCAGGATGGAAGAAATCCATTACTTTATTATCGGCATATGGCTTAAGCTCCTGGAATCTATACATATCTTCACCGGTAAGAATCGGCATATCAGTACCAGCGGTTACTTGTGCAAGTTGTTCCGGGTACCACCATTGGATAATATCTTCCATCCAGCCGCCGGTCATACCCTGACAACTCGGGTCTGACATTGCATTAGCAAGTTTTATTGCCGATTCTACATCAAGATTTATTTCACTTCCCCAACCCTGATAGTGATCTGAAGCAAGTGGATAATCCGGACCTATCAAACGGCGATACAATGACGCATAATCAATAACTTTCTCGATAGCAGAATCCTTAAGAACATAGCATTCGTAAGGATAGCCGTCTTTCTTTTGCCTGTAATAATCATCAGAATTACAGAGAGAAGAAAGATACATATCCGCCTTAAACCATTTGAAACCCAAATTCAGACGGGTTTCTACAAATCCAGGCAACGAAGTTGCACCCTTCTGGTCGGTATCACAATATATCTGGATTTTATCATGAAGCTTGGGACCTATCAGTTTCCATATCGGAACGTTATATACTTTTCCGGTAATGTCCCAGCAGGCCATTTCAATGCCGCACATTGCACCTGAACGACGAGGAATAGAATACATGCTGTTGGAATCGCGAGATGGATTGTGAGGGTTATAATAGTCAAGGATTTTATTGTTCACTGCTGCGAAAACCTTGTCAACCTGAGTTGGATTCATTCCAATAATGGTTGACTTAAGATTAGCCAGGTCTGTTGCTGAAAAACTATCGACGTCACGACATTCACCATAGCCGGAAATACCTTTATTCGTATCAATACGAATAATTATTCCGCCAACACTCAGCTTCGTACGGTACATGTCTGTTATATATATGCCCCGCTCGCCATCGCCTATCGCTGCCTTGGCGACATCAAAGGGGCCCATTATGCCTGTAAGTCCTGCTGCTCCGACGGCTGCTCCAGCCTTACGCAGGAAATCTCGCCTCCCCATAGATGAGGGGCCTATGTTTTTTCTGGCGATGTTACGCATGAATGGTATCCTTTCTTTAGTTTCTATCACAACTTTTTTTTATTTGAAATATCAAATATATAAAAATTCAATGAACAAATATTATTGCTTAATAATCTCGATAGCGCTGATTTTCGCATTATCCGCAATCGTTTCGAACTGGATCGCAATTTCACCAGAGGCATTTGCGGAAAATATAAAATCCTTGATCAAAACTTTCCCCAGAGAATATGTTTCGGCATATATATCGTAATTTGATAGTATCTTAGTTCCATTAATATACACATTAAATACTCGTACTCCTATACCATAACTACCTGAGTATATCTCGGCGAAGTGCAGTCTCACTTTGTACGGCATTTCCGGGATTAAGCCCGGGAACGTATATGTAAAGTTTCCATATCTTTCAGTCTGATATACATCCTGAGGTGCCGGATTCGTCACTTCATTTGTATTAATAGGAATATCCGTAACGGAATAAGTAGAACCGGCATTGTAATACAGGTCGGGAGCAAATGTTGAAGATTGCCCGCCGCCGCAGTTAATCTGATATACAAATTTCGAACTGAACGACGCACTAATCGTATGATTCGTGCTTATCGATGAAAACGTATATGAGGTTAATGACCCGTAAGAAACACCATCAACAACTACATCTGTAATCTCGTATCCATCTGAAGGTACAATAGTGAATTTCTGGGATAGACCTTTCCAAACTTCAACACTACCTGATGGAGAAATCGTTCCTCCAATTCCGGCTGATGCAGTGATTATATAAGGAGCATCTTTGAAACTAACCGAAATAGTATGATTCGCAGTAACATTTGTAAATGTATAGCTCAAAATATCTCCAACATCATTGCCATCAATAACCACAGAGTCAACAACATAACCCGGTAATGGCGTCATCTTGTACTCTTGTGACCAGCTTTCGGAAACCTGAACAGTTCCCAAAGGTGAAATAGTGCCACCTTCTTGAGCAGAAGAAGTAATCGTATAAATCGGAACCGCCTGGAATTCTACTGAAATTGTATGATCGGCAGTAATATTAATAAACTCGTATGAATCGACAATTCCTACAGATGAGCCATCAACTAAAACATCGTTAATCTTGTATCCGAGTGCAGGAGTAAATGTGAAGGTCTGGGCAAAGTTTTCGTAAACAGTGACATCACCTTCTGGCGAGATAGTACCACCTTCACTTGCACTTGCGGTTATTGTATAACTATTCATATCTTCCATGCTTAACAGCATTATTCCGTCACCTGTCCCTGCCATGATACTATCATTACTTAGTGTCATTGACCAAATACGGGTGTCATCCGGCATCCCGGAGTTTGTCTCGATCCAGGTTTGACCTCTATCAGCCGAACGATATACTCCATTACTATCGGTTCCGGCAAAAAGTAAATTGTTATAAAAAAGGCAATTAATATTTTCCGGGCTCGAAGTATCTGCCGCCCAGCTTATATTAGCAATACCAGATGCCAGTTTTGCATCGTTAACATCTGACACAAAAACACCTGCATCCAAAGTTACTGCAAATACTTTCGTGCCCACAACTTCTAACTGGGATATATTAGTATCAGCAAGACCAGAATTAATTTGAGTCCAGTTTATACCGCTATCTGTAGAAATAAATATCCCTTTATCCTCACTACCTGCAAAAATTGCTTTTCCATTTGATACAATAAAGAGAATACGTGTATCGGCCGGTATTCCGTCGCTTACTTCGGTCCAGTTATTTATGTCATCTTTAGATGATTTATAAATTTCTCCCATTCCTCCGGCAAAGAGAGTATCGCCAATCATAGCAATAGAACAAACAGGCATACCTTCAGATATTCCAGTAGGTTCTAATGGTTCCCATGACATGTCGTTTAACGTGGAAGTATAAAAACCTTCCCATGTACCGGCAAGAATTGTGTTGTCCAACATAGCAATGGATAAAATGTCAATATCACTGCCTGCAGAACTTATCTGAGCCCAGTTGGCACCGTCATCATCGCTGAAAAATACACGGCCGCCATCGTTACTATCCCATATCCGGGCAAAAACTACGTCTTCGCCAGCAATGAGATTAAAATAATCATTGTTTTCCAACCAATTTGTTTGTATCCACTGAGGAAATGCCGAAGTAGTAACAATTAAAAGAATGAATACACTAAATGACGCACGAACAAAGCAATTTTTCATAAAAATCCCTTTCGGGTTTAATTATCTCAACCGAAATAGTCGACAGATTAACTAATCGTGGTTCCTCTCTCGATTTTCCTATCAGGCCATCCTCGGCTTTTGATAAAATACGTTATATCATTTTTTCCTAAAACTATTTTAATTCTAAACAAATAATTACCGAACGTCAATCATAATTTCCCATAATAACAAAAAAATATGTAAAAATAGGCAAAAATATTTGTGATTTCCTAATTATTTTACTAAATCTCTAAAAATCATTATCTCTCAATTAAACATAAATAATATACTCAAAATCATATATTATAAGCTGCAATCGAAAATACTTTGCGATTAAATCCATCAGTGAAGCACAATATATATTGGTCAAAAAAAAGCATATCGGACGAGCTCTTTGTTCATCCGATATGCTGTATTTGCTTCTAATAAAGTCTCAAGGCTTAATTTATTAACTCTTACCTAAGCCTACATTAATAACTGCATCAAATGCCGGTTTTGGCTTCAAATCGCCGTCAAAGAGCAATGGATTCTGGCCACGACGCCATGTACGTGTGTCACTAATACCCCAGAATGTAACTCTTTTGACAACATCTTTATTATTCATGAAAATCTTGAACATCTTTGTGTACATTTCTGCCTGTTGTTCGAACATTTTAGCAAGTTCTTCTGGATCGACCGGAGCACCGCCGCCGCGACCGCCCATCATGCCGCCGCCGAACATACCGCCGCCAGCACCACCTCTGCCTCTACGAGCACCAGCACCGCCTTGTCCACCAGCACCTCTGCGTGCACCACCGGCTGCTCCGCCTGGAGCACCACCTGGGGCTGCGCCTTCAAAACCGGCAAGAGAGAATGTTGCATTACGGGATGGAGCCATTGCAGCATCTGGTCCCGGATTAAAGGCACCACTATTGAAGCCTCTGGTGGTTACATCTAATTCTGTAACGGCAATTTCAAGTCCAAGTGATTTATAGTTTTCAATCGCTTTTTCAATATTATCGACTCTGGAATCAAGATGCCAGTGTCCCTGGATACCTACACCATTAATCGGTGCACCCTCATCAAGAAGGCGTTTGAGCAAGAGCATTGAACTTGGGTGTTTGCCTCTGTTATCAGCTGCATGCTGTTCAATACTGTAATCATTATAATAAAGTTTTGCATCTGGATCAGCTTTATGTGCCCACTCGAAGGCTTTATTGAGGACTTGTGGTCCAACTAAACTATACCAGCTTGAATTTCTGAGGTTTTCAGACTGTTCATTGGCAGTGTCAGAGATTGATTCATTAACTACGTCCCAACCTATGACTTTTCCTGCCATATGTCCGGCAACTGTTTCAATATGTTTTTGCAGTTTTGTTAATCCTTCCTCTTTCGTTCCCTGGAAGAAAAACTGAGGTGACTGTGAATGCCAGCATAAGGTATGACCCCAAACCTTAAGGCCGTTTTGCGCTGCCCATTCGACCAGAGCATCAGGTCTTTGGAAATTAAAGCTACCTTCCTGAGGCTGAGTTGGCTGTGGTTTCATACAGTTTTCCGGGGTTACAATGTCATAATTGGCTTTGATATTCGCCAGTTCTGTTTCATTGTATCCACTTGGTAGATCACCGGCTGTACCAATAAGGAATTTTCCTTTATAGGCATCCTTAAGTCCAATTTTGGGAGTATCCGCTGCTGATTCAGCTGCTGATACTAATGCTTGGTTTGCGTAATATGCTGGAACAGATCCGGCAAAAAGCTTCATTGCATCGCGTCTTGAGATTTTCATGAGACTTGTTCTCCTTTCAAATAATTTGGTAAGTCTTTTATAGAATATGTAAATCTATATATGTTAATGAGTTAAACTAATATGTGCCCTGCATACTCCTCCACTTTGGTTATTATATATCTATTCTCCAAAGATCATTTTAAAAGAAAATCAAAAATTTGCTTCTATACTGGTGTATCTTATCCACACCCTTAAAAAACATTTTTTTAATGTAATCCCGGAATCATACCAGAATCAAGCTAAATAGTCAAGAAATCTTATTCTAAAAGTAGGCGCTCTGGTAATTTACATAAAAATATGTATTTCAAAGAGTTCATTATTAGAACCTATGAAACAAATCCAGTATAATTACGTTAAGTGCTATTTAAATAAGTGTGTTATTGATATTCTTTTTTACTTTTATGATTGAAAAACAGGTATTTATTATTGGAGCTGGTCCGGCTGGCCTTTTTGCATCAATTTTCGCCGCTCGCAAAGGAGCTTCTGTAACTATATTGGAATCTAATCCCGGTCCCGGGCGCAAATTACTTATTACCGGAGGAAAGCGATGCAACTTGACTCATCATGTCGAACCGGCTCAACTGATAAAGCTTTATGGAAAATGCGGCAAATTTCTAAGCTTCTGCATTTATCAATATTCGCCAGACTATGTTCAGGATTTTTTCGCTCAATTAGGAGTGAATACAAAAATAGAAGAAGATGGCTGCATTTTTCCAACAACTTACAAAGCTGAAGATGTAAACAACGCACTCATTCAAAAAGCGAAAAGCCTCCATGTAAAATTCTTATTCAACAAACCTGTACTCGATATAGTAAAAAAAGAAAATGTTTTTTTAATCAAAACGAAGGGCGAGCAATATTCAGTAGAAAAAGTCATCATAGCAACCGGCGGAGTGTCATGGCCGCAAACCGGCTCGACCGGAGATGGCTATCGCTTCGCTAAAAATCTTGGACATAGTGTCACCGAGCCGAGAGCTTCTCTTGTTCCGCTTATTACAAAAGAGCAATGGACAAGTAAGCTTGCAGGAACTTCTATCGCAAATATGAAAATATCCACAAATCTTGATAAGAAAACAATCGTAACACAGGGCGCAACAGTTTTCACACACAACGGCCTTGGTGGCCCGGCAGCACAGGATATGAGCAGGTACCTTACAGATTTTTTACCCGCAAGAAAAACTCCGATAGGAATCACACTGGATTTGGTTCCGAATTTGCGATTGGAGGAAATTGAAAACCAGATAATAAAACTTACTGAAGAAAATCCGAAAAAGAAAATTGAAAATATTCTTACGGACTTTATGCCAAAACGTGTTGTTTCAGTGACTTGCAATCTGTCTGGTTGTAATGATGATGTACCTGCGGGACAACTTAAAAAAGATATACGCAAAAACATTGTACGAATAATAAAAGCAATGCCGCTTTCTGTAATTCGTACAAGACCAATAGAAGAAGCTACAGTAACACGCGGCGGAGTGAATCTCGCTGAGATAAATTCAAAAACAATGGAATCGAAAATATGTCCAGGTTTGTTTTTCGCAGGTGAAGTAATCAATGCCGACGGTCCATGCGGCGGCTACAGCCTGCAAATATGCTGGTCAACTGGAGCTTTAGCCGGTACTTGTGCAGCAAATAAATAAATGTTATACTTATTTGCGGTTCAGGATTCTTTGAAAGGATTGGAAAATGAAAATGTTATGCCTGATTTTAATAAGTCTTTCGTTTATAACATCCGGATGCACTTACGGCTACAGAGTATCAGTCAACGGATATTCCGAACTGACTCAACCAATAGAACCAAACGCACCTTTTTACGTTTCAACGAATGATCCAAATTCACTTAATCCAATCTTCGACAATCAGATTAAATCCAAAATCGAAGCACTTCTCGAAAGACATAATTATACTGTCGTTCCTGATATAAATGACTCGCAATATGTAATTTCATTCCGCTCAAGTTCGAACTCTGAACATTATTATAGTTATGAGCCGCGTTATAATACATACTTCGGATATCACCACGGCTACTGGAGCGGTTATGATTTTGGATACACAACTTATATCCCGTATCACGACACCTACTATAACAAATTGTTCTCAATGAAAGTCTCAGCAAGAAAAGATAATTCAGACGACAGCAACGACAAAGCGGTCTGGGTTGGTGAAGCGGCTATCAGTACAGGAACCGATGATATGCGCAAAATAATCGATTATTTGTTAGTAGGTTGTTTTCGCTATTTCGGTGCAGATACTTCCAGAAAAAGAAGTTTCGTTATCTCTGAAGATAATCTGGATATATTAGAAATTCAATCTGTACGATAATTCTACGGCTGCTATACACCAATTATTACATGTAATTTGATTCTATGAATTTAATCATGTTATAAACAACTATATTGTATGGAGTGTCTATTTCATATTGTTTTGCTAATTCAATTACTGCTCCATTGAGTGCCTCGATTTCGGTTGGCTTTTTAGCGACAATATCCTGCAAAGTCGAAGATTTATGCTCCGCTGTATCCGGGACAAGCCTGTCATAAAAGACTTTTCTAAAATCAGCCGCGTTATCCCAGTGTGTTTGATAACCTGCTTTTTTTATAACACAACATACCTCATGAATGATACCATTCATAAGAGACCGCGAATATTCCAGCTCAGCTAATTTACCATAAGGGACTTCGAGTATCGCACCGAGCGGATTCAACGCGCAGTTATAAAGCATTTTTGCCCAGACATCTTTTACGACATCATTTACAACTTCGCACGGAATGTCACCATTATTTATAACATTAGCCAACTCAGACATAACGGCTAAATCTTCACCAAACAAGCTGCCGATATGAATTGAATCTGCATGAACAGTGATTTTCACTTCGTTTGGTTTTGTTCTCTGGAATCCGGTTATAACACGCGCGGTGTATATCACATTTTTATCGAAAAAATCCAGAAACTTCTCCGCATTTCCCCAGCCGTTCTGGAAAAGTACTATTTTTGTTTTTTCGCCGATTATTGATTTGTGTTCGCTTAGATTCTTCGCGGCTGCAAGCGAATCGAAAGACTTTGTACTAACAAGAATATAGTCATAAACTGTCCCGGGAATCTGCTCGAGTGAACTATAACTTCCGAATTGTGACGGTTCCGCATGAAAATCTCTGAAAATACCAATCCTGTTCAATCCGTCTTTTTGCAGAGCGGCTATAGTATTTTCTCTTGCGAGAATATCAACCTGTACGTACGATTTCATAAGACAACTCGCCAGACCAAGCCCGACCGAGCCGCCGCCATATATTAATGTTTTCATGCAAATATTATAATATCAAGCAATAATAATATCAAATAACCGTTTATATTGCTTTTTAATCCTTTTATATACTTGGCGCACATTCCAGATATTTTTATAATAATATTTTTAATTAAACTTTTTTCAGACATCTGCGAATTATGAAAGGGTTACGATGATGAGGTCAATTCTTTTAAGTGTATCAATGCTTGGAATAATAGCTTTAGGAAGCTATGCGGCTCAGGAAACAGAAAATAATGCTCCACAAGCTACAAGACGCGGAATGCGTGGCAGTAGAGGTGCTGGAATGGGAGCGGGTGCGGGAATGCGCCGAGGCCCTGCAAGACAAGGAACACAATATGTAGAAAACGAAGATGGCCGCTGGCTTGTACACGATACTGAAAGACCCGCCCCGCCAATAATTACTCCGGGTACAGCAAGTACACAGGAAAAAGCTGGTATAGCTCCATCGGATGCGGTAGTTCTTTTCGACGGCAAGGATTTGTCGAACTGGGTATCAACAAACGGCAGCCCGGCAAATTGGATTGTGCAGGATGGCTATTTTACACCCGGCAATCGCGGCGGCGATATTAAAACAAAAGAATCGTTCGGCTCATGCCAGTTACACCTTGAATTCTCTTCACCTGTACCAGCGGTAGGAACTTCACAGGGACGAGGCAACAGCGGCGTATTCATTATGTCAACTTACGAAGTTCAAATACTCGATTCATACGAAAATGAAACATACCCGGACGGCCAGTGCGGCGCTTTGTACGGCAGAAATGTCCCGCTTGTAAACGCCAGCCGCAAACCAGGCGAATGGCAGACATACGATATTATTTTCCATCGCCCGACCTTCGAGGGAAATGAAGTTACCAGAAAAGCTACATTTACCGTAATTCATAACGGCGTACTTATCCAGGACCATGTCGTACTTTCAGGCGGAACCGGCTGGATTGACGAGCATACAATAACAAATTACGAGCCGCACGCAGACAAATTACCTCTGCAAATCCAGTATCACAATAACCCGGTTCTATTCAGAAACATCTGGATCCGCGAACTTAAAGATTAAAAAATCATATGTCATGCTGAGCATACAGGCTGTGTCACAATTTAATTTATGTACATTCTGTTTTACTAGCATAGCATTTGCAAATGCACACTTTTGTTTTCAACAGC
>JAFGPS010000139.1 GCA_016936075.1 Sedimentisphaerales bacterium | reverse complement strand
GATTCGTTCCTGTGAATTCTTTTTATCGCTTCGCCCAACATGGCGGCGACACTCAATACTTTAATCTTTCCTATCTTCTTTGTATTTTCATTAAGAGGAATAGTGTTAGTTACAACAATTTCCTCGAAGGGAGTCTGTGATAATCGTTCCACAGCTTCTGAAGTCAAAACTCCATGAGTTGCACCAATGATTATTTTTTTTGCTCCCTGTTCTTTTACCATTTTTGCCGCACTGCATACAGTTCCCGCAGTTGCAATAATATCATCACACATCAGGATATTTCTATCCTTTACATCACCAATAATGACTTGTGCTTTTACTTTGCTGCCGGTTATGCGTTTTTTGTATACAATCGCGAGATCTCCATTGAGATGCGTTGCATACCGAGAGGCTATTTTCATATTTCCTACGTCAGGAGAAACTACTGTAAGGTCCTGAATCTTCAAATCTCGAAAATACTTACCCAATACAAGCTCGCCGGACAGATGATCAACTGGAATATCGAAAAATCCCTGCAATTGATGTGCATGGAGGTCTATCGCCAGAATCCTGTCGGCTCCGGCTGATGTTATAAGATTTGCGACAAGCTTTGCTGTAATAGGTACTCTTCCTTCGTCTTTCCTGTCCTGCCTTGCATAACCGAAGTAAGGGATAACAGCAGTAATTCGCCTGGCACTTGCTCGTTTAAGACAATCCAGGTAAATTAAAAGCTCCATCAAATGCTCATCGACTGGATTACATGTGGATTGCACTACAAAGCAATCTCTTCCACGTACATCGTCCTCTATTCTAATAACCTTCTCTCCGTCAGGAAATTTATCTATTTTGGCTCCGCCCAAAGGCAGACCAAGATAGTTGCATACTTCACATGCTAAATCAGGATTACTCCTGCCTGAAAAAATCTTCAGATTGTCATTAAGAAACATTAATGTCAGCCTTTCTGTCCGATTGAGTTACATCTTCCCGTGAAAACTCCAGCACAATATCGTCCTTTAAAAAAGTTCCATCTTTCAAATACGCGAAAGGTCCTATTCGACAATTCTGCCCAATGGCGACCTGACCTTTAATATATGTAAACGGCTCAATAATTGTATCCTGCCCAATTTTTGCTCTTACATCGATCCATGTATTATCAGGATCAACTATAGTCACTCCGTTTTCCATCAGTTGTTTCTGGATTCTTTTTTGCATAATCTTGCTTATTTCACTAAGCTGTGCCCTGCTATTGACACTTAACGCTTCTTCCGGCAGAACTGCTTTTATTGCAAGAACTTTATGATCTGTCGCCAGAATGCCGGAAATTACATCGGTGAGATAATATTCTCCCTTTGCGTTATCAGGTTTTATATTATCAAGCATATCAAAGAGAAGAGTATTATTAAATAAATAATAACTCGGATTGATTTCTTGTATTTCCAACTGCTCTTTCGTGCAGTCACTATGCTCGACTATACCCTTGATATTACCGGAGTCATCACGAACAATTCTTCCATAACCTTTTGGATCATCAATAACCGCAGTCGCCAGCGTCGCCGCGGCATGACCTTCTTCATGCTCTTTTATTATTTTCGCAAGAGTCTCAGTGCGTATAAGAGGACCATCGCCGCATAATACAAGCGTTTGCCCTTCGAAATCTTTCAAATGCTCCTTACAGCATAAAACAGCATGGCCAGTTCCCAACTGTTTTTCCTGTGTAATCCAGACAATATCATCTGCATCGGCAAATTTTTCCTGTACCTGCTCAGATGAAAAACCAACTACAACAAACATTTTCTTAACTCCGGCTTGTCTGCATGAATCAAGAACATAAGAAAGCATTGGCCGTCCGCATACCTCATGGAGAACTTTCGCCATTTTGGTATTCATCCGTTTGCTCTTACCGGCGGCCAATATTATTGCAGTTGTTTCTGTCATTCTTTTATTTCTATTTATGTTACTTTTTTAAAAAACTACCCGACCAGGACTCGGACCTGGAATATGGCCACCAAAAGGCCATGTGTTGCCAATTACACCATCGGGTAATTTTTAAGTTTATTCGATTGTCACGGGAGCCTTATGGCTCGACCTGGCTCTGTCGGAGGCTTGAATCAACCATGCCGTGATAACTGTCGACCCCTAATTTAGTTTTGAGTTTTGAGTTATTAAGTTCTAAGTAGTTTACTTAATACTCAACACTCATAACAACAAACTAACAATATACGGCCCCGTGCGACAGAGCAATAAAAGAAGGATTATATCAACACAAAAGAACTTATTCAATAATATTTTATAAATATTGAAAGAAAAGTTATTAAATATAACTCATAAACGCTATATCTTGCCCATTTTAACCACATCTACCTGTAATTCTACCATAACTTCAGCACAGAGCTTGTCTTGCGTTAAATTCCATGCTTTTGCTGTAGCGATTTTCATCGCTTCTGCAAGCACAACTTCTTCTTTCCCTGAATCCATCATATTTTTAATAAATCCTGCTAAAAGATAATCGCCGCATCCAACTGTATTCAAAACTTCTTTGTTATTAACAGCCTTTCCTTGCCATACGCCTTTTTTATTGATGAAAATCGCTCCGTTTTCACCTCTGCTGATTAATACATTTTCAGTTTGCTCGAGTAATTTTTGTCCGGCTTGAATTAAAATAGCTGATTTATCCTCGATTTCAGTATTAAAAAGCTCGTTTAGCTCTGAAATATTAGGTTTTATGAACCAGACTAAACCAGAGTCAATAATCCTTCTTAAAGCAGGTCCAGACGTGTCCAAAACTACTTTTGCACCTGTATTATAGCAACTTTTTATAATTCTAAGTACATCATCCACATACTCTCCCTTAGGCATAGCTCCGGAGAAAACACAAATATCTCCCATTTTAACAATCTTCTTAAGATTAGATTCCAGACGAGCAAATGAATCCTTGGAATACAAATTAGTTTTATCTCGAAGGTGCATTTCCCTTCTTGTCGCCGTATCAACGAGAGTAACATTTTTTCGTGTTTCCCCTTCCACAAACGTCATATTAATACTGATAAGCGGCCATAACGCATCAGAAAAAAACTTGAATTTATCGAAATCACCTTCTCCCCAAAAACCCGCAGCTATGCTTAGCTGCCCCATCCAGGCAAGGGCACGAGAGATATTAAAAGCTTTTCCGGCTGGAAAAATGGTTTGTTTTTCAATAACCTGATGCTTACCCCATTCAAGATTTCGGCCATAACAAGTTATATCCCACGAAGGCGAAAGCCCAATAGTAATTATCGAAGGTTCATTTTTCATTATTTATTCTTTTAGCTTTTTCAACCAATCGGCGCCGAGTTGGCCGCAGGCGGCGTTTATTTCCCTACCCATCCTGAAACGTATCACTGTTTCAATACCAGCTTCGCTCAATATTGAGGCAAATTCCTTGATAACAGTACTATTACTGCCTTTATAATCACATTCCGAATTGGGATTATACTCGATAAGATTCACATTGCAGGAAATATTTCGTACCAATTTGATAAGCATTTGAGCGTGCTTGTGCGAATCGTTCAGGCCTTTTATCATAACATACTCGAACGTAACACGCTGATTTGTTTGCTCCTGATAATTTTTTATTGTTTTTATGAGCTTATCAAGAGGATATTTGTTATTTATAGGCATAATTTGCGAGCGAAGAGCATTTTCCGGTGCGTTCAGGGAAATTGCCAGCCTTGGACGCAATTTTTCATTAGCAAGCATTTCAATTTTTGGAATTATGCCGCAAGTGCTTATTGTGATGTGCCTTATGCCGATATTTTTGCCTTCTTCATGGTTGAGTATCTCCACGGATTTCATCACAGCTTCATAATTCAGAAGCGGCTCACCCATGCCCATATAAACAACGTTTGAGATTTTGCCTGAATCCGCTTCGACTGTATTGACCTGGTCGGCGATTTCGCCTGCACTGAGATTTCTCTTAAATTTGAGCTTCCCGGTTGCGCAAAACGCACAATTCATATTACACCCGGCCTGCGTGGAAACACAAAGTGTTTTCCGCTTACCATCATGTAATAGAACAGACTCGATTCTTTCGCCGTCACCAAGTTTGAAGAGATATTTAGCGGTTTTGTCTTTATCTACTTGTTTTTCGAGAATTTCAATTTCAGAAATGAAATACCCTTCTTCAGTCAGTTTTTGCCTGAATGCTTTACTTAAGGGAGTTATTTCCTCGATATCCGAAACATTTTGTGTATGGATAAACTGAAAAATATATTTAGCCAGATACTTTCGCTGTCCCAGTTCGACTACAAGTTGCTCTAACTCATCTAACGTTTTGTCTTTAAGATCAATATTCATATACCGGAAAGTCTATCAGATTTGTATCTCTTTGTCGATTAGACAATTATCAACGTTTCCTAAAAAAACTTATCCTTTTTTGAACCAAATTGGTTGATTTAAAGACTAATAGAGTGTATGAATAAATTAAATGCTCATCATGGTAAAAAGCCGCAGCCGAAGCGGTTGTGGAGAAAGAGTTCAAAATGAAAAAGATAAGTTATTTTATAATTATTTTTAGCTTATGCTCGAATTTTAATTTAGTTCGAGGCTCAATTGAAACAAATATCGATTTGAATAATATAACTATAGATTCAAATAGTCCATTTGTCGTTGACGGCAGACTCGATGTAAATGGAGTCGTAAAACATTTTGAGGATATGTATCGCTCTACGAGCAGCACCGCAGAACTCGAACTTATAATTACCAAGAAAAGTAGTACAAGGTCACTTGAAATGAAAATGTGGACAAGGGGCGAAGAAAAAGCCTTGATAGTAATTCAATCTCCTGCCCGTGAAAAAGATACCGCAACTTTGAAAGTTGATAACAATCTATGGAACTATCTTCCCAGAATCAATCGAACGATTCGCATTCCACCGTCATTGATGATGAGCCCGTGGATGGGTAGTGACTTTACAAATGACGATTTGGTACGCGAATCATCATTCTCAAAAGATTACACATACCAATTAAAAGGACATACAGAAAATCCGAAAGGCTGGCAAGTTGATTTAATCGCAAAACCTGACATAGTTGGCTTGTGGAACAAATTCGAACTTATCGTTTCGGAAGATGGAACAATTCCGTTACAGGCAAAATATTATGATCGTAAAGACAGACTCGCAAGAACGATTTTCTGGTCAGATGTGAAGGATTTCGATGGTCATGTAGTACCAACAAAAATGGTATTAATTCCAGAAGACGAAGATGGTCAGAAAACGGAAATGATTTACAAGGACATAGATTTTAATGTAAATGTACCTGAAACGATGTTCAGTTTGTCACAACTTGAAAGAAAACGATGATAAAAAAATCCTAATATCTAATTTATAAATCTTAAACAAATTCAAATTACAAAATAATAAATGTTTCAAATTTTTGGATTTTGATTTTTGATATTGTTTAGAAATTAGGATTTAGTACTTAGTAATTTTCAATTTATTGAGAAAAAGATGAAAGCCGGAACCTTTAAAATATCATGGCGCAATATTGGCCGCAATAAAAAAAGAACAGCTCTTGCATTGCTCGCAATTGCAGTCGGGCAGTTTGCTTTGCTTGCGACCAATAGTATTATGCGAGGTTATTCTGACAATATACGTCTCGCGATAACTGGTCCGATGATTGGTCACGTTCAGGTACACGAACCGAACTGGACTGAAGAACGCGCAATCGATTTATATCTTGATGATGTTGATGAAATGATTACCGAAATCCAAAAGGACGAATCAGTTAATTCAGCCGCTGCGCGTTTATATGCACCTGTACTTGTAGCGCCTCAGGAAGAAGCGTTTATCGCGTCTGTAGTTGGTATCCAGGTCGAAGCGGAATCGAAAGCCTACGGCCTTTTATCAGGATTCGATGAACAGCTTGAAAAACGAAAAGTTTTAATCGGGCATCGTCTTGCGAAAAAAATAAATGCAGAACCAGGCCAGGAAATAGCCGTGATTGGACAGGCCGCTGATGGTTCGCTCGCAAACGATTTGTACATTATTCAGGATATTATTAAATGTCCCGTCGATTTGATTAATCAATCCGGAATTGTAATGTCACTTGATGATGCGCAGGAACTTTTTGTCATGCCCAACGAGGCACATGAAATTGTGATTCGAAACAAAATCGCGGGCCAGTCAGAAGCGGTTGCAGATAGACTTAAGAAATTACCAATTCTTGACAATACAGAAATTAAACCATGGCAGGAAATTGTACCTGAATTAGTTTTAATTCTTAAATACTCCGACTATACAGGTTACTTCGTATTATTCATTATTTTCTTCGCGGCTATCGCAGGGATTGCAAACACATTAATGATGTCAACATTCGAGCGTTTCCACGAATTCGGAATGTTGCTTGCACTCGGCAGCAGTCCTTACAGACTTGTTCGCATGATTATCTTCGAAGCAGTATTAATCGGTTTAATAGGAGTTTTACTCGGAACTGTTTTTGGATTCACCTTTGTCGCGGCTACTTCCAATACTGGAATCGATATGGCTTCATGGGGCGGAAACGGCGGACAGGCCGGTGACATGGGTTATATGGGATTGAATCTACCTTTGTTTATATATCCGAGAATTGCAGGTTTTGATATTATCATTGGATTAGTGACAGTATTATTCACTTCGCTTGTGGCTTGTATATGGCCCTCATGGGTAGCAGGAAAGCTTGAGCCAATGGAGGCAATGAGAGCATGAAAATTTCCATTTCAACAAAATACGCGTTATATAGTTTATGGCGACACGCACGAAGAACTATTCTTTCGATTCTTGGAATTGGTTTGGGATGCGCTTTATGTTTATTCATGGTAGGCTTCATAAGAGGTGAAAGCAAAATGATGCTCCAGGCCGCGGCAGAAAGCGGTAATGGACACTTTCGTATTGTTCCTACTGACTGGGAGCAGTACCGTGACAATGACCTGAGACTTCCAAACTGGCAGCAGGTAAGAGAAATACTGGATGGCATGGAAGAAATAAAAGTAGTCACGCCGCACGCAAGAAAGGAAGGACTCCTCGCATTCGGAACAAGAACTACCGGCGTGGAAATTCTCGGAGTTGATCCGAATACCGAACAGGCTGCTGACAGACTGGTGCGCGATGTAACTAAAGGTAGATACCTTATCGCTGGTGAAACTGGAACAACTGTAATTGGTAAAGCAATCGCCAAAAGACTTGATGTCACACTCGATGATAACCTCATGGTAACCGCCGCTGATAATGAAGGACAAATCGAAAGCGCTATGTTACGAATCGTTGGGATTGTAGAGACCGGTAGTGACACTATGGACTCGATGATTTGCCAGGTTAATCTTTCCGACCTTGAGAAACTTAGCAATCTCAAAGGAGCGGGTGACTTAACTGTATTGGTTAAACAATCAAAATACCTTGAAAAAATAGCCTCCCAAGTAAAAACAAAACTTCCTGAAGGCTGCATTTTGGTGACATGGAAAGAGATATCGCCGGAACTTGCTTCTGGAGTTGAAATTGATAAAACATGGACGAGACTAATCGTAATGATAATTATGATAGTAGTTTTTCTCGGTATAGCAAGTGCACAGCTTACTGCGGTACTGGAAAGAAGGCGTGAATTTGCGATTCTTTCGGCGCTAGGTATGAAAAACAGCAGGCTTATCCATATTATGTTCGCCGAAGGCCTTATACTTGGTTTGTTTGGCGGAATTTTAGGTATTATTATCGGTTCGCCATTTACATATCTTGTGTATAAAAAAGGGATTGATTTCAGTGCCATGTATGGTGACAGTGACATTACTTTTTCAAATGTTCTCGTTGACCCGCATTTTTATGGCGATTTCGGATGGTGGATTATTCCGCTTTCGTTTGTACTTGCATTAAGTGCATCAATACTGAGTTCTTTGTATCCTGCGTGGTATGCCTCAAAAACAGACCCGGCAGTGACATTAAGAGTTGACCATTAATTTAATTTGCATAAAAGAACAGGAGTTTTGCAAAAATGGCTGAAAATATATTAGTCAGTGCAAAAGAAGTTAAGAAATATTATAAAACTGGTGAAATAGAAGCCCAGGCACTTCGCGGCGTAAATCTCGAAGTACACGAAGGTGAATTCACCGCGATTGTCGGTCCCAGCGGAAGCGGCAAGACAACTCTTCTGAATCTTATCGGCGCTCTCGATATTGCAACAGATGGACATTTATCTGTATTGGGAAAAGATATCGCTCAGTTGACTAAGCGACAAAGGGCTGATTTACGTTTGCACTCGCTTGGCTTTGTTTTTCAGGCTTATAATCTTGTGCCGGTCCTTACTGCACAGGAAAATGTCGAGTTTGTACTTGAGCTTCAGGGAGTCGATCACAATCGAAGCGTGCAGGCAAAGAAAACTCTCGAAGAACTCGGATTGAAAGAATATGCAGACAGGCGGCCAAGAGAACTTTCCGGCGGTCAGCAGCAAAGAGTCGCGGTCGCAAGAGCAGTCGTATCGAGACCAAAACTAATGCTCGCCGATGAGCCTACCGCAAACCTTGACGGCGAAAATGCGGAAACACTTCTGAAGATGATGCTCGAACTAAACAAAAACCATGGTATTACATTCTTATTCTCGACACATGACCCAAGAGTTATAGCTTATGCAAGGAGAGTAGTAACACTCGTAGATGGTGCAGTTGCGAAAGACGAACAAAAATAATGAATCACAAATTGTTAATAATAATTATTGCTTTGATTTTCGCGTCTTCTTCATTCGCTATCGACCTTTACTCAAGCAAGGATGGAGAACGATATGTAGGACTCGATATTTCAGGCAAACTTACGTCACTTGCATCACATGCTCCCGAAGATGCTATAATATATCCGGACAGAGACACTTTAACTGAATATTTCAGACTTCGTTTCGGATTGAATGTCACATATAACGACTGGATAAATGGCAATTTCGCATATGAGCAAAGCGCGAGGTGGCTTTCAAGCAAAGCGACCAGCGGAACTGGAAGCAGTTTTCTTCCGAGCCAGGTGAAGGCTTCATATCGAATCGAACAACTCGATTGGGAAATTTCAGAAACAGATAAATTTCTCTATCGACATGAAATTGACAGAGCATATATTGCAATGCATCCAAAATGGGGACAAGCTACAATAGGAAGGCAAGGAATCGGGCTTGGACGAGGAACAATTTTCAGTGCAGTCGATATATTCGCGCCTTTTTCTCCTCTTGAAGTTGACCGAGAATGGCGGCGTGGCGTAGATGCAATTCGAATCGAAAAAAATATGTCCGATACAAGTTCAGTCGAATTAATCTGTGCATTCGGAGAATCGTGGGAAAAGTCGGCTTTGCTTGGACGAGCAAGAGGTTATATTGGTGACATAGACGGCGAGCTTCTGTTCGGCAAAAGAGCCAGAGACACTTTCGTTGCGGGTGTGATTTCCGCTTCTGTTATGGACGCTGAAGTTCATAGCGAGCTTGCATTCTTTCGTACTCACGAAGAACAACCTGAATCCGGGCTTTTCAGTAACAGGCACGAAACAGCCAAGTTCGTTCTCGGAAGCTCATATACTTTCAATATTGGAAATGGTTTAACATGGCTTACCGAATATCATTATTCCGGTTTCGGATTGAAAGATGTAAAAGATATTTCCACTCAATTATTGAATCAGGATTTCAGAGAAAGAACGTTACGCGGTGACATGCAGATTTTAGGCAGACAGGCAATTGCATCACAATTCAGTTATCCTTTCAGGATGGATATGAATGGTTCGCTTTTAGTTCTTCAAAGTCTGCAGGACAGTTCAGGAACAGTGTCACCATCTATTAATTGGGACTTTTCGCAACACAGTTCCCTTATCGGAAGTGTTTTCGTTCCATGGGGAGACAAACCATCTTCAGGTATAATCCAGAGCGAATATGGAGCTACACCAATAAGTCTATTCATCCAGTTACGAAGTTATTTTTAGATACTACACTTCCATTTCGGCGAGGATTTTTTTCAGGCCGTTAATGCTTTTTTCTATTCCTTCCAAACCCTGGAACTGGAAACTTTCTTCTTCGATGGTGTACCATTTTGTGCCGCCAATGTCTTTACAGGTTTGTAAAATTTCCTTCCATTGTATTGTGCCGTCACCTACTACATCTTTTACTGGTGTGTCACCATAATCTTTGACATGGACAGTTACGAAGCGTCCCGGGTACTTTTTAATTACTTCAACCGGATTACCGCCGCCTCTTGTGCAATGACCTATATCGAGTTGCGAGATTACATCCTGTTTTGTATTGCCGAAGATTGTATCGTAAAGAGTCACGTCTCCGAATTTCTGCTGAAATTCCTGGTAGTGATTATGATAACCTATATACATATCGAGCGGTTTGAGTTTGTCCGCAATTTGATTGAACTGCTCGGCTACCTTTTTCCATTCATCCTCACTTTGCGCTCTTAGCATAGGGAAAATTAGATATTTATTTCCGATAGTTTTATTGTAATCAACCGTCGGCTGGAACATATCACCCAGCATCGTATCGGGTGTTACTCCCTGAAGATGAAAACCACATGCTTTAAGACCAGTATCGTCCAGCAATTTTCTCATTTCCTGAGCTTTATTATCATAGCCATAGAAACCGGCAAATTCCACGCCGTCATAGCCCAACTTTTTTATACCCTCGAAAGTAGCCGGTACTTCCATACCACCACTGCCGCGAGAACCACCACGACCACCTCGACCGCTTGAACCCAAGCCTCTTAGTGAATAAAGTTGTACTCCAATTGGAATTTTCTTTTCTTCCTTTTTTTCTTCGGAACTGAATGATACTGCTCTACCGGCCATAATCGCGGCGGTGCCAAGAGCGGATGTTTTCAAAAAATTACGGCGGGATAAGTTATTGCGTTCTGTATTCATCTTTCACCTCATTTATTAAATAAAGCAATACAGGGATCACGACTGAAATATCCATACCCTGTCTTTCTGACACAATTATATGGATATTAATTCACATTATCAACAAAAACGAAGAAATATTAACGAGAGAAATCATAACGGTTCTTGCATAATACCTGTATTCATAATATATTGTTTAGCCTGGATTAAGAAATACTTTTATATAAGGAATAATAATGGCACATAAATTCATAAATAAAGTCGAAGCCGGCGAAACAATTAATGATATATACCTCGTTAAAGACCCTATTCTTCGAAGTACAACAAGGGGAGATTTGTATATTGCGATGTTCCTGTGCGATAGATCAGGGCAAATAAACGGAAGAATGTGGCAGGCAACTGAAATAATCTATAAATCTATTCCTAAACCAGGTTTTGTTCATATTCAGGGACGAAGCGAGCTTTACCAGAATAATCTGCAAGTTATCGTAAATAAAATAACTCAAATTGATTCTTCGAAAGTCAATATTGATGACTTTCTTCCCAAAACGAAGAAGAACGTCGAAAAAATGTTCGAAGAAGTAAAACAAATAATCTCGCAAATCAAGAATCCTCAACTAAAAGCAATTGTAGATTCCTTTCTGAACGACGAAGAACGAATGGAAAAATTTATAAGCTCGCCCGGCGGCATGAAACTCCATCACAGTTGTATCGGAGGACTTCTGGAACATGTCCATAATATGCTTTGTGTAGCCAACGCAATTCTACCGATGTACCCGAACGTTCAGCCTGACCTTGTATTGGCCGGAATATTCCTTCATGATATGGGTAAGACAGAAGAACTTTCTTACGACTTATCTTTTTCATATACAAATCAGGGACAACTTCTCGGTCATATCGTACAAAGCGTTCTGATGATAAACGACAAGATAAGCTTATTAAAATCCGGTGGAACAGATTTCGACCAACAAATAATTGACTCACTGGAACACATCATTGTCTCGCATCACGGCCAATACGAATACGGCTCTCCAAAATTACCCGCTATGACAGAAGCATTTATGGTTTGTTTTATTGATGACCTCGACGCCAAAATAAATATGGTCGAATCTGCTATCGCCGAAGAAGATGGTGACGAAAACTGGACCGCGTGGAAAAACGCTCTTCAAACAAGGTTGTATAAAAAAAGGTTAGAGTAAGCCTTAAAATATTTTATATTGTGTCACGTTCCAGAATAATACCGGAATATCTCCATATTTTCTCGAATTGATCAATGGGTATTAATTCTTTTCCTGTAACTGGATCGGCAACTGCAACGACGTCGTCAAAAACTTCGAGAACAACGATACAATGATCCATCATAAAACCTTCTTTGATAACTACTAATGTGACACCAGTGTTTCTTAACTGTTCAATTGTATCAAATCTTTGATATTTGCATTTTAGTCCTTCTGGCCCATAACGATCTTCAAGTGCTGTACAAAGCAGGCTCGGGAGAGTTCCAACGACAGGGCTGGAATGAGACAATACAGCAATCTCACCTTCTTTCGCAGATAATCCAAAATGCCCTAACGCAGTTACCGCCGCCGCTGGCCCGCATGTATAATCAGTTGTCTGACGACAAATACCATCTTTGTCGAAAAAAGTTGCTTTGCTCAAAAGTTTGTCTTTTATTAGAACAGGGAAAAGAAATGGCATTACAGAAAACCACGTAACAAAAACAAACATCAGGATATAAACTAAAATTTTCTCGAATTTACGTGGTAAACGTGAAAGCGGAACAGTAAGTCCCATGCAAATAGCAAATGACAATATGACAAATTTGCTTCTTCCAGCAACAAACCAGCAAAATGGACGTTCAAAACATAATGCGTCATTTAGCCTTGTAATAGCCAGAAGGAGAATTAAAATCAATGGGAAAAAATAGCCAAACGTCCAATAAGGTTTTTTAAAACTCGAAAAATATCTACCAAGCATAATGCTCAATAAAGATATTAAAATTATACCCGCAGTTTCGAATAAGGGGTTCATTTCAGCCTTTCATACTCTATCAATCACCAGTCAGTATTGTACTAAATTCTCAGTGACAATTCAAGGAAATAATCAGATAGTATAGAATACGCCCCAAACATAGTCCTATATTATCTGCTTTTTACACATAGAAAAACAGGCAATTTTTTCTTTGGTTTTTTAGAGGAAGGTTCAGAAACAGTATTTATATGCCGATAAAAAGATTAGCTATGTTAATTGAATTTAAGACGATAATAACGAAGCTTAATATTTAAGTTAATATTTATGCACAATTATTTTTGACAACTGTATATTAATATTAGAAAATAAACAAATGCGAATACGATTAACAATAATATTATTATTTGCAGCAACAATTTGTACAGGTTGTTTTTCATCAAACCCTGAGGATATACGTGCATTTAAAAAACCTCAAGATATTGATGTAACAATGGAGAATTATACCTTACAGCCTTCTGATGAGATTCATATATCATGTTCGGAGATTTCAGAGATTCACGACCAGTATCAGAAAATCCGTCCTGATGGTAAAATAAGTTTCGAAATGATAGGTGAAATTCAAGCCGCTGGCAAAACACCGGCAGAGCTTAGTGAAGATATTAGACTGAAAGCAATTCAATTATATAAATTAACAAGTGATAAACCAGTTGATGTTCTTATAACAGCCTATCAAAGCAAATATTTTTATGTCTTAGGTCAGGTTCATTTACCAGGGCCAAGGCTATATTCCGGCCGGGATACTGCCTCAAAAGCTATCAATCTGGCTCAACCTAATGGGTTGGCATGGAAGGAACGAATTCAAATTATAAGGCCTTCAAGTGATCCAAACATAAAGCCTGCAATTTTCGAATTAAATTATGATCGTCTGATGGCACATGGCGAAGAAGATAAAGACGTTCTTTTGCAGGAAGGTGATATAATTTATGTTCCTCCTACAGTTTTAGGATGGATAGCCTTAAAAATAGAAGAATTTGTTAATCCAATTTCACGAGCGTTCAGCGGAGTTTATACCGTAAACCGAGGTATGAATAACATGGATTCCAACAGGTAATATGAATTTCCAAAAACCTTTATTAGCTTTTGCTTTTAAAAATGATTAATTGAAGCGAGTTTATCAAAAAGAATTACTGAGTAATATTTATGTCAATACGAAAGAAGATAACGACAATTCACCTTGCTGGAACAATATGGTTTGTTCTTTGTGTCAGCTTTCTTTTAATAATAGCATTGTTGCAGGCTGGTATTAAATGGTGGATAGTTTTTTCACTTTCAGCACACGGAATATTATTTGGTTTACTATTGATAAGCCTGTATTTATTTGCTATTTTCAGAGGAATCAGCAGCAGTCAAAAACTTCATAGAGAACATCCAATAACCAAAACAGACCAATACGCTTTTTTCTATGCAGCTACACCGTTCCTTGGGGGTTTTGCAGGTTTTCTTGGAACATTAGGTGCCGATACAATTAATCAATTCATATCAGGAATCGCTCTTGGTACCATGGGAATGACATTCATGGTTTGGGTAATAGTTGATCCTTTTCTCGGTTTGCTTGAAATGCTTTTTCCTGAAAGCCGAAAACACTTTACTGAACGACAAACCGAAGCAAAATTCTTAAAAGAAAAAAAGCAAAAAGAACGTGAACGCTTACTTGCCGAGATTACAGTACAAGACAATTCTAACCATCAACTCTGGCACGAAAGACTTAAACCACAGGCAGAAAAACTGGCTTCATTATTAACTGTAAATCCAAATGATTATGGACAAGCCGAACGTGAAGCAGCGGGAATTGGAGTAGGCGCATGGCAAATGGGAGGTTTGAGTTGTATGCATGAACTACACAATATGGCTCTTGAAATATACAGACAAAACAACAATAACAAAGATGTCGTTGATTATATTACTTTTTGGTGGGATGGTATCGGAAGCTGGCGGCAGACATCTCTTTGTTAGAAAAACTAATCCAATCCAATTTTTCTATCTCGGAATCACTAACAATTCAAATGTAATACATTCTTATTTATTATCAATTCCCATTGTTTAATCTTTTTCTTTTATATTTCCAACTAATTGTAAGTAGTATCATAACATAAACTACATATGGAAGGAAATATCCAAATATTTCTTCAGGACTCTGTGAGGACGTCGACATAGCACAACCACCTCCACCACTATCGCTGCTGGCATCGCCGCTACTGCTACCACCACCGCTATCACCTCCACCGCTTGAAGCATCACCCAGCCCTACTATAAAACTCGTAAAATGAGTAGTCCTAAAAGTAATAGTATGTATACTATCAGTAAGTATATGATGTTCTACATCTGATATACCATCCTTGCTCCATGTATCTGTCTCTGTATTATACCAATAAACCTGATAATAGTTATAATTCGGGCAATCTTCTGCGTCATGCGGTATAACTATAGTGACAGATTGGTTAAATGTTAATCCGCTCGGCCTAAAATCATAACATACACCACAGCCTCCTTCTGGTAATGTTGGTGGGTTTAGTAATTTGGAAACAGAAATATCATTATAACTGAAACCTGTTGGGATAGCACCTGGAGAAACTGTAATTTCTACGTCTTCAGATGTTTTAAGAATTGTTGAATAACCATATGGTATATACTGCATAGAAAATGGATCACCAAATGAAGTAACACCGCAATAATAAATATCCTTGTTACCGTTCCGTTGATCAGCCCATACAATATATGGACTACCTGAAATACCAACATTAACAGCAGGATTCGACTGAGAACTTGTTCCAATATCATCATTTATTAAAATATTCGTACCAAATCCTGATAAAGTTTTTTCTGCATAGTAGATGTCCGTATCACTGTTGCTTTGCACATTACGCCAATCTCTCCAGGCAACAAAGGGCATTGCCAATCCATCAATTAATGCAACTCCCGCTGCTGGAAGATTTTTACCAACACCTACTTCATCAGTAACACTAACACCTGTACTGCTGGTACCTTGCATCCTATAGAATATATCGTAGTACCCATTTGCGTTATCAACCCAGAACTCATGTAGAAGTCCTGTGATGGGATCGGTAGCAATTGCAACATTGGACTGGTCGCTACTGGTAGATACCCATCCTTGATTAGCCCATGAATTATATGAAGTTGCTCCATAAAAATCAGTTGATGCATTTCTGGCGTCCGTCCATCCTATATATACATCATGATTAAGATTTATCGCAATAACCGGACCGGTTTGATCTTTTGTATTAGTGGTTATTCTTTTTGGTGTCCATGTTGTTCCATTAGTAGAACTCGAAAACCAAATATCCTGGTTTCCATCACGATTATCCTGACAGGTAATATATATTGTATCAGTTGTATCATGATCTATTGCAATTGCAGGTAAATTCTGACTATAGTTATTACTTGAATCATTAAAATTTACTACGGCAGGCGTACTCCATGTAGTACCATCAGTTGATTTTGATACATATATATCCCAATTTCCACCTGTAGTACTTTGTCCCTGCCAGGCAACATATAAATTATTATCACTATCAACTGCAATTACAGGATAGTTCTGTATACCGGCGTCATCACATACAACAGTACTTGTTTCAAAAGAATTTTCACCTACTGTGAGTTTACCAATATGAATATCAGTATCGCTTGAAGATTTTGTATGATCCCATACAATCCAGATGTTACCTGATAAGTCTGTTACTGCCGCGGGATGATCCTGATCAAAAGAATCTGAGCCCGTATTAACTTTCAGATTATTTCCAAATGAGCGCATAACAGTATGGAAACTAAAACTATCTTTTGGCATAGTGTTACCATATTTATCCTTTGCGTGAACAACAACATCTACTTCCTGTTCATAGTCAAACCAATCTAACAGAAGAAAAATAAATGTATAATCAGTTTCCGTACCAGCCAGTCGACATGTACCCAAAAAAGAATTATAAACGCCATTGGAATCTGCCAAACTACCATTATAAACAGTAATACCATCAACATAAATCTGAACTGTATTGGCATCTACCCCGCTTAGATTATCTGTAATATTTAACTTAATATATGTGTCTCGTGGAACCTGAATTGAATTCGGTTCCGGGTAATATTCAGATATGATCGGAGCTTCGTCGTCGTCATCATTCAGAATTGTATAAGTAAAAGTTGACATTAAACCTATACTGTTAGGCTCACCATCTACTAATTTTACTATAATCGTCTCATTTTCTTCTGTAATCGAATCATCAACAATTGTGATTTCGATATCTTTCATACTTTGTCCTAATTCAAACTCCAGAGTACCGGAATCCAGTATATAATCAACACCTCCGCCAGTTGCAGTTCCGCCTATCACTTGGTAATTAACTGAAACATCTCCAATGTTAATCAATCTAAAATATCCTACAGTTATACTTACAGTAGACTCAGACTCGGGGCCGCTTGAACCGGATTGTAAAAAGCCGAAACTATTCCAGTCATCATTTGCGATAGTATAAGTATGAGTACTGGGATATCCTAATGTGGCATTTATAGGATTGCCTAATGAAATAATGACTGTTTCATCTATTTCTCCAAAGAGATCATGTACCAAATAGATTGTAATGTCCTTTGTAGTCTCTCCCGGTGAGAACATAAGTTCACCAGAAGAAAGTAAGTAATCAACTCCATTTGTTGCTGTACCACCTGTAACAGCATATGCAACATAAACAGTTTCCGTGGATACTTCCGAAAGAACAACACTAATCGGAACAGTGGGACTATATGTCTCATAATGCCCTGAAGAAGAAGATTTAAAAGCTACTTCTGGAAGTGTTTGAGCCTGTAGCGGCTGAACGCAAAAAAATAAAACCACTACAAGTTGAATAATTCTTTCAAACAACGTTTTCATTTTAATCTCCTAACTAAAACTTAGAAGCAATTGCTTATTTATAGATTTTGGACAGATTCTTAGTTATACTTCGTCCAAAAAATAAGACATAAATATCTCTAAATAAAATATAAGAGACTATATTATTTCCTGCATATTATTTTATCATATTTATACGTTTTTTTCAATATATTGTTTGCTGTAAAGTCATCATACAGCTATATTTGCGCACTAAATAATATAATCATCATAATTGATATTATCGTTAGTGGAATCAATTAAACTCACATATTTTTTCCCATTTTACATTTAGTCCGGAAATATGATGTTTATGTTAGATTTGCTTTTACATAAAAGATTATTTTGTAGCCTATTGAATGCTATTATAAGCTGAAATAACCAGGTATTCTTTTAATTTTTCATAACAAATTCTGCGAAATGAATAGACGAATTCCATAAGTACAGAACTCCGAAGGCAAATATACTAAAATGAGATTACTTGATTTCAATTTGTTATGCTCGTGATAATACAACAAACGTATTTTTACTATATCATTGGATATTAGATTAGATAAGTCTATTCTGCTTCTTACCCAATTCAAAGTGAAATGTTGCTTATAAATAAAAAAACCGCCTGCTCCTATTAAATCAGAGCAGACGGAGTATACACTTCGCACGCTTTCACCTCTCCCTTACTACACATTATAGAAAAGGTAATATGGTAATATATCAACAGTTGTTTGTTGTTAATCTGTCTATATAAAAAGACTGTATCATCTTTCAAATCTTAGATAGACAATATGAACCTTCTTATATTATATAAGATACAAATGATTCACTATTTTATTCTAAAAAAACACAATATAATGGATTATAAAGTTCTGCGTCTTCGCAGCCAGCCAACAAGTCCTGCACCGAGGCTTCCGAGAATGATAGCACCAGGTGCTGGAATATAATCAACAGAAAGTGTAGCACTCTTCAATGTTACGTACCAATATTCATAACCATAGTTATCTGTTTTTTCCAAAGAGGAAATATCCATCCAGACTTTTAAAGTTCCGGTAGTATCATCAACTACTGTTAGCTTAGCCAAGGCTGCCGCATCAAGAGTAAAAGTTGTTGTGCTCCAACTGAGCGATGAGCCTGTTAAATCACCTAAATACACTCCGCCAGCATTGCTTGATGTTCCAACTTTAATTTTATCAATTTCATTCGGTTTGACTCCACCATCTCCACCTGTCAAATCGACATCCCAGGCTTCGATAGTGAGAGTTGCGCCAAGAACTGTAATCGGACCAGGTACACTAAAATCCACTGTATGAGTCCAACCCCAGTCGTCTAAATAGCCTCTGTAATAAGGATTAACTCCACCGCCTCCAGGTAAAATATGTTGAAAACCTGCATCTCCTGGATATGGATCATAACCATCCGGAATGAACCATTGTGGGTTTGTGGCCCCATTAAGTGTTTGTGTGGTAGTAAGAGCCTGAACATCAAGACTCAAGCCTAATACCATACAAAACAGGACAGAAAATAATATTACCTTTTTCATCTTGTTCTCCTTTTGTGTTCTTTCATTTTCAAAGTTAATAGCTCCAATCCATTTCTTTCCTTAGATAAATATCCTTATCATCTTTTTTTCTATCTATGCCCTTTTTGACTACATTAACAAATATTTGTAAGCACAACTAACTAATGACATCTAACATATACTTCCTGATGATATTAGGTCCAAAATACATATTGTCACTAAAGTCAGTTCCGTTTCTTTTTATTTATTTTTCAAATATTCTATGCCTTTTTAATTCTATTAAAGAAAACAGGCCGATATTACCTAACAAAAAAGCCTCTGGTGCAGGTATCATAGAAATACCAAATTCACCAATAGCATACGCCGCGTCACTACTAATATTAACATTAGCAATATCACTTCCATTTGTTCCATAAAAACCAAAATAGCATGCGCCGGAATTGCCATTGACTTCCTGAGTGATTTGTTCAATACAATCAATACCATCAAAGGCTATCGCAGTAATTGTATTTTCTGCTTTAAGCTCGGGTTGAGCATAAAAATAAAAAGCAGAAGTCCCAACTGGAAGTGTTAAAGATACAAAAAATTCTCCCTCATTTGTCAAGTAAATATCACCTGTATAACCATTACTCCAGGTTGTCCAGTTTGTTGGTACCTCTCGATGTTCCAAAGGCAAATCAAAATCAAGATTCCCTGATAAAGGCGATTCTACATAAGTACATTGTTGATAAGATGGCCTCAAATCATCTTCAAAAGGTAATGTCAAATAAGGACCAAGTGTCGATGCAGGAGCACTTGTACCACCAATAACCGATTGTATTCCGGCTTTGGTAATAGATTTTGAACCTATTATTGACATTAACATTCCAATCACCCAAAAAGTTAATATTCTTTTCATTCCCTATTCCGAGTTTTGTTATCATCCGTAAAATTCAATCCTTGAGGGAAATAAGGCAGCTTCATTTTCATAGGGAAGATATAGGAAGTATATATGTATGTTTAAGGCAATTAACCCATTATTAAAAACACACTACACACCTACTCCTCACACAAACTCCCGGAATAAACCGGGTATCATAAGCTGTCCTTAATTTATGAGTTAGAACCTCCTCCTTTGAGGTACTATTAGTTCTCTTAGTTTATCATAACCAAAACAAAAAATCTACAAAAAAATAAGAAATTATTAGAATATTTTATTTTAACATTATTTCCAAAATTGATTTCTACCTCTTTAGGTATAGGATTTTTGCCAATCCTGTTAAAATTAATAATACTTATATACAAATGTGTAATACTTTAGTATTACTTAAAAAGTAATACTCTTGAAATTAGTCAGTAAAATTTTGCATTTTGTGCCTATCCTTATCTTCATATTTCCAATAACTCCTTCATTATAATAAGAAACACATTTTTCCAATCCTGTCATACAAGATTGACATAAATCTTGTCTTAAGCTAATATCCAATTCTATGAAATCAAAATCAGTTAATATATTAGGAATTGAGACAAGTTGCGATGAAACCGCTGCTGCGGTTGTAACTGATGGAAGTATAGTAAAATCATCATTCGTGGCTTCGCAAATAAAGCTTCACGAAAAATACGGCGGCGTAGTTCCGGAACTCGCTTCCCGTGAACATGCTGAGAAAATATACCCTATAATAAAAGAAGCTCTCGAACAGGCACAAATTACCAAAGACAATTTAGATGCAATCGCGGTTGCGAATCAACCCGGCCTTACAATGGCTTTAGTTGTCGGAGTAACAGCCGCGAAAACGCTCAGTTTCGCATGGCAGAAACCTCTTATCGCAATTAATCATCTTCATGCGCATTTACAATCTGCGATGCTTTCCGAGCAGGATATTGAATTGCCTGCTGTGGCGCTTGTTGTATCAGGGGGACATACTTCGCTTTTCGATTGCCAGTCTCCTTTGGAACTTACGCTTTTAGGCTCAACAATTGACGATGCCGCAGGTGAAGCTTTCGATAAAGTTGCGTCTATTTTAAGACTGCCCTATCCCGGCGGACCAAGCATAGAAAAAGCAGGGAAAAATGGTAATCCGAAAGCAATAAATTTTCCTCGAACTCTCATTGCTCCCGGCTCGCTCGATTTTTCTTTCAGCGGACTAAAGACGGCCGTGCTGTATCATTGCCGCGGACAGGACATGAAAGGTGAAAACAAATCCGATTCAATGAGCGAACAGGAAATCGCTGATATCGCCGCGTCTTTTCAAGCAGCAGTGGTTGATGTGCTTGTCAAAAAGACTAAACGTGCCGCAGATAGAATCGGAGCAAAAACGGTTCTTCTCGGAGGCGGCGTAGGAGCAAACAGCGCTTTAAGAGAAGCTTTGCAGCAATTTTGCGATTCGTCCAAACCTCCAAGAAAGTTATTGGCGGCACCCAAAAAATATTGCACGGACAATGCGGTTATGGTAGCATCTCTGGCATATTATAAATTTAAGGAAGGGCTTTTTGCTGACTTAACATTAGAACCAAAAGCGCACGGCTAATTTCCACTGCCAACTATAAGTTGTCCTGAATTACCTCGCGATAGTAATATTGCTCTTGATACTTTTGATTTTAACACTCTTCCTGACCAGATTACTCCTATTATCCCGGAAAGAATATCAGTCAGGAGACGACCATAAAAAACACCGGAAAGACCTATTGTTATTGAGCCAAGCAATGACAAAGGAACCAATAAAGCAAATACTCGAACCATATTCAATAGAGCAGATATTAACGGTTCATGTATGCCAGTCATACAAAATCCGGCATAACGATGTACTTCAAGAAATCCATAGCCGAAACAGGTTATACAAATATAACGAATTAACACATTTTCAACTTCCGGGTCCGATGTAAATATAACCGCGAGATGCTTTATTGTTACAAAGAAAACTCCAGCGGCCGCGAATCCGAAAACCAAAGCAAATATCATTGCTCCCCTGCGAGCGATTCTAATTCTATCAAAACGCTTTGCGCCAAAATTCTGCGCAACGAATGGAACCATAGACATTCCAACCGTCATAGGAATCATAAAAGCAAACATTTCTATTCTGCTTGCAACTCCACAAGCAGCTACAGTCGGATCACCATAACCGGAAACTATTCGTGTCACCACACCGGCAGAAATAGGAGTAAGAATTGTACTCAAAACACTTGGGATACCCATACGCAAAATCCGGTACCACGAAATAAGAATCCTCTTGAAATTAAACGAAACTAACGTAATTAGTCCATGTTTATGATGAACAATATATAAAGCAGCTAATAAAACCAATGTTTGCGCCGAGATAGTAGCAAGTGCGGCTCCACGGATACCCATAGCAGGAAAACCAAGATGACCAAAAATCATAATATAATCAAGAACAACATTTGCCAGCGTCCCGGAAACCATTAACAAACTCGATTGTATTGTATTTCCCGTGCCAATAATGATATCACAAATTAATATCTGCACCGAAAGAAATATTATGCCGCCGTACCATATATACATGTATTTTCTGGTCAAAACAAGTACTTCACCCGATGCTCCCAGAGTTGCAAAAAGCAGGTTTACAGTCAAAAATCCAGCAATCAAAATTATTATGGAAATACCTGATGTAAGAAAAATTGCATGTGTTGTCAATCTTGCGGCGGTTTTTTGCCTTTTTCCTCCCAAAGCATGCGCCACAAGAGCCATCGAACCGGTAGAAATCCCTCTCAACACAAAGCCAAGAAGCATTACAACCGGAAACGTATATGACATGGCGGCTAAATTATCCGTACCAAGACGTGATACGAACCACGTATCGGTTAAATTGTACGCATTAAGCGCAAATGTGCCGGCAAGCATGGGAACCGCCATGCGAATCATAGTTTTTAATACAGAATCTTTTACTAATTTTGACATAATGGAATTCCGATAGATACTCTCCCGGGATGGAAAAATCGAAGTATCGTGTTCCTGTTATTTGCGTCACACAACGACTTTGAAATTATAACCTAATATTACTCCTATGCACACAAATTCTTCGAACGTTTATATAATGAAATTCGTATTGAATCCGCAATACTGTTATGGTAACATCTTATAAGATAATCGTATTTTGATATACTGAAAGAATAAATTAAAAACTACAGGATAAAAATATGCAGCCAGAGCAATTGCAGCAACTATTGGAACAGGTCAAAACCGGCCAACTGGAAATCAGTGACGCGATGGAAAAACTCAGACACCTTCCTTTCGAGGATTTGGGATTTGCCAACGTTGACCATCATCGCCAGATACGCAGAGGTTTTCCCGAAGTAATATTTTGCCCCGGCAAAACCAACGAGCAGATTATAGAAATATTCGACAGCCTCGCTCAACGTGGAAACAACGTACTCGCTACAAGAGCGGAACAACATGTATTTGATTCGATGGTAGCTTCAAATAGAATTTCAAATGTACGTTACGAAAAATCGGCTCGCGCAATTATCCTCGAACAAAAAGAACTTCCAAAATCAAAAACCATTCTTCCAATAGTAACAGCGGGAACATCAGATATTCCAGTCGCATCCGAAGCACAGGTCACCGCGGAAATTATGGGCCAGCGAACGGAACTAATTTGCGATGTAGGAGTCGCAGGTTTGCATAGACTTTTCAAACATATCCCAAAACTCCAGCAGGCAAATATCATTATCGTTGTAGCAGGAATGGAAGGAGCTTTAGCAAGCGTACTCGGCGGCTTAGTTAGCTGCCCGGTAATAGCCGTCCCGACAAGCATAGGCTACGGCGCAAGTTTCCACGGCCTTTCAGCACTTCTGACAATGCTCAATAGCTGTGCATCTGGAATAACCGTAGTCAACATAGACAACGGCTTCTCCGCAGCTGTGACCGCAACCTTGATTAATAGAAAAATCGATAACGCCTCTAATATGAAATCTGATTAAAGCTAAATTTGAAGAATTGCCAGTAAATATCACAAAACTACATTTCGTTATTTGCTTGATTTCTTTACTGGAATTTTGCTTTTGAGAGGATACTTTTCCGGATTTTCAAGATTATCAATTTCCAAATCAAACCGATGAAGATTAAATCCATAAACTTTCACGTCAATTCAATTATTGACCACACAAAGTATTGAATGTAATACAGTTAGTTAAAAGGAGCTTTTCTGTAGAAAATTAAAGCTCTATCAAGCTGAAGTATAGACTTTCCGATATTAAATTACTTCAAGAATATATCGCCGTCAAAGTTTGGTATTTTATGAGTTTTTACGATTTCTTTTTTTGAAAAAGATTTAACATTTTTTTCAAATGAAACAGATTGAGTAACTCCACTGCGATTATATACGACCCAGCCATTTTCAAATTCACGTATAAACAATCCTTCAATATTAATATAAATAGCGCCCTTCTTCCCTACAGGACTACCTAAATCTGCATCCCATAAATCGTACCAGTTGTGCAAATGATCGGATGACGGTTGTGCGTTATCATCTGCGAAAAGTACATAGCCATCTGAATGCGTAAGACTCAAAGTCGTTATCATGCGCATCCATTTGAGGTTTTCTTCGCTATTCCTTTCAGCTACTCTGACCTCACGCTCTCCTGTATAGTCCGTGACAATTCGCCAGGCTTCAAGACAGTTGATTCGGGGCTGCCTCAGATTTTCTTCCGCCCACAATAGCGTAGTCTCCATCATTTTGATTTGTTCTATTGTATAACCCTTGTCGTATCGCGGCTTGGAGCATTCCATGAATAGACCATTTACCAAAGGTGCAGATAAGGGCACAGTGTTAGAATTTGAGTTGACCAGAATCAGAAAATCGTCGCCCACCTTTTCACTAATCTTCTGCAAGATAGCAATTCTGGCAGCTTTTTCTTCATTAAGATTAAGATGAGTGCCTTTCCAATCGGGCCATTTGCCGGTTGTAGGGCTATACTCATTCCACCAGTCCAGCATGATGCCGTCGAACAATCCACTTTCCTTCAGAGCCAGCGCCTTTTCTGCAATTAGTTCATGGAGAGCCGGATTCCTGAAATCCAAAAGCATAAACTGTATCTCATCAAGCTCAACCTCGCCGTCACCATCTGCATCCTCTCCCCAGCCGGGGCAGAGCGTGCCATTTTCATCCCTGAGCCAGAATTCTGAATCGGGAGGATATGCTCCCTGTTTCGATAATTCGACAGTCTTATCTTTTACATATCGATCCTCTCGATATCGTATTTCACAAAGCAATTTCAGATTTGGATTAAGCTTTTTCAACTTCTCACGTCTCTGGTTGGCTTCTTCAAGTGATTCTTCCCCTTGTTGATTTACTAATACAGTTGAAAGACCTTTATACATCTGATCAGATGTGATTTTCCAATTAATCCTCATGGACCACAGGCCGGTAAAAACAAGGTCATGCCGAGCGAGAAGTACTAATTCATCTTCATCAGGCTTGTTCTCAATAGGACTCCAGGCCTGAAATATTAAGGGATAACTTTTCGTAAGCGATGTTGGATTGCTTTCAATACTCTTTAAATTGGACTCTCCACAGCATAAAACAGAGGTAAAAAGTGAAACTATAAATATTAGATTAAATAATATTTTATCCATATCGTTCTTCTATTTATATGAAAATAACAGTGTATGTATAGCTAAAGTATAAACCTTGCAGTTTCCCCGTCAAATCAATTATTGACCATACAATATAGAGGTTGTAATATATCCAATCAAAAGGAGCATTTATGCAGAAAATTGAAGCTGTACCAAAATTAGAACCAAGAGCATCTGATTCTCATAAAGGAAATTTTGGCAAGGTTTGTATTATCGCCGGGAGTTTGGGAATGAGTGGAGCCGCTGCTCTTTCTGGTCGAAGCGCATTACGGGCCGGTGCTGGTCTTGTGCGAGTTGCGATACCGAAAAGTATCTTGCCAATAGTTGCTTCAATCGAACCATCTTTTACAACTATTCCTATGGCCGAAGATACTAAAGGTCGAATTTCAGCCAAAGCAATTAATACGATTCTTGAAATTGTAAATGATAATGATGTCCTTGCAATTGGCCCCGGCCTAGGGACAAGTAGAGACCTTCGTTCTATCATCGATATTCTTATTAAACAGGAAAATCTCAAACTCATTATCGACGCTGACGGACTGAACAATTTAGCAGCCATAAACAACTGGCCCGAAAAACTCAAAGCGAATCTGATTCTAACTCCACATCCCGGCGAGATGAAAAGATTATGGTCGGGACTCTTCCGGGAACCATTACCAAACGAAAGATTGGAACAGACCGCTGCACTTGCCCAAAAAACAAATTCGCTGATTGTGTTAAAAGGAGCGGGAACAATTGTCACTGATGGTGAAAAATATTATATCAATACAACCGGCAATCCCGGCATGGCAACCGCAGGTTCCGGCGATGTATTAACCGGAGTAATAACCGCCCTGCTCGGCCAGGGAATGAGTAATTTCGACGCGGCGGTTTTCGGCGTTTACATTCACGGACTGGCCGGTGATATAGCTGCCGAACAACTCGGGCAAATCTCAATGATAACTACAGATATAATAGATAACCTGCCTTATGCTTTTAAGAAAACACAATAATTACCCAGTTTAATACCAGTATCGCTTAAAAATTAAAAAAGTTAATCTTCATTTGCATTATATTTTATAGCAGTGCTCGTCAAAAAAGCTATAATACTTGCTATTAGTTTCATAAATAATACAAGTTAAGAATATATACAAAATAAGGAAAGGACTTGTTATGGAATTTAACTTTCTTGATGTCGCTGTATTTATTGGTTTTATAGCCGCGGTCATTACAATTGGTCTATGGAAGTCTCGCAATGAAAAAACTGGCGAGGATTATTTCCTGGCTGGTCGAGGTTTGAAATGGTGGCTGATTGGTTTCTCACTCATTGCCGCGAACATTTCTTCTGAGCAATTAGTCGGCATGAGCGGCAACGCCGCAAGTCACGTAGGCTTGGCAATCGCCAGTTACGAATGGATGGCGGCTATCACCCTGGTTGTAGTTGCATTCTGGTTCTTGCCGTATTTTCTTAGAGCTGGAATCTACACTATGCCGGAATTTCTCGAAGTACGGTATAACGGCACAGCGCGTAGTATCATGGCAATAGGTACAATCTTCCTTTATTTAGTTCTACTCGGCTCCGTCACTTACTCAGGTGCACTGACAATTCAAACTATGGCAGGTAAAATGGGCTATACTGTCACGCTTTTACAGGCTTCTATAGTAATTGGTCTTATTGCTATGTTATACGTTACCGCAGGCGGCCTGAAAGCATGTGCATGGGCTGACCTTATTCAGGGAAGCGCTCTTATTTTGGGTAGTGCTATCGTTATGATATATGCTTTCAAGAAGCTCGGCTCATCAACTGAGGAACTTTCTTTTATCAGTGATGTAAGCACAGGCGCGGTAGGAGTTAAAAATTTCGGTACAGAAACAGGAGCACTCGATCGTTTTTGGGAACTCAACAAAGTTCGAATGAACATGTTCCTGCCCAAAGATGACAAGGTTCTACCTTACACTGCATTGATGCTCGGATTATGGATTCCGAACTTTTACTACTGGGGTTTAAACCAGTATATCACACAAAGAACACTTGCTTCGTCATCATTATCCGAAGGACAAAAAGGTATCGTATTCAGTGCCTTTATGAAATTAATTGTTCCGTTTGTCGTTGTTATCCCCGGCATTATTGCTTTCAATCTCTATTCAAATGATATGAAGGATCAGGCAGTAGGTGACAATGCTCCCAAAATCGCACTGTACAAAATAGCTAACGAAGATACCCAATTAGTTGAAATCGTACAGGCTCCGGACGATGAAGCTATTGCTGCATGGGACCAGGAAAAATTCATGGTCGCAATATACCCGGATGATGATGCCAAAAAAGCGATTAAGACATCACATCCTTTCGTTTTACCTATAACAGAGCAGGCATATAATGAGTTGGCATTAAAAGACTATACTGTATTCGAATCGGATGACAAATCATGGCACGCCGTTTTCCCATGGCTGGCAACTGAACTGGAAGAATATAACACTTCGGTACAGGAAGCCGCAAATAATGCCGGAGTCATGGTTGCAAGCGAAAAATTCATTGGTTTCAAATACGATACTGCACTGGGACAATTATTAAGTAATGTTCTTCCTCAAAAAACAGGTCTCGTCGGTTTCGTCCTTGCAGCTTTACTTGGAGCAATAGTTAGTTCACTTGCGGCTATGCTCAACGCGGCTTCGACAATATTCACGATGGATATTTTCAAGAAATACATCTCTCCGAAGGCAGAGCAAAAAAGCATTGTAACATTGGGGCGTATCTGCGTTGTAGTATTCGCGCTTGTCGCAATCTGGCTGGCTCCGAAACTGGGTGACCCGAATATCAGCAGCAGTATTTTCACGATTATACAGGAAGTACAGGGACTTTTGTCACCTGGTATTTTAGCAGTGTTCGCATTCGGTCTTATCGTGAAAAAAGCTCCACCAATTGCAGGTGTAGCCGGCCTTCTTACAAATATAGTTTGCTACGGCGGCATGTACACACTTGGAAAGTATCATATCGGCCCGGACATCCAGTTCCTCAATCGTATGGCAATATGCTTCGGAATCGACATTGCAGTAATGATTATAATTACAATGGCAAAACCTTTAGATAAGCCGGTAGTATTCGAAAGCAAAACTACACTTGACCTAAAGTCATCCAAAGGAGCTTTTGCCGCTGGTATCGTTGTTATAATTATTACATTAGCACTATACGTACTATTCAGCCCGATTGGACTTCTTAAATAGTGGTTAGTGAATTGTGAATAGTGAGTTTAGATTTTGATTTTATAAAAAGCCTCTTTGTATTTCCCAAGGGGCTTTTTCATTACTTGAGTTTGTTAAATGTAGAATTTATGGCTTTCTTGATGACAGATATTTTATTTTAAAGAACAAGCAAGCTTATATTATTTAACAAATCCCTTTTTTTGATTTGACAGAATTGAATCCATAATTTATATTAAATGTCGTGTTTTTGGAATTCTATCTTTAAATATTTATTACTATAACACTTACTATTTTGAGAGGAATCTAATGGAAATAGTATCACAGGTTATTAGCTGGCTAGCTTTAACTATAAATTTACTTCTTCTGATTCTGGCTGCTACTCGAAAAAGATTGCGAGGTAAATTGTTTTTAATTTTCTTTCTGGCCGGGAACTTGATATGCAATATTGTATGGAGGACTATTGATATTTTAATTAAATTAGATAAGTTTGATTCTTTTATAGATATTTATGACTGGATAAGGATACCTCTTTTAATAATCAGTTTTATATCCTTTTGCTTCCTTATACCTTTCGTTTTAATTGCTCCGGTCCCGAAAACCATAAAAAAAGAAGAACAAGAAATATATTCTGACCAGCTAATTGACTCTAATGTAAATCCTCATCTCGTAGGTATTGGGGGCTGGCTGATCCTTCCTGCGATTGGATTGATTTTAGGTACAATATTGTCTGTAGTTGGACTTATCATTGTTTTTACTCAATCTGAAGATATATATGATGAATATGGTGGAATCTTTATTTTAAATATAACTTTCGATATCATAATGACCATTCTCATTTTCTTTGCAACAATAGTTTTCTTTGGTAAGAAGAGTTACGTTCCTACTATGATGATATACTTAATGATTTTCAATATCGTAATATGTGGATTGCTCCTGGCAATAAATATTAGTCAGGATGCCGAAATTTTTGCAATCGAATACGCAAAAGGGCTGGCTAAGGGAATTATCAGTTCGTTTATCTGGATACCATATTTCCTTGTATCAAAAAGGGTGAAGGCGACTTTTGTAAATTAAAGCTCTTAAAAAAATATCCCTATCTGTTATTTTGGCTATATAAAAGCTTCTTTGTATTTCAAAGGAGCTTTTTTTATTGGAAATAGTATTGGAGTTTTCCTTAGATTTGAGTATAGTAACATTACAAGTGAGCAGATTGTTTGTTTTACAAGAATTTGTGAATATAGTATATAATCAATATTTTGATGAACTTTATCCTCTTGATATGGTCATATTATGAAGTCATACGCTTTTTTGAAAAACGTAGAATAAGTGCGATTGACCATATGGTTGTAGCAATCAGGAAGCCGATTAGTAAAGGCCAAAACAGTTCGTTCGGAATTTTTACCGGGGAATTCTGATTCGCTTTTACTATCGTGTATTGTACGCCGGCAAAAAAAGCAATTGTAAGACAACTCATCCAAATCATATAACGGGAAAAATATAAACAACTTTTCTGCTTGCGTTCCGGCGAAAACCAGTAATCGCGGTTTGGAATATTAACAAAACGAGCAGGGATAAATCTGCATACCAATCCAATACAAACTAAAAGCCATGGAATTCCAAGCCCCATACCCACCATGAGCAAAAAATGCATATCTTTGCTCATCCAGTCGTTGGGTGTACCATCACTGCCAAAATGAGTAGCAACGCGATCCGGCAATGCTGCACTTGAGTCATGCGCATATATCAAAAATCCAATACTAAGAACCACCAGAACAAATAAAGGCCAAAATAGTGTTTTCATAAGCTCACGTAAATTCCTTAATTTTCATTTCCGTCGTAATATAGTATCCGCCAAACATGGACGTATTATGTTCATTAAAATCCCAAAAACAAGTAAAATCCGGCCTAAAAACTAATGTTTGCAAGGTAGAGCTTTATTCTTTTATTTTTTGCGTGAAATCGGCTCAATCTAAGGTTAAAATACCTCGAATTAACTAAATACTCAAATAATCCAATTGTTTTGATATTTGTTAAGAATTTAGAGTTTAGTCCGCCAAAGGCGGATAAATATTATTTAGGATTTGTAAAAGGTGCGTGTTTTTATCGCGATAGAAATTGAGAAGGTAATTAAAAACGACCTTGCTGATTTGCAGAGAAAAATGCTTGGCAAAGTCGATATCAGGCAAGGTGATGCAAAGTGGGTCAATCCTGATGATATGCACCTTACCCTGAAATTTTTGGGCGAAATAAAAGATACGCAGCTTGTTGATGTCTGCAAAATAACTGAAGAAGTTACAAGAAAACATGAATGCTTCGATATAGAAATCGGAGGCGTTGGCTCTTTCGGTGGTCATAGCGCACGAGTGCTCTGGGTTGGAGCAGGACAGAATAATGAAAGTCTTCTTCAATTGCAGGAAGAACTTGAAACGCAGTTGGCTTTTGCGGGCTGGCCGGAAGAGAACAGGAAATTCGAAGGACACCTGACTCTTTGCAGAATCAAAAATTCACAAGCCGGCGTAAAACTCGCCCAGTTGGCAAAAGAATATAAAGATTACAGTCTCGATGTTGTAGAGGTCGATTCGGTTTGCGTTTTTCAAAGCGAATTAACTCCTCACGGGCCTGTTTATACATTATTAGGAAAGTATAATTTGCAATAAATAATAAAAATGACAACTACTGTCATGCTGAATGAAATGAAGCATCTGGCTTTCGATATCCAGATTCTTCGCTCTGCTCAGAATGACAAAATAACAATTATTAAGGAGAGAAAAAGGCATGGCGAAAAAAAAGGAATCTGCAAAAAAAGAAGCAGCAAAGGAAAAGGCAACAGGTAACAAAGCAGAAGCTTTGGATCGAGTGATTTCGCAAATCGAAAAACAATACGGCCAAGGCTCAATTATGCGTATGGACGAAAACAAATACGCAAAAATTGAAGGTATAAATACAGGTTCGATTTCACTGGATATCGCACTTGGCGGTGTAGGAATACCGCGAAGCAGAATCACGGAATTGTATGGTCCTGAATCTTCCGGAAAAACAACACTCGCTCTACATGTAATCGCCAATGCGCAAAAGAATGGCGGCGTAGCTGCTTTTATCGACGCAGAACATGCACTCGATACGACATGGGCAAAAAGAATCGGTGTCGATGTGAGCAGTATGCTGGTCAGTCAGCCTGATACAGGTGAGCAGGCACTCGATATCGTAGAAATGCTCGTAAACTCGAATTCAGTCGATATTATCGTTGTCGATTCAGTAGCGGCTCTTACTCCGAAAGCTGAAATCGAAGGAGAGATGGGCGATAGCCACATGGG
>JAFGPS010000010.1 GCA_016936075.1 Sedimentisphaerales bacterium | reverse complement strand
TTTCACCTAGGGCATAAACTGATCTGCAGACCCGTTCGACTTTGCTCAGGGTGACAGGTTTTGGATAAAACTTGTCATTTTTATTTTCGGGGGTTAGAAGTTAAAATGCCACCCTCTATATTTCGCTTTAAATGCACTTTCAAGATCTGTTGGTCGTTAGAAATAGGGGTTTTTAGGGGTAAAAACCGTTTTTTTTGCAGTTTTTTGCATTTTTTGTATTTTTCATCACTTTTTTGGCAAAACTTATACAAAACTTTGCAAGAGTTATACAGTTTTTTGCATTTCTTTGAATTTTTATAGCCGGGGAAGAATTTTGTGCCAAAGAATACTGAAAGATAGCAGGCAAGCCGGGTTCGTTATTCCTTGACGATGAAATTTGTGAGGAGTAAAATTGTCGATAGATTTTTTGGTAAAGAGAACACAGAAGGAAAAGAGAGAGGCAGAGAAATGAGAAATAGATTAGCGCTTGATAGGAGGTGTTAAAAAATTATGTGGCGATGTTCTATTGAAATCGAAAATATATTGAATAGCTTGCCGGCTTTAGTAGAGCTAGAAAAATTAGATTCATTGCATAGATTTTGGAAACATGCTTTCTTAACTGAGAATTATAAAGTTAAAAAAGAATGGTTAAATTTAACAGCTCTTAATAGTTATGGGGAAAAATGTTTAGAAGAGGTTACGAGTTCATATTCTTCTTTTTCCAAAGAAATATTTTTAATGGCAATGTTCCTGATATTCTATCATCACGAGCTTTTCTTTGATTGGCAAAAAACAAATATACAGGGTATAGCTTCCTTACTCCAAGATGAGCTATTAAGTGAAAAAATTCTATTCCCCAATCGTTTTGGCAGACACTTATACGACAAATTTAATGACAACTATATTGGCAATAGAACAAAAACACTACCAGCTCAAGAAGTTTTGGCTCTAATAGAATCAACACCGAGAGGCATTTATCAAGTCGGAAGATACGTAATAGGACCACTCGGACTACTCCAAAGCCCGGAAGGCCGGTGGGTACCTCCAAGTCTTGATGTGCCTTTGTGGCATTGCTCCGATACTGGATGTAGTTCTTTACATACAGTAGAACTAGAACAACCACAAAATGAATTAACAAAAGTAAAACATCACTTAAAAGATTTCCTTTTGGAAAAATACGGACAGCCTAGTGAGTGGCGTAAATGTCTAGCTCAATTACATCGTAAAGACATATGGCCTGAAGGACGACCTTATTGTGATTTGCTGCCGTTTTTATGTGACTGTGTTATGGATCAAGAATTATCCAACTTATTTATAAAGGTACTTAAATCCCAAAATGGTAAAAATATACGCTTAACTTTAAGCCAATTACCAGGGGGAAAAAACAAAGCTAGGAGAAATCACGAGGATTTAACTTTACAACTCACTAGAGAGGAAAAAATTCAATTATTGTGTATGCTAAAAGATACTACAATTGTAAAAGTCCTTGATGAAGCTGTAGAAGAAGGTGCTATCAATATTGCACTAGGTGAGATTAGAACACCAGTTATGTCTCCTGGAAGATTAAGCCAATATGACACGAACTTATCGTTAGGTCAACTTGGTGTTCGTTCTACTAAAGACGACGCCATAGTGAACCTAAGTTCTTTGGTCTGGAGAGCGTATAAAGAGCTTGACCTTCTTGAGGAGCTCAGATGGCAACTTTGTGGCCATCCAGAATCATCGACGTATGAGGAGCTTGTAAAATGGATTCGTGAAAAAGGAAGTGAGGTTGCAGTAAAAAACCTTGTTTTTTCAAATAGAGCTATAAGTAAATATAGTTTTGAGAAGTTGGACATGACTGTTAATGAGACTAAACTTCATGATATTAAAACAATTAATCGGTTTCTTTGGAAGCTTGGGTTTATTCCACCAGTATATGGTAATTTCTTTAAGATATTTGAACAAAGGCTTGATGATTTTAGAGACACAGTAACAAAAAACATGCCTGTAGAAAACGAAAAAAATAGAGAAAAAATACGATCATCCGGGGTTAATTTGTTTATATCAGTAGAAGAATTTCTTGATCAGTTGATAACATATAATATTTGGTTATTAGCATCAGATCATTTCTTGCAGACACATTTTATATATAATCATATAAATGCACGGGAAAGTGTTGCAAAAGTACTGGGATCAGAGATTAAATCAGATGATCATATAACAATATGGAATGTTAAGGGGGAAAATACATTAGGAACACTTTTATCATATCTCAATGAATTAAAAGTGTGGATGAAAAGTTGCACAACTCAAGATAGAAATCTTTTATTAAGACCAAAAACAGAATTGCCACATTACATATCCGATAAGAAAAGATCGTTTCCATTCTATCATACCACACTTTGGGCTGATGCAAATGAAACTGAATTCAAAAAGTATTTAGATAAAATAGGCCATGTGACGGATTTGCTTCTTAAATCCAATCTTGCGTGTATAAGAAATGGCCTAGACCATAAGCGGGAAGACTGTAGGTTCCCAAACACAAAGGATATGTTAGAATGCGCAAATACACTAGATTCTACACTCAAATTAGCTGATACAGAAAGATGCATACCCAAAATATATTGGCTAACTAATTATTGTGTTGATCGATATGGTTCGAAAACATTTACATTAAGTGATTGCAATAATAGAACAATTGAGATGTATGGTCCTTGCTTAGTTACTGGCTTTAAACAAGTATCTAATTCTATGCCTGTAATTGTGTCACCTGGAAATCTATTGGGTAAGCCAAATTCGCAACTAATTTTTACAATAAAAGAACCAAATGAATATAATAAGTATTGGAAAGGATATCCAAGACGTCGTTCAATACCAAAAGAAGGCAAGAGTTAAAGAAGTGCGGTTAGCGCATAAATGATATTAACAAAATATCAATTTGACATAAACTGTCTGCAGTTGTAGTATTTACAGCCATGAAGAAGATTCTGAACTTTCTTAAAAAGTGGGTTATCGAACCTATTACTGGACATATCAAGAGCGTAATAGGTGCTTCTGTCTTTGGTATACTGGTCTTCTTTTGTAAAGACTGGCTGAAAGCTGACCACACACTGCCATCCTTAACTCTTACCGGCTGGCTTTGGATTGCTATTGTCTTAATTCTCATTCTTGTTATTGTTGCTGCATCTGCTGGCTGGAAACGTTTTAAAAGGACCACCAAACACCAATCATATCTTTTGTCAGATGTAGATGATGTTCTCCCTATCTTAGGTAAATGGATTGTTAGAAAATATAACATCAATAGAATGAAAGGCAGTCGCATCGATACAATAAGATATGACGATATTGACAATGCATGCCAGTTCGTACCAGGCACTGCTGCTGAATATATGGAAGTAGTTTGCGATGCTATCTGTAAGGATACCTCCGGTAACAAAATATTGAACATCGAAGTTCTTATGGGCCCCAAAACCGTTACTTTAAAGTTCCCTAGCATAAAAACTTGGTAATCCTTTAGCTGCATTATTTTTCGCCCTTTCCGATTATTCGTTTCAGGTTGTCTTTTAATTCGATTGTGGGTATGTCTTTCAAGGCATCGATGAGCTGGTTTATTTTCTCGGGGCTTGGTTCCGGCAGGTTATGCCCTTGGCTGTCAGCTCCTATGTTCAACCATGCCGGCCGGGCATCTCTCCTTTGCAGGAGGAGAATAATTATAGATTTTTTACTGTCTTGTCATTAAGAGGGGGACTAAAGGACAATTATAAATTACGACACCCTAAATGGAGTGTAGCGGAAATCCTTCCCATGCTTCTGCCGCTTCGGCGACCGCTTCTGCGAATGTCGGATGCGGGTGTATCGTCTTGCTGATCTCTTCGACGGTAAGTTCGTTTCGCATTGCTATTGTAATTTCCTGGATGATGTCGGTCGCGTGCTGACCGATAACCACCGCCCCTAATATCTCGCCGTGTTCCGGCTCGGCCATAAGTTTAACCATACCCTCAGTCTCACCGTATGCCTGCGCGATCCCGCTTGCGGTGTATGGGAACCTGCTTACCTTCACGCTGGAACATTTTTCCTTAGCCTGTGCTTCTGTAAGCCCGACCGAGGCCGCTTCCGGATGTGTATATATCCCCGCAGGCACAACCGTTCTGTCGTCCGATGCGTTATGCCCCGTTGCGTTGTCCGCCGCCACGATTCCCATACGGCTTGCAAGATGTGCATACTGCATTGTTTCAGCCGCGTCACCTATCGCGTAAATATTATCGATGTTCGTCCTGCAGTGGTCGTCAACAACAACGATCCCATTCTCCATCTTGATACCTATCTCTTCCAGGTCCAGCCCTTCAATGTTGGCCCTTCTTCCGATGGCGACCAGTAATTTTTCAGCGGCAAGTTCCGTACCGTTCTCAAGCTTGGCAATAATCTTGTCCCTGCCCGGCTCGGCGGATACGAGTTTGGTTCCGGTTATAACATTAACATTGCGATTCTTAAGACTCTTCTCAACGGCCTTGCAGATATCAGCATCAAGATTGGCAACAAGGCTGTCCAGCATTTCAACAACGGTTGTCTCGATCCCAAGCTCGGAATACACCGTTGCGAATTCACAGCCTATAACCCCGCCGCCCAGAATTATAATGCTTTTTGGCAATGATCCTGCCGTAGTGGCCTCGTCCGTCGTCATAAGCCTGTCGCTGTCCCACGGCAAAAACGCCGGCTTTACCGGCTTAGAACCCGTTGCAAGGATGATCGACTTTGCCTTTATTTCTTTTGTTCCGTCGGGTGTTGCTACGATTATGGTGTCCCTGCTGGCAAGTTTGCCCCGGCCTTTAATAACTTCAACCTTGCGCTTCTTCAGCAAAAAATCCACCCCGCCTACAAGCCCTTTTACAACGCTGCCGACGCGCTGCATAAAAACAGCATCGTTAACTTTCGGTGCGCTTACGTCTATGCCGAACTGTTTTGCATTCAGTGTGTTAAAATAAATATCGCTTGCGTGAAGCATTGCCTTGGTCGGAATACATCCTACGTTAAGGCATGTCCCGCCGAGATATTTTTCTTCAATACAGCAAACCTTTGCACCCCGCATGGCCGCTCTTAAAGCCGCGACATAACCGCCCGGCCCCGCTCCTAAAACTGCTACATCATACATCATTTACTCCTGTGCAATATGTGAATTGTTTTTACCGGCGACAATAACTTCAACGCCGTTTTTTGTAAAGGCTGCAAGATCTTCTTTATTTAAAGACTCATCTGTTATTAATGTATTTATCTGTTCGGTTTTTAAAACGCTGTTA
>JAFGPS010000138.1 GCA_016936075.1 Sedimentisphaerales bacterium | reverse complement strand
GCGGCCTGATGTTATAAAAACAATTGCGTTTACATGAACGCTATATTAAATTAACAAAGAGCAAATGCAGTGCCGAACACTATTGAGCCGGGCTGGTTTTGCTCGGCTTTTTTTGTTAAAATCCTGAAATATTTCATAAATTCTCAAAAAAAATAAACTGAATCAAGCACTTCGATTGTGTATTAAATAAAGAATGATCATTCTTGAAGTAATTAGTGAGGCATGAATGCTCGAAGATACATTGCTTTTATGGAAATATAAACGCGGCTCGCGCGACGCTCTCGAAAAAATATACGATAAATACGAGACGTATTTGATAACAGTAGCAACCGCTCTTTTAAATAATACGCATGACGCCGAGGATGTGCTTCACGACTTCTTTGTTTCGTTCGTAAAATCAGCAGATAAAATTAAACTGCAGGGCAGCCTTAAAGCGTATATGGCGACCTGCGTAGCAAACCTCGCGCGAAATCGAATGAAGAGGAAGCAATTAGAACATGTCGCGTCAGGTGATGATAGTTATTCTGAACCGATAGCTTCGGGTGCGGAATTACCGGCAATTCAAAAAGAAGAAACTGTAATACTAAATCAGGCAATGTATGAACTTCCATTTGAGCAAAAAGAAATTATTGTCCTGCATCTTCAGGGAAATATGAAGTTTACGGAAATAGCTAAATTGAGAAATACTTCTGTTAATACTGTTCGAAGCAGGTATCGTTACGGCCTTGATAAATTAAGGACGTTACTAAATAGTGAGGTGATAAAATGAGATCCATTAAAGAAACAGAAAATTTTATTAAGCATTTTCAGGTAACGCCGGGATCGGATATGAAAAGCAATGTGCTTAATGATGCCTTCGAGACACAAGAAAAATATAACACACAAAAGATTTTAGCTATTTCTATATGTAAAAATATTTTAAGAAGCAAATTGGTAAAATTCGTCGCTACGGTTATAATTTTCATTTCTGTAATTCTATGTATAAATCAATTTGGTGGATCGATTGATGGAGCTTCCACTGCTTTCGCACGAATGACACAGGCTATAAAACAGGTGCCCTGGATGCATGCAGTTTATTATTACGAAGAATTCCCCGAAGAAGGGCAGGATAGCAACATAGAAACCAACGAGTGGTGGATTTCATATAGAAAAAAATCATACGCAATTATTTCTGCCAAAGGCTCTATAAGTTTTTGCGATGAAAATCTACACAAACGTTTTGAATATGAACCTGACTCGAATACTGTATCGATTAAATATTGGCAGCCGGATTATTCTTCCATAACAATCAAACCATTATCTGAAATTTCACCTGAGAAATATTTTGATTCTTATTTATCAATAATAAATGATCCGAATGCAAATATAATAAACTATACTAATAAAAATGGTAAGGAGACGATAGGTATATTAAAAACTCAAATTGATACAGAAGACTATGATAAAACATACCAGTTTTTAATGGATTCCTCGACCAATTTGCCAAAAATAATTGATGTTACCTACTATAAGGGAAGAAACAATAAACGCATAAGATATTCCACGCATATAGAAATAGAATACCCGGAAAATGGCCCAACAAACATTTATGACCTTGGAGTGCCTCTCAACGCACAGGTAATTTCCGAACAGTTACCTGACAAGGACGTTCTTGAGATATGGGACAGATACAGCACGTATAGAAAAGATTTCTATTATATTGTCAATCGATACGCCGCTGTAATTACAAAATCAAATAAACGTAGCAATACAAAAAATAGTTCTTTACTTGATATTGGGAGTAGTGTTTGGGTTGAGTATAAGGATAATCCTATGGTTAGCAAGTTTTACTATCAGTTAGGCCAGGGCATGAATCCTTCGGATCAGCCACAAACTGTCGATGAACTTCCACAAACTTTTGAGGAGTTGTTAGAGTGGTCCAAAACAGTCAAGATGTATCCAGCTTATGGCGAAAAGAGTGTTTTTGAAATTTGGGAAGATTCACCTTTTTCTGCAGGAACTGTACAAAAATATGGGTGGCCAGTTGATTCTCCGGAAGATTCGACCATTATTCGGGATGATTATTCGATTAAAAATAATCTGATATGTATAGAATATATTTCAGCTCCGGAGAAAAATGATTATTACGACCGGATTCTGTATTATCTTAATCCGGAAAAAGACTACATCTGCGAAAGAAAAGTAATTACGAATGATAATCCTTACAAAGTATATTTTACAGATGTTGTCGAATACGGCATAACTGATTCAGGGAAATGGTATCCCGCAAAAATACAGTATCAGAATTATGAAAACAGCAAACAAACCAGCGAATCCATTATAACAATTTATTTACGAACAAATGTTGAAATCCCGGAAACTGTTTACGATGAAAAAGTTGATCTGCCTGAATACGAAGACGATGTTTTTGTACCTTAAATGAAAATTTCGATAACGCATTTAGCAATGATAGGATAAACTCCGAAAGACTTACATTATGTGAGTACAAAAATATACTATTTCTAATCTTCCTATATCGCCTTTAAATATTTCTCGATTTGTTTTACTGTTTTTTGCGTTGCTCCCTGATTGTTTTTGATTACTTGTTGGCCATTCCTGGCGATTTTCTGTGTGTAGTCTGTATCACTGAGACATCTTTGTATTGCGTTGAAAAATTCCTGTTCATCTTTGACTAATATTGCACCTTCATTCTCAAGCAAAGCATCTACAGTCTGCCTGAAATTAAAAGCATGTGGGCCAAACATTGTACATTTTCCGAGAGCGGCCGCTTCCATCATGTCCGAACCTCCCATCGGAACGAGTGACCTTCCTACGAATATGATTGACGATAGGCTATAGAACTTCCGCAGGTCGCCCATTGTGTCACCGAGAACTACTCGTTTCTTGTCTCTCGTAACTTGTGGCTCGTTGATTGAGTCTTGTGTTTTAATAGTACTGTATCGCAAGCATTCAAAACCAGAGTTTGTAATTAAATTTGCAACCTCATTGAATCTTTCCGGTTTGCGAGGGACAACGACTAATAATAAATCTTTGAATTTATTATTAGTCAGCAATTGATTATATACATCAAGAATAATTTCTTCTTCTCCCGGACCTGTAGCTCCGGCTACCCAAAGCTTAGTCGCTCGTCCCTCGTTGCTCATCACACGTATCCCACATGCTTCAAGCTGTGATTCAAGAAGATCAGAGCCTTGAACTTTATCGGTTATCTGTGCGGTGTCGTATTTTAATGAGCCTGTGACAACAACATTATTTTCCGGAACTCCAATGATTTTGAATCGGTCCGCATATTCCTGAGTTTGTGCCAGTGCACGTTCAATTTTGGCAAAGACTCTTTTTATAAGAGGTTTGATTTTGCTGTACCTGGAAAAACTCCTGTCGCTTATGCGGCCGTTTACTATAACTACAGGAACATTCAGTTTCTTTGCAATATCAACGAAGTTTGGCCATACTTCAAGCTCCATCAAAAGGCAAATTGCCGGATTGATATTCCTGAAAGCTCTTTGCATGCATAATGAAAAATCAAATGGGAAATAGATTACTTTATGTTCATTACCGAAAATAACTTTTGCACGTGCCTGGCCTGTATCAGTTGTTGTACTTATAACAATATCAAAATCGCTAAACTTTTTTAATTCCTGAATAATGGTTTTCGCGGCATTCACTTCACCGACACTCACGGCGTGAATCCAAATACTTTTTTTCGTTGGATTATCTCGAGAAATTTTTCCAAATCGCTGTGCCCAGCCATCTTTATAGCGTTTATGCCTGATTACGCGATAGACCACAACGGGACTATACAGTAACAAAACAATTATATATAGAAAATCAAGAATAAATCTCATTCAGGCAATCCAGAAAAAAACATATAATGTATAAATGATAATGATATGTTTAAAAAGCTCCACTGTCAAATAATTGCCAGATATAGAGACTTTTGGCAGACTGAAATAATCACAGACAAAATCTTAACTTTGCAGCATAGCTTATTTGAGTGAGACTATTCGGAATTATACTGTTGTAAGTACCGGTTCCTGCTGAGGTAGAAAACGCGTTTTGGCCTGTCCGATAAGATAGAAACTACCAGTAATACAAATCAAGTCTTCTCGGCTTACGGCACTATTAGCAATTTGCAGAGCCTGTCCCAAACTCGGTGCATACTGGCACATTTTTCCACATATCTCTGTGTATATGTCAGCTAAATCCGAAGGTGAAACAGCTTTAGGTGAGTTGCTTCTCGTAAAAATCACTTTATCAGCGCCATATTGCAGCTCTCTTAGCATTCCCCATACATCTTTGTCGGAATTGCAGCCGAAAATAACAATCATCGAATCATATGGGATATTTTGTCCGATTGCATGTATCAAAGCGCGAATACTCGCTGCGTTGTGAGCCGCGTCTATCATAATTCTCGGATCATTATAGATTATTTCCATTCTGCCCGGAAGAGAAACCTTATCGAGTCCTGCTGCAGCTTTATCGTTATCAATTTTGTAACCAAGCGATCTGAGTTTATCGAGCATAGCCAGAGCAAGGCCGCAATTTATCGCCTGATGTTTGCCGTGAAGCGGAACACGAAGATGTTCAAATTTGCTTGTCGGAGTAGTCAGGCAGATTCTTGTATGAGGTCCATGCTCACGTGAGGTCTCAAAACGATGAGAAAAATCAATATCGCTTCCTGTTACGATTAAATCTGTTTTTACAGAAATCGCCTGTGCCTTAAGAACACTCATAGCCGCTGGATCCTGCTGAACTGTTATTACAGGTACACCTTTCTTAATTACGCCTGCTTTTTCCATCGCAATTTTGTCGATAGTATCTCCAAGCTGCGTCATATGGTCAAAACTGAGACTTGTAATACCCACAACCTGCGGCTGAATTACATTCGTACTATCGAGCCTTCCACCTAATCCGGTTTCGATGACCGCGATATCAACTGCTTTATCCACAAAGTGCATAAATGCAAGAGCGGTGAAAATCTCAAAAAAAGTCGGAGGATCAGTCTTCGACATTTTCTCTACTGGCGCATGAGCACGATTTAGCAAATCACGAATCTCATTTTCAGTAATTAATTCCGAATCAACTGCGATTCGTTCCTGCAAATCCAGTAAGTGCGGAGATGTATATAATCCAACCTTATACCCATTAGCTTCAAGCATTCTGGCCAACATTGTAGCAGTCGAGCCTTTACCTTTTGTACCGGCTATATGAACTGTAGGGAATTTAACGTGTGGGTTACCTAATAAAGACAGAAGCTTCTCCATCCTCTCAAGACTAAAAGTTGTGACATTATAGCGCACAACCTCTGCCTTCTCATAATCTGTCCTGTCAAAAAGATATTCAATCGCTTTCTTATAACTTGAGAAAGCTATTTTACTTTTTACTTTGGCGACCTTGGAGGAGGATTTTTTTGTCTGTTTCTTTCCAGTTGTTCTTCCTATTCTTGCCATAAAAACCCAATTATAACCTTATCAGTAGCGTTAGTCAATGGCAGATTAGCAAAAAACACTGCTATATGTTTTTTGGAGCGAAGATAAGTTCTTATATATCAAGGATATACATCATTAAATAGTAATAATGATAATCTTTTTTTCACTTATGAGTTAATTAGTACAATAAGCATATATAATAACAAATACAGAAATACTTATACACAAGCTTTCTATATTCTATTTTTCTACCGCATATCTGCCTTTTATATTTGTTTCACGAGAAATAATTCTATATATTAGTTTAATACCATAAGGAAAAGTCCAAAGGCTTTTTATGATTACGCAAAAAACTAACTTTCTCTTTCATAGTATTATACAACTTTTCTGGCCAGCGGTTTGCATAAATTGTAATAAAAATATAAATGAAACAGAAAACAACCTTTGCAAAGACTGCTGGAACGAGCTAATTGTCTGCACAGGCTCAGATTATTGCACTCGTTGCGGCAAGGATGCCAGTATAGCAGGAATGATTGATGGTACATGCCCGGATTGCCAGGGAAAAGAAATATTTTTTGACGGTATAGCACGTGCCGGAATCTACGCTCATAGCCTTCAAAACATGATTTTAGCATTTAAAAATGGGAAAACCGAGCTTGATTTTGCATTGGGATTTCTTGCTGATTCTGCACTTCAGGGAAGCAGATTCTACGGAGATATCGACTTTTTTGTACCAGTTCCGCTTCATTGGACACGCAGACTAAGACGGGGTTATAATCAATCGAAAATTATTGCAGGAAAATTGAAACACCCTACCGCAAAAATCAATACAGACTTAGTACGAATTCGTAAAACAAAGATGCAGCCAACTATGCCAAGCCCAGCAGCTCGTACTAAAAATGTTGCTGGCGCTTTTGCAATTCGATACAGACACAATCTGTCCGATAAAAACATATGCCTTATTGATGATATCAAAACAACCGGCGCAACATTGAATGAATGCGCTCGAATACTCATAGAAGCAGGTGCAAACAAAGTATTCGCGTTAGTTTTAGCAGTAGCAGGCCAAAAAATTTAAAATATGTAAATTTTTATAAAACCTTCTCCTTTTAATATTCTTTGTTAAAAATTCATATCTGATTATCGGATTGATTTTAGAATCTATTTGCAAATCAAGGACAAATACATTATTATTCTTACTTCCAGAGTGAATAAAATGTGTTCTGGTACAAATTAATAAAGGTTTTGGGCCGAGTGGCGGAATGGCAGACGCTGGGGACTTAAAATCCCCTGCCCGTTAGGGTGTGTGGGTTCGACTCCCACCTCGGCTATTATCCTTTAAATATATATGAGTTAGCGAAATTGCTGAATAAAATCAAACAATTTCGCAATTATGCCGTATCAGTTCGAGTCGGCATTTTTTTTGGAGTATACTTATGGCAAAAAAGAACATTAAACTTATGGATGTTGAAACCCCCAATTTATATAGGGATATATTTCCTTATTCGGAATTTCCGAAAATTGAGTTTGATAACAAGAAAGAAGAATACAATTTACCTGATAATATCTGGATAACCGATACGACATTCCGCGACGGCCAGCAGGCCCGCCCTCCTTTTACTCCAAAGCAAATCCTGAAAATTTATGATTTACTCCACGAAATAGATGGCGAAACAGGTCTGATTCGTCAATGCGAGTTTTTCCTGTATTCAGATCGTGATAGAGAAGCTGTAGAACTTTGCAAGGCACGCGGCTACAAATTTCCTGAAATAACAGGCTGGATTCGCGCTGTAGCAGCCGATTTCAAATTAGTCTCACAAATGGGTCTTGCTGAAACAGGTATTCTTACATCAGCGAGCGACTATCATATATTCCTGAAATTACGCAAAACACGTGCACAGGCAATGAATGCTTATCTTGATATTGCCAAAGCCGCTCTCGATAATGGAGTTATTCCGAGATGCCATCTCGAAGATATTACCAGAGCAGATTATGACGGCTTTGTTCTTCCTTTTGCCGCTGAGTTGATGAAACTTGGTGATAAGTATGGCGTTCCGATAAAAATTCGTTTGTGTGATACACTCGGTTTCGGTGTACCCTGGACCGGAGTTGCATTACCGCGAAGTATCCCCAAAATGATACTCGGTTTAAGAAAAATAGGAGTTCCCGCCGCGCAACTTGAATGGCACGGACACAATGATTTCCATAAGGTACTTATTGACGCATCAACCGCATGGTTATATGGCTGCAGTGCAGCAAATGGTGCTATTTTCGGCTCAGGCGAAAGAACAGGCAATCCACCTCTTGAAGCACTTGTGATAGAACATGCTCAATTGAAAGGAATGACCGAAGGTGTAAATTACGCCGCACTTACAGAACTGGCACAATACGCCAAAAAAGACCTTGGCTTTGAAATACCAGCAAACTATCCATTAGTTGGCGCTGATTTTAATGTTACTCGCGCTGGCATTCACGCAGACGGCCTATTGAAAAACGAAGAAATATATAACTGCTTCGATACACAAAAATTACTCAAACGTCCTGTAGATGTAGCGATTACAGATAAATCCGGAGCTGCGGGTATTAAACACTGGATTGAATCAAGATTCGTTATCGAAATCGCAAAGCATGATCCTCGAGTTGAAAAAATAAAGAATAAAATAGATACCGAATACGAAGCAGACAGAGTTTCGGCAATCTCAGACCAGGAAATGTTTGACTGGGCGAAAGAAGTTTTCGAAGGAGATATGCCGCCGCTTAAATAGTAGTGCGTGATGCGTCGTGCGTATTGTGAAAAAGACGCAATGCGCATCACAAAATTTATGATGAATACGCAATACGCAACACACGATACGCATCACAAGATTAAAGCTGTTGTTTTCGATCTTGGCGAAACTATCCTGAACTTTGGTAAAGTCAATACTGTAAGCCTTTTCAGAGAAGGCGCGAAGTTATCCTATGAATATCTAAAAAGCTGCGGCCAATCTGTCGGCAATTACGAGATTTATTGCTGGCGAAACCTTATTTCACTTCGTATAAAAAATTTAATTTCAAATATAACCGGTAATGATTTCGACTCATCTGCTTTTCTAAGAAAAATCGGCACTAAAAAAGGAATGCAGCTTAATAGCGAACAGTGGAAACATTTTGCCTGGCTCTGGTACGAGCCGCTAAGCAAAATCGCAAAAATCGAACCTGATATAAAACAAACTTTAAGTTCATTGAAAAACGCAGGGCTTAAACTTGGAATTCTTTCTAATACATTTGTCAGTGCCAAATCTATAGAGAAACAACTTGAAGAAATTGGAATTCTTGAATTTTTTTCAATGAGAATGTATTCATACCAATTCACTTTTCGCAAACCTGATTTGAGAATATTCAAAATAGCCGCAGAAAGAATAGGCGAAGCTTTTGAAAATATAATATATGTAGGCGATAGAGTAGATAAAGACGCAAAACCAACTTTAAAGCTCGGCATGACACCTGTCTTGAAAACCGCCTATACTAATACTGGTAAAGCTGTTCCCCAGGGAGTTTTTCAAATCCACAACCTTTCAGAATTACCCAAACTTATAGAAAAAATCAACAAATAAAAAGCCGAGCAATTTATACCCGGCTTTTGGTATTTTTCCATATAACATCTTATCTTATTTTTCTTTGTGTGAAATCTTCAGGGATATCAGGTACGAAAATATCTGGATCAATTTCGGTATTCCACTCAAAATTCTCCATAACAAATCTTTGCTGCCGCATTTGACCAGCTTCCATTCCGACCATTTCTACTTCAATCATTACAGGCAGATTTGTTTGCACATCCACCCAAAGGCGCATTATACCTTTTTCCCCGACTATATCAGGACGTATGACAGAAATACCTTCTACTACTATATTATTAATCGTATTGCGGCCAAGTTCCGTATAGTCTCCGGATAAAATCATTTCAAGCCATACTCTCGGATCATCAGATGCCTGTTCATCCTGGATTTCAAAACGGCTGTACTCTTTCCTATCCAAACGAATCTCATAAGCTGCTTTTTCCATTGGCAATCTGTACTTTATAATACTCAATTGACTATTCAGGTAAATGTCAGAACGAGTCCCGATGCCTTCAGCGACATAATTCTTCGAAGGTAATACAAGCTTCTCATCTTCTGAAATTGTAATTTCTGCTGTCATATCGAAGATTACTGTAGGAATCTGTTCGACTTTATCGAGGACTCCACCCCATGCAACAGTTGCGATATCAACTGAACCTCCGAAATAATTTACACTCATAAATACTGCCATAATTATAATGGCAGCAATAGCTATTTTAGTAATTGGTTTTCTCATAATTATTCTCCATGTCTCAATCTCGATTTCAGATGGCTGCAAAATATGAGATTCGTCAAGTGCTTTTAAAGAATCTTTGATTATTCTATCGTTCACTTGATTATTCACTTTGATATTCGATTGAGTGAACAAATTTTTGATTTTTTTTGAATAGCTCATTTTATAACTTCCCATTCAAAATCGAGCGTAATTTTTCAATTCCATACCTATAGCGGCCCTTGGCGGTATTAGCGGAAATCCCGAGAGATTTTGCTATTGCACCAAACCGCATTTGTCCATGCATTCGTAATGCGATAACTTCTCTCTGCTCGTAAGGCAGTTGCACCAGCGCCGAGCTTAATAACTGTAATTGTTCGTTACAGATAATAAGCTTTCCTGGATCCGATGTATTCGAAGATTCTGATCTCCCTGTTTGTTCGTCAAGAATTCTTTCCCGGTTCCTGTTTACTCGTAACATGTCACGAACACGATTTGCGACACATACGGATAAATAACCTTTCATAGAACCTGTAAGCTTAAACTCTTGTATTCTTCGCGCAAATTCCACGAAAACATCATGAAGCGCATCTTCTGCGATATTTACATCATTTGAAAGAGCAATACCCAGAACAAGCAGACTATCCCTGTGCTTTTCATATAAGCCGCAGAGCAAATCCTTATTCTTTTGATTATGCCTGTTCACAAGCAATTATTTACCTCATATACGAGCAATGAACGTCCACTGATTATAAAACGATTATACCGGCTGTTTGGGTATAAAAAAATAAGATATGAGGCATTTTATTTTTGCAGAAAAAAAGCCGAGCCAATTAAGCCCGGCTTTGGTGTGTTCTATGAATTCGGATCAATGATTAATCTCTTCGCGAATCTGCCTGGATAATTCCAAAACGTTTTGGTAGGTAATGTTTGCAGACGCTAAACTATCATCGCTTAGCTCCGTCATTGCGCCGATTACCCATTTATCGAAATCATCAGCATTTTCAATTAACATGTTGCAAACTACACCGAGTCCAAGGGTAGCATTTGGTTTATGATCGAGATTGAATCTGCTCAGTGCATTGAAAGCAAAATCCTGCATATTATCAGATGGCGTACCGTTCGGCACATAGAGACTCCATTCGAAGAATTTCCCGTCCTTTTGTGTATAGGCCAGATGATAACCCGTATATATTATGTCACTACCCATAACATTGGGTTTGAGTCCGTAAATTACCATCGGAAGTGCAGGTAAGGAACCGCCGAACTCAAGGTCTGTGAAATAATCCTTCTGTGGTATTTCTGAGTTTTCATCAACGCTGAACCACCCGGCGATAATACTGTCGTCAGGCATCCTGAAACCAATCATTACATTTGCCCTGATATTATATTTGTCATCGCCGATACCACCTCCGCCGCTGCTCAGCTCGAGGGGAATTGCTGTTTCCTTAGTATTCTTAAGTTCATAATCTTCAGGAATATTTATTGAAAAAACGTTATCCGGAATTTTCACATTGTATTCGATTTTATTATAAACATATTCCAGATTCCATTGTCCGCCTCCGATTTTTGAGAATAATTGAACTCTTCCGAGTTGTCCTGTGGCAGGCAATATCCAGTATTTGTATTTATGTATCCATATTGGGATTGGGCCTTGTATCTGGCCTTCCCAGATGTCATATGTCACTCCGTCAATTTGTTCGGTGTTGACTTTTTTGATATTCTTTAACTGTGCAATATCACCGAACATTTGTTGTTGTGTAGCTTGAGAATTTGCATAAGCGTCGAGCATTTGTTGATACCTGCTTTTTTTGAAAAAGACCACATCTTTTACAGTATGATTAATAATCATCAGATATTGGCCATCTGAAATAGATTCGGATATGTTGACGTTAACATAATCCGGGCCTGAACTGAGTCCTGTCTGTGTACTTCGTGAGCGGCCGTTTTCTAAATCAATCCAATTATCTATAGGAACAGGAGGTATTTCACTGCCGTCTGGCATTCTTTGACTTCCGAAATATTGCTTTCCCTGAATGTGAATAACTTTTGCCTGCTCGAACAGTTCAGGCATATCAGAAATACCGTAAACCGGTGCAACTGATTTGTCCAGAAAGAATATTGATACCGCCGCAACTAAAGTTATCATTGCGGCTGTGGTTAATCTGCTTAATTTACTTTTCATAAGTATTTTTCCTATCATATATATCCGGGCAGGTTGTATTTTTTGTCCGGTTGTTTGTGATTTGAAATTTTCTATTTCTTTTTTGTGCTCATTTCTCCATTTATTGAAATCGAACTTTAAACCATCTCGGCCGATTGCATTGGTTATCAGTTCGTCTAAATTTTTATTTTTATAGTCGGGATTCATGATTGATTCTCCGGAAAACCGTTTCTTTTCAAATAGTTTGCCATTTTTCTTTTTGCTCTCGTGAGTCTGCCGTTTATCGAAGCTTTTGAGATTCCAAGAACATTACTGATTTTCTCATACGATAAGCCGTCATAATATCTCAAAACCACAAGCTCTTTCATTGAAGAAGGAAGTTTCTCAATTGCATGATTAATTTGTTCATGGTTTTCATTATTTTCCTGTTTTGTTTTTGAAAGAGCCTCATTTTTAGATATTTTATTTCTTTCAGAGAGCATATCCTTTGCAACGTTCCGACAGATTGCGGCTAACCATTGAGCGAACTTGTCCTGATTTTTCAGCTTTCTAATATTCAGTAACGCACGTGCGAAGGTTTCCTGCGCAGAATCTTCAGCAAGCTGGTGGTCGCCTAAAATTGAGTAGCTTATCGCGACCATCGCAGAATAATAACTCTCGCAAAGCTCACCGTAGCTCTCTATATCACCGGTAACAGCCGCTTTTATTAAATCTGTTTCCAATCTCTCACGCAAGTTTTACAGGTTAACCTCATAAAAACAATTAATTAATTTGTTTCTGTATAATAGTCTGCTTTCAGCTTAAAAATAAGCGCAAAAAATATGAAGATTATCAAATTTTAGATAATTCCAATTTTGATTTGCGAATAAGTATGAACCATACGATTAATAGAAGAGCAGAAATGCCTGCCGCCGCAATACAGAGTAATTGTGATAAAGTAAGAGGGCCTATATATCTGTGATGGTCGAAATCTCCTCTGAATATTTCGATTATTGCGCGACCGAACCCATATAGAACTAAAAACCAGAGAATTCTGGTTCCTCGCCATTTGTTGTTTCTTAATCTTATAAAAAATATCATAATTATAAGCATGAGTATGATTTCATATATTTGAGTCGGATGAAGTGGGATTCCTGTCGGAGCAATGCGGCTTGCTTCAGGAAAAGTGATTGCCCATGGCAAATTGCATGGTTTACCGTAACAGCAACCGTTGAATAGGCATCCGAGCTTGGCAAAGATAAATGGTACAGGAATCGAAATAGCAATTAAGTCCAGTGCTTCGCGTTTACGGCTGGATAATAAAAAAATCAAAGGTATTGATAAAATAAAATACGCCAGAAGCCCGCCCCATAAGCCGCCTTGTTTATAATGAGCCATTGAGAATAATGCACGAAAACTGAATTGAGACATTTGAATGTCAAACAATATCTTTGCGCCGATAGTCATCGCAAATATATAGCATATTCCGGAAACAATCCATACGCGACGACGAAGCTTAAAACCTCTTGCAAGCAGAAACGCTACAAATAAATATATAACGAAACTGATAATATATAGAATGCCATATGTTGGTAACGAGCCGATTCTTGGGTACATTTCAGCCTCTTTAAATACGATTATCATTTCTCACATTGAGTAATATATATTATATTTTAAAAAATAACAATATTTATGAATTGTATTGGAATTATACATTTTGCTATATATAACACGCCGTTCTTGACAATCCTTTGCATGTAGCTTAATCTATGTTTTTCATTATTTTGCAATATTTAAGGAACAATTGATAATGCCTCAAAAGGTTGTAACAAGATTTGCACCGTCTCCGACGGGATATTTACATGTAGGTGGAGCCAGAACCGCTCTTTTTAACTGGCTCTGGGCAAAAAGAAATAACGGCACATTCATACTTCGCATTGAAGATACCGACCAGAAACGCAATACGCCAACCGCAACTCAGCAGGTTATGGACGATTTGCGCTGGCTCGGAATTACATGGGACGAAGGACCGGAAGTTGGCGGACCCAATGGACCATATCTCCAGTCGGAAAGAATGGATACTTACGAAAAATACATCAAGCAATTGCTCGATGAAAAGAAAGCGTATTATTGCTTTGAAACAACTGAGGAACTTGGCGCACTCCGTGAAGAAGCCGAGGCAGACAAAAAAGGTTTCGCGTACCAGAGACCAGAAGTGTTTCCTTCTTTTGAGGATGCTCGAAAAGCACGCGAAGAAGGCCGGCCGGTTACGGTTCGTTTCGCTGTGCCGCAGGATAAACCGATTGTCGTGCATGATTTGATTCGTGGCGAAATTTCTTTTAATCCAAATGAAGTAAGCGATTTCATTATCCAGAAAAGTGATGGCTTTCCGACATATAATTTCGCATGTGTAATTGACGATTACCTGATGAAAGTCACTCATATTATTCGCGGCCAGGAACATCTCAACAACACTCCCGGCCAACAATCTTTATGGCTCGCTCTGGGTTTTGATAATCTACCTAAATATGTCCACATGTCAGTGACAATTAGCGAATCAGGCGGCAAGCTCTCAAAACGCGAACGCCCTGCCACATTAAAAAAAGCAATAAAAGCAATGCAGGATGTTGACCTTGACAATCTTGCAAATGTAGGCGGAATATCCCGAACAGATATTGAGGATTTTCTTGCAGGTAAAAGTATACCTGATATGCCTATAATTAATACTATAGCCGAGTATCTGAAAGTTCCGCTTCCGGAAATCAACATTGTCGATTTTTCAAAGAGCGGCTATCTGCCCGAAACATTGGTGAACTTTCTTGCCCTTCTTGGTTGGAATCCGGGTGACGACCGCGAGATTATGAAAATCGAAGAACTCATCGAAGCATTCGATGTCTCACGATTAACAAAATCAAATAGCCTCTTCGACAGGCAAAAACTTATCTCTTTCAATACTGAACACTTAAAAATGGTTGAGAGTGACAAGTTGATCGGCTATGTCAAAGCGTATTTAAAGGAGATCGATTCGCCTGTACTTCAAGCGGACGATGAAACACTTTTACGAATCATAAAACTTTGCGAAGGCGCGAGAACACTTGCAGATATAGACCGCAAGAGCAGGTTTTTATTTATAGATGATGACAAAATCGAATACGATGAAAAATCCGTTAAAAAGGTTCTTCTTAAAAGCAACGGCCTGGAAAACCTCGCGATAGTTCGTGACAGATTGGCCGCGATGGAAGAACTCTCGGAACATGCAATTGAACAAATGCTTCGCGGCTTAGCTGAAGAAAAACAGGTCGGACTGGGAAAAGTTGCCCAGCCGCTCCGTGTTGCGCTCTGCGGCTCAACAGTCAGTTTACCGATTTTCGATTCAGTTCAATTACTTACAAAAGAAAGAACATTAGCAAGAATAGATAAAACAATTCATAATGTAAAAGAACAAGCAAATACAGGAGATTAATAATGCCACTATTAGTTACAGGTTCGATTGGTATTGATACAGTAAAAACAACTTTCGGAGTAAGTGAAAACTGCCTTGGAGGTTCAGCAGTTTATTTTTCATACGCGGCGAGTTTCTTCTCGCCTGTTCGTTTTGTTGGAGTAATCGGACCGGATTGCCCATTCGAATTAGCAAAGATATTTGAAGGAAAAGACGTTGACCTTGCCGGCCTGGAAGTTCGTGAAAACAGCAAAACGTTTCGCTGGTCGGGTACATATCACGATGACATGGACAACAGAACTACTGATTATCTTGAATTGAACGTCCTTGCAGAAGCACCACCGAAAGTTCCTGAACAATTTAGTGATAGCAATTTCATATTTCTTGCCAACACAGCACCAAAACTCCAGCTTGAATTGCTCGAGCAGATAAAAGAGCCTGTCTTTGTAGCCGCTGATACGATGAATTGCTGGATTGAAAACAATCTTGCACATCTCAAGCTTTTACTTAAAAGAATTAATTGCCTGATACTTAACGAAGACGAAGCCAGACTCCTTGCATGTGAAAAGAACCTGATAAAGGCAGGTAAAAGTATTATTGGAATGGGTCCAAAATATGTACTGATTAAGAAAGGACAAGCCGGGTCACTTTTATACAGCGCGGATGGCGAGATGTTTATTTTGCCTGCTTATCCAGTTGAAAATGTAATGGATCCGACAGGCGCTGGTGATAGTTTCGCTGGCGGATTCATGGGTTATCTCGCACAAAAACGTACCACAGATTCAAAATCACTCAAAGAAGCAATCGCTTACGGCACAGTGACGGCTTCGTTTACTATAGAAGGTTTTTCACTTAACGGACTTTCTTCTATTACAAAGAATGATATTGATAGTCGTTTCGATGAGCTTAAAAAAATGACAAGCTTTTAAGAACGTGACATAGACTATATCGTGACATGTTTTAGAAAAGTTTTGTGCTATCGAGAATGAAATTTACCGGTCCGTCATTAATACTGCTAACATGCATGTGTGCGCCGAAAACGCCCTTCTCTACTGGTACACCCGATGCTTTTATAAGTTGAGTGACTTTTTCATATAATTCGTTGGCAACATTTGGCTCAGAAGCTCCGTCGAAACCGGGCCGACGACCTTTGCGACAGTCACCATGAAGGGTAAAGTTACTTATAAGAAGAATAGAGCCGCTAATATCCTGAACACTGAGATTCATTTTCCCTTCGTCATCAGAAAATATACGAAGATTGATTAACTTATCGGATATGAATTGTGCGTCTGTTAAAGTATCACCCTTACCTACACCAAGATAGACAAGAAGTCCCCTGTTTATACTTCCTACTATATCGTCATTAACTTTAACTTGTGCTTCTAATACTCTTTGACAAATAATACGCATATATTATACATCTATATTTTACTGATATATTTACGACTATCTTCCTCTCGTACCTCTTCCGGTTGTCATTGTCTGACCTCTATTCGAACCTCTCCTATTCATCGTTTCCTGGTCTTGATAATCAGGCATATCCATCACTTCATTTGTATTAGAATTATTCTGTTCAATGAGAGTCTCCTGCAACTCTTTATTCAGTTCGTCATATCCCATCTTTCTGGCAAAAATCAAACCATCTATCGCCGCTATCGTTTTTTCTGCCTTTTCTCCAACCGCAGTTTGCTTTAAAGAATTAATCTCCAAAGTTATCGTTTCATTAACAGACTCCATTAAATTGATTCTATCGCTCAAACCTGTAATATCAGCGTTAAGCCAGACATTAATCTCAGCCTGTACTTCAGGAGAATATTTACTTTCTTCCTCTTGCGTACTTGTATTAGTTTGTTCGGTAGTAGAACCACGTCTATTATTTCTTGTTGTTGTTCTACTTGTTGTTGTTCTACTTGTTGTCCTTCGTGTACTTGTAGACTTTTGCGACGAAGTTGTGCCCTGATCGCGAACAGCACGATTAATAGCGATAAAAGCATCTTTTCTTGAATCATTCATATTTTTAGCTTGTTCAATAGTTGTCTTTGCTTTTTCTTCTGTTGCTATTTTTTGTATAAATTCAACTTCATTTTGATACTGTTTTATAATTGCCGAAATTAGACCTGTCCTATTATCTCTATCAACTCTTCCCCATTGCCTCAATTCATTTCTTCTTCCATTTACAACTTCAACAACCTCTTCATTTAGACCGGGATATTTATTGATTCTTGCCTGCACTTCGTTTGGATCCAAATCTCCTGAATCATTATTTATAAAAGTTTCATTGCTATTCACAGATATTTCAGGTACCGGCCTATTCTGATTTATCTGATTATTAGCAAAATCCTGATTCATTTCATTTCCACCAGGACCTCGCCTATTATTAAAATTTTCTGGTATCATATTATTCATACCAGGCATCATGCCTCTTCTATTACCCCTTTGACCTTGACTTTGCGAGTTTTGAGCTGGCAACTGAGCATTATTTTCACTAAGTAAATTGCTGATATTATCAAGACCAATCTTCTGTGCTATGGAAAGTGGATTATCACCACTATTATTTGCAATATGTACATCTGCTTCATTTTCAATTAAAAAATTAACAGCATTGATTTGACCTGTTTCTACTGCAATTAACAGAGGTGTATTTCCTGAATTATCCTGAGCATCAATATTTGCATTCAATTCCTTAACAAGCATAGAAGCTAAATCATCTTTTCTAAAACTTACAGCAGCATGTAAGGGAGTCCAGCCCAAATCGTTGATTTTAGTATTGATATCTGCAATACTATTTATCATTTCCATTACATTCTCAGGCGTACCTTCTGCTATTACCTGAACAAAAGATGGTTGTGAAGCACTCTGTCCAAAAAGTAAATTTGAAATCAAGAATATTGATATCATCATTGCTATCGATGAAAGAAATCGCTGATTCATGATATGTCCTCCCGAAAATTTCATATTGTATAATTATAATAATCTTAGTTTTTAATACTGATACAAAGGTTTATTATACTATATTTTATTATTTTTCTTAAATAAAATCTTTTTAAATGAGTATATAACAATCATTATTCGTTATATTCAAGTCCAAGCCTTTCAAGAATTCCATCAAATTCATCAAGCGAATAGAACTCTATTACAATTTTCCCCTTTTGCCCATTCTTCTTTGTTTCTATATTCACCTTCGTTGAAAGCTGGCTTGATAACTTTTTCTCCATATCTAAGATATGTGTAGATTTTTCACGAGTTCCATTCTTTTCTTTCCCTGTAATTGTAAGGTACCTTCTCACTAATTTTTCTACTTCTCTGACACTTAGACGCCCTGCCATAGCTCTATTGGCAAGCTTACGCCTAAGATCGTCTGTAGGCAATGCAAGAATTGCCCTTGCATGCCCCATACTTAATTGACCATCAATAAGCATCTGTTTAATTTCTGCTGGTAAGTCCAGTATTCTCAGATAGTTAGCAATAACAGACCTGTCTTCTCCAAGTCTTTCAGCTGCTTGTACTTGTGTAAGTGAGAAAGCATTTAGATATTCTCGATAAGCTTTTGCTCTTTCTATTGGATTCAAATCTACTCTATGAATATTCTCAATTATTGACAATTCATGCATTTGTTCATCAGTTGCTTTTCGAATTAATGCAGGAATTGTACTAAGATTGGCAATCTGAGATGCCCTAAAGCGGCGTTCTCCCGCTATAATCTCATATCCCATCTTTGTTTGCCTAAGAATTATAGGCTGAATCACACCGTTTGTTTTTATTGATTCTGCAAGATTATTAATTTCCTTTTCGTCAAAAACTGTTCTCGCTTGGTATGGATTTACCCTGATATTCTTGATTTCAACCTCTCGCATCACAACACCTAACTCCTTATCCTGTGTATAGTTAGGCTGTTCCTGTACGTTTATTTGTGAATCATTTTGTTTTACCACAGAATTTGTTATAGGACCCAATAACGACTCAAGCCCCCTACCAAGATGACGTGGCTTATCCTTTTTTGCATCTATCATAAATTGCTCCATCAATTAGTAAGTAAACAGGTTAATAGAATACATATAAATCTATTTTGAAATATTAAAAAGACTTTCTACAAAAAGCCAGACAAAAATAATATTTTTTATAGATTCTACTGTCAAAGCACAAGGCCTTAAATCAACAAATATTCCTGAAACATTCATTTATCTTTTTTTATTGCTGAAATAATGAATTAGAGTTTTGTTCAGGAAGAATTAAATGGTTCACTGCAATAAAGAAATAATGTTTCACGTGAAACATAGCTATAAAAGATAATAAACCATAAATTCAGTAATAAATAGACATATTACCTATTCCATAACATCTCCCCATATACCCTATTATCACACCTTACCTTCATTATTAATATCAATATGGCCGTTTTTGTTATTATTTAGAAAATATCTTTATTAGCATTTACTGAATACATTATTTAACTATTAAATATTTTCTAATAAAATCCATGGGAAATGAAATGTATCTTCTGATTAAAATAATATAATGTTTCACGTGAAACATTATCCCTGAACTATTATACAAATAATATAAACATTTATTAAACTCATTACCCTTCAATACATTTTTTTTCTTATACTCTATTTTAATACGGATTAATTAAATCAATACGATCAGGCAGCTCTTTTCATCCAAAATTTATCATTAGTATTCATTCAAACTTTTTTTTCTAAACATGATACAACTTTTTGTATTAAAAATATTTGTCTGTATCCTGATATATAAAGAATTTTCAATAACAAAGAAAATTTTTTTTGATCCTCCTTGTTTATTTTATTTCTTCTATTTGTTTCGCCAGTTATTATGCATGAAGAATAATATTTAATTAATTTACAACAACGTACATAAGAAATAAGCCTATTTCATTTAGACCGTAGCCCCCTAAGATGAATTTGTATTGAGAAATCTATTTATGACAGAATTTAAGTCTTCGCTTCGCTTTTTTCAGAATAATGAGTATATTAGAACTATTTTATGGTCATTGTTATTACATATATATTATATATTATCAATTCCTCTTATCTTTTTGATTAATCTCTACTCTCATTATACTCATTGAAGTCATATAATATGTATTTGCTGTTCTTTATAATTGTATAGTGCTTTTTAATAATATCATAACTCTATGCATTTATATTTTAATAATAAAGTATGTTATATATATACCATATTACAGAAAATTGATTTTTTAATGTTTTTATTAATACGATGTTGTTATTTCACTCATTTTATTTAAAATGTATTATCTCCATATGAAATAAGACAATAATATATAATTAATTCTTAAGGTAAATAATATGCCCATCAATAACAATGATATACTAATTGCAACAACAAATCCTGGTAAAGTTTCAGAAATACAAAGCTGCTTAGGCAAAGAATTTACGCTTCATAACCTAAAAGAATTTGCCTCTATTCAAGAGATTGAAGAAGATGGTAAAACATTTGAGGAAAATGCACGTAAAAAAGCGATTGGTTATTCTAAAGCAACAGGGCACTTAACATTAGCAGATGATTCCGGACTGGTTATAGACGCTTTAAACGGAGCGCCAGGTGTAAAATCCGCCAGGTTCTCAGGAGATAAGCTTCCGAACGAAGAAAGGACTCTCATAGATCATCGTAATATTAAGAAAGTGCTTGAACTCTTAATAGATGTACCAGCAGAAAAACGTACAGCCAGATTTGTATGTTGTATGTGTCTTGCTAAATCAGACGAAATACTCATTGAAACAAGAGGGACACTCGAAGGAATAATCATAGAAGAAGAAATTGGTACTAATGGCTTTGGGTATGATCCTATCTTCTTCGTTCCTTCATTGAATAAAACAGTTGCTCAATTAAATCAAGATGAAAAGAATATAATATCTCACAGAGGTAATGCACTTAAAAATTTAAAGGAACAAATGAAAAATATTTTTTAATTATTTTAGCAGGGGAGTTAAATATTATTTTAAAACATATACGTCCTATAACTTCTCATTTTATTACAATAATATTAAATATATTTTCAAAAAGTATTTAATAATAATGAAATGTTTCGTATTATTGCTTTATTCGGCTTTTTACTATTAAAAACTAACATAAACCATTTCTACTACTACCCATATTAACATTTTTGATATTAAAAAGACTATATAAATTATCAATATAAATAATTCCTTCTTGACAGATAGATGATTCGGATGTATTTACCCTTTTCTAATTATATTTATATAAATCGCCGATATCGGATTCGTGAACCCGTTTTCTAAATATCTGTATAGAGAATTTGAAAGAACTAATAACAAATTATTATATTCTGAACAAATATGGCCAAATCAAGCTCGAAAAAAGCGTTAGTAATAGTAGAATCACCTGCAAAAGCTAAAACTATAAATAAATATCTCGGTCCCGGCTATGAAGTTAAAGCTTCTATGGGTCATGTCCGCGATCTACCTTCCAAAGGTATAAATGTTGATATCGAAAATAATTTCGAGCCGACTTATGGCATCATGCCCGGCAAACAAAAGACCGTAACAGCACTGAAAGCCGCGATGAAAAATTGCGATGAACTGTATCTGGCAACTGACCTTGACCGTGAAGGGGAGGCCATTGCATGGCATTTAGCGAAAATTTTAAAAGTTCCCGAAGAAAAAACATATCGTGTAATTTTCAATGCTATTACAAAATCGGCCATTACGCAGGCATTTGAAAAACCCGGAAAGCTCGATAATAATAAGATAATGGCTCAACAGGCACGACGTATTCTCGATAGAATAGTCGGCTACCAGATTAGTCCTCTGCTCTGGAAAAGAATCGCAAGGGGATTATCGGCAGGGCGTGTCCAGTCAGTTGCGGTAAAAATAATAGTCGAGCGCGAAAGGGAAATTCGAGCTTTCACACCTGATGAATACTGGCTTATCCCGGCGGTTTTCACTACTGATTTACAAACAAACTATACACAAGAATGGCTTGATTTTCTTTCCGCACAAAACGAGAAGGGCAAAGGACCTACCATTGCCGAACAAACCCAATGGCTTACAAAACATAACGCATTCAAAAGCGAATTATACAAAATAGGCGAAGAAAAATTCCATGTCTCTTCAAAAGAACAAGCTGACAAGGTTTTCAATGCATTAAAAGGTGCTCAATATGCATTGAATGACCTGCAAACCAAGGAATCAAAGTCGCATCCATCGGCGCCGTTTATTACTTCCACACTTCAACAGGCAGCCGCTAACAGGCTCGGATTCAGTGCAAAAGGTACGATGGCTGTCGCACAGCAGCTTTATGAGGGAATCGACTTAGGTTCGATGGGTTCGCTCGGACTTATCACCTACATGAGAACAGATAGTACTCATATTTCAAACGAAGCTATCACAGATGCTCGAAAATATATCCAAAACAAATTTGGTCCGGATTATCTTCCTGAAAAACCAAAAGTTTATACTGCAAAGAAAAATGCACAACAGGCACATGAAGCGATTCGCCCGACTGATGTTGATATAGTACCAGAAGAGATAAAATCATTTCTATCGAATGAACAATTTAAAATATATGACCTTATCTGGAAACGTTTCGTCGCAAGTCAGATGGAATCGGCAAAATGGAACGTTACAAATCTTAACATCAAAGCTGATACTACTATAGGTCCGTGCTATTATAGAACAACAGGGCATATCCTTGTTTTCGATGGTTTTTCAAAAGTCTGGCCAATTTCATCGAGCGAGCAGGAGCTTCCGAAAATGGATGTCGGCCAGAAACTTCTACCAGTCGATATTAAAGCTGAGCAGCATTTTACAAAACCTCCGGCCAGATATACCGAAGCTTCATTAGTTAAAGCTCTCGAAAAAGAAGGAATTGGCAGGCCGAGTACTTACGCTTCAATTATCAGTACTATTCAGGACCGTGAATACGTTGAGCAGATTGATAAAAAATTCGCAGCAACCGATCTCGGTGAGGTAGTGACAGACAAGCTCAATGAGTATTTTCCAAAAGTCATGGATATCGCATTTACGCGATATATGGAAGAACAACTCGATAAAATCGAAGAGCAGAATCTTGACTGGATTGGGGTTTTGAAAGATTTTTATGGCCCGTTCAGTAAAAATCTTTCAAATGCAACAGAGCAAATGGCACATGCCAAAGCTGAAGTTACTCCAAGCGAATATAATTGCCCGGATTGTAAGAAACAACTCGTTTACAGATTTGGTAAGAATGGCAGATTTCTTAGTTGCTCTGCTTATCCAGACTGTAAATTCGCATGTCCATGCGACAAAGATGGAAAAATGGTCGAAGAGAAAATTTCTGACCATAAATGTCCTAACTGCGGCAAACCAATGGTACACAAAAGAGGACGATTCGGTGAATTTCTCGGATGCAGTGACTATCCGGAATGCAAGACAACTCTCAAGCTCGATAAGGAAGGAAATGTTTTACCTCCGAAACCACCGGCTGAACCTTCAGGCATAAAATGTTACAAATGTAAGGAAGGCGAACTGGTCATCCGACAAAGTAAGAAAGGACCTTTCCTTGGCTGCGGCAGATTCCCGAAATGCAGAACTATTGTCAGTTATGCAAAACTTGACGAGCTGAAAAAGCTACAGGAAGAGGGAAAATGGCCGCCTAAAACTATCGAAGAAGCAGATGAAATGCTCGGAAGAAAAAAGGTTAAGCCGAAAGCAAAAGCAAAAGTAGCCGCCCAAGCAAAGTAATATCTAAGCACTATTGAATTGATACTTCCCAATTTAATCAACTTGCGGAGATTCCTTTTTCTCTCGACATATACTTACTCTCTTTCTATAATCATCCTGTGAGCAAAAAATGAGAGAAAGGATATAATTTGATTCAGAAAACGGGATATATCAAAATACTGTTATTAACAATTCTAACTTTACCTATACTTCTAATCATTCCCGGCTGCGGTCAAAATGCCACTTTACCAAAATATATGCAGCCGGAACTATTATATTTAAATGAACAACCTTACAGCCAAATTTATGTTGAAGTCGATGTAATTGAAGGTGCGGAAGTTCCTGATGAATGGCTTGATGTATTAGAAGATTTTCTTACTACACACTGCTCAAAACCTGATGGTATTAAAGTAATCCGCGATGAGCCGATTCCATTAGATAAAATTAAAGATATGTCTATTGGTCCTGCATCTATTTTCTGCCTTGATGGTCCCGACCAGAATTCAGATAAGCAGTCTGCTTATTTGCATATTTTTTTCTTTAACGGGAAAAATACTTTCCAAAAAAAAGAAATACACTCTCATATAATTTCTTTATGCCCGAATACGATTTTCTTTCCTACTGGTAAGGTATTTCAAAAAAATACTGCATCTTGTACAATTCAACATGAAACCGGTCATATTTTAGGATTATGCAAGGAACAATCCCACAGTGACGGTGCGCATTGTAACAATAACAATTGCTTAATGAATTCATCTCCGGGATTTCTGGATAATCTTGGATTTTTTTTCGGAATTAAACTTAAAAAGAAATTATGTAAAGATTGTTCGAATGATCTCGAAAAATATAAAACAGAAAGTTCCGATCCGAATCTTACATTTGATGGACCATTTCTAATCCGTAAAGAAGATGGATATTCGATTGCATCACTGCCATATTGTTTTATGTTAATTCCTGAATATTATGAAAATAAATTCAATTGGCATGATTCCCTTGACTGGATCAAAAAACAATCTCATGAGAATAAAAAAAGATATTTTCTTAAGAGCATATTAATATCAAAAAGCAAAGACGGTTCACCTCCTGATATTAGTTCATATAAAGATACTTTTGTTAAAGCACTCGATGATCCAGAACCGGAAGTTAAAAAATATGCCGCTCAAATGTTAAAGACACTCGAACATAAAGAATAAGCTATTTGCTATTTGCAATAGATTTCTTCGCGGCTTCTGTAACTGCTTCTGCTGTGATACCGAATTTTTCGAAGCATATACTTGCAGGTGCTGAAGCGCCGAAACTTGACATACCGATGAAAATTCCATTGTCACCAATGTATTTACTCCAGCCCATTTCTATTCCTGCTTCAACCGCGACTCTTGCTTTTACATTCGGAGGCAATACAGAATCTTTATAAGATTGCGGCTGTTTCTCGAAAAGTTCCCATGAAGGCATACTTACGACCTGTGCTTTCACGCCGTCTTTAGCGAGGTTTTCGGCAGCACTTAATGCGAGTGACACTTCCGAGCCGCTTGCCATAAGAATTACATCCGCGTCTTTTTCTTTTACGAGAACATATGCGCCTTTGCTTGTGTCTTTAGCTGAGCCATATTTATCCTGGTCAAGAACAGGTAAGTTTTGTCGTGTAAGCAGCATGGCGACTGGGCCATCATTATTCTCAAGTGTGTATTTCCAAACCTGTGCGGTTTCGTTTGCATCGGCAGGGCGGAATACTACAAGATCCGGAATAGCTCTCAAAGCAGCAAGGTGTTCTACCGGCTGATGTGTCGGGCCATCTTCACCAACTCCAATACTATCGTGCGTCCAGATAAAAATGCTCGGATATTTTGATAGAGCTGCGACTCTAACAGCCGGTCTCATATAATCGGAAAATACGAAGAATGTCCCGCCGTATGCACGAAGCATTCCGCTAATTGAGATACCGTTCATAATCGAGCCCATTGCATGCTCGCGAATTCCGTAACGAATATATCTGCCGTCAGGTGAAGATTTCTGAAAATCTTTCATTCCGGGCCAGCCTGTATTGTTCGAAGGTGTAAGGTCTGCCGAGCCGCCCATCAACATAGGCATTTTTGGCATAACCGCTGCAAGAACTTTTCCTGAAGCACTTCTTGTAGCTATCGAATCACCTGCTTTAAATGTTGGTAATATTTCATCGATATTAACAGGTAATTTTCCTTCTATTGCAGAATTGAATTCTTCCGCAAGTTCCGGATATTTCTGAGTATAACTTTCGAACATTTTGTTCCATAGAGCTTCTGCTTCTTCGCCTTTTTCTTTTACTTTATCAAAATGAGATGTCACTTCCGAAGGAACGAAGAATTTCTTTTCAGGATCCCAGCCGAATTTTTTCTTAATCAGTTTGATTTCATCTTCACCAAGAGGAGCACCATGTGCGCCGGATGTATCCTGTTTGTTAGGACTTCCGTATGCGATATGTGTGCGAAGTTTAATCATCATTGGTTTTCCGGATTCTGACATGGCAAGTGCCGTCTCGAAAGCAGCCATATCATTTCCATCGCCGCCTACTTCCTGAACATTCCAGCCGTAAGACTGGAAACGCATTTTTGTGTCCTCTGTAAAAGACAAATCAGTATCGCCATCAATACTTATATGATTGTCATCATAAACAACGACTAAATTATCAAGTCCCAGATGACCGGCAAGCGAGCAGGCTTCCGAGGCAACACCTTCCTGAAGGTCACCGTCACCTACAACGACATATATTTTATAATCTACAACTGGAAAACCCTCGCGATTGAAATAATTCGCAAGATATTTTTGAGCGATTGCCATACCGACGGCATTTGATATTCCCTGTCCGAGCGGTCCGGTTGTTAATTCGATACCGTGATCCAGTTCAAATTCAGGATGGCCCGGAGTTTTGGCTCCCCACTGACGGAAATTTTTAAGATCATCCAGGCTGATATCGAAGCCGGATAAATGCAGCATTGAATAAAGCAGCATACTTCCATGACCGGCTGAAAGAACGAATCTGTCGCGATTTGACCAGCGTGGATTGGCTGAATTGAAATTCATATATTTTGTCCAGAGAATATAAGTCGCCGGAGCCATTCCCATAGGCATTCCCGGATGGCCAGAATTGGCCTCCTGAACGCCGTCTATTGCTAAAAACCTGATTGTCTGAATACTTAGTTCGTCAAGTTCGTTGAGACCGGGATTCTGTTTTGTGCTCATTATTGTTTCCTGTAATCGTTAATTATCTGTTAATATTGTTTTTAACTTAAAAATTCGAATTCGACAGGATAACAATTGTATCCACTTTTCGCAAGGAAAATATCGAATTCCTCAGTATACAGAAACTGTCTTTTATCGTAAAAATTTGACTTATTCGGCACAATAGAGTACAAATAGTGATTAATTTTTGTGCATTTTGAAAGATTACTTATGAACGTGATAGCAATAGATATAGGCAATACCAATATTAATATCGCTCTTTTTCTTGATAATGAAGAGCAATCTATTGAATCCATTGCAGGGGATTCAAAGAAAAAAATTGAAAATTGTCTTAAAACGGCATGGGAAAAAATCCCGGTCTTGACAAGTTCTAAAGAAAAGAAACGGGACGGCGTAATTGTCGTTAGTAGTGTAAAGCCTGACTGGACAAAAGTAATTAAAGAAATCGCGAAAAAGAATTTCGACGAGAAGATATATATCATCGGTAAAGAAATTCCACTCCCTATCAGTCTATGGGTGGATGAGCCGGAAAAAGTCGGTACTGACAGGGTAGTCGCTGCCGCTGCGGCTTATGATGTGATTGGAAATGCAGTAGTGGTCGCGGATTTCGGAACTGCGGTTACTATCGACCTTGTAGATGATAATGGGATTTTCTTAGGCGGCGTAATTTGTCCGGGATTTGAAATTAGCGCAAAAGCATTACGAGATAATACGGCACAGCTTCCTAATATAAAAGTAACCAAACCCAATGCTCCTTATGGTAAAAATACAGCCGATGCAATTAACTGCGGGCTATATTATGCGAATGTCGGTTTGCTGCAGGAAATTACACGCCGCTACGCTGAAGAACTTGGCAACTGGCCGCAAACAATTATTACAGGCTCAGGTGCGAAAACAATACATACAGATTGTGAATTCGCTGACGATTATGTTCCAAACCTTGTCGTCAGGGGAGTCTTTCTGGCTTATAAAAAATTTATAGAATCAAAGCAGGAAGCTGAGTAATTATTTTTAAATACAATTCACTATGGAAAATGAAACATTCGCAGGAGTAATGACAGGTAAAGGGACCGGTGCGATTGCGACTGTTCAAGTCTGCGGCAAAAATGCTGAATCAATAATAAAAACTGTTTTTAAGTCCGTTTCAACAAAACCTTTACGATTCGAAGTTGGCCAAATCCTACTCGGTACAATCCATGATAATTCTAAAATAATTGACCAGGTCACTATAGGTTATGAGAGACCATATTTATTTGCGATTCATTGTCATGGCAATCCTCTTATTGTTGAGATGATTATTCAATTACTTAAAAAACAGGGCGTTCAAATAATTTCTGACGAACTGATACAAAAGAAAATACTCTCAAAACATGAGCAAACCAACATAATTGCCTTAGAAGCAAAAATCGCCCAGGTCCAGTCAAAAACTATTGAAGGTACAAAAATTATTCTGAATCAGATTGACTCAGGTTTAAGCAAAGTTGTACGTGAATGGCTCAGTGATATAAACAGTTTATCTTTGGACTTAATCAAAAAACAAACAGATGAAATATTACAAAACAGTTCTATTGCAAAACTAATCATTTCAGGCTGCAAAACAATACTCACAGGTCCTCCAAATTCAGGTAAAAGTACTCTGCTTAATTTCCTCTCAGGTAAACAAAAATCCATTGTTACCGACATTAGCGGTACAACGCGAGATTGGGTCACGGCACAATGCCAAATAGAATCACTATCTCTCGAATTAATTGATACAGCAGGACTTGATGACAATTTATCCACTATTAGCAAAAGTATAGATAACGCAGCTCAAAACAAGGCTCTCGAATTAATCAACGAGGCGGACCTTATTCTGCTTGTGCTTGATAATAGCAGGGATATAGAATTTAACTATAGTGTATTTCACAATTACAAAAGAAAAACAATAATTACAGTTCTTAATAAATCCGATCTTCCCCAGAAATTTAATAAATCAAGATTACCAGACTTTCTTTCGAATACTATACAAATCAGTGCAAAAAACCAAACTGGTTCAGAAGGTTTATTATCCTCAATTCGACAAACACTCGGTTTAATTAATTTTAACCTTCATACTCCAATCTGCTTCAATGACAGACAACTCTCTTTGCTTAAAAAATTAAAACTTCTCGAATCAAAGCAACGAGCTGCTACAATTATGAATGAACTTTTAAATAACAGTAAGGAAATCTGTCGGTGCGAGTAAATGAAAATTGAATGAGAAAAAGGAGTCGCCCTCCTCCAGAACGACCCCACAAGATCCAATTTTAATATTATGTAATAGCCCGGAATCTCAAAAATTATTTATCGACGCCGGTTCTTAAATTATTAAAGTACTGGGCGGACATCTCCTCCTCCAGGATATTTTTTTAGGACGTCCGCCCAAAATATCCAATTTTTAGGACAAGTCTTACTATGCAGCAATAAACATACCAACCGATGTTAATATACCATTAACAGTAAATATATAGGACGTAAATCTATTATTAAAAAGATTTTACATTGTAATAATAGTAATAATTCTTCAATAAGAACAAATGATTGATATATCGATATGTTGATTTTTTGCAACACCAAATCCCACTATTCAACCCCTCTTAACAATTTTAACTAAATAATTGGTATTATACGTGAAGTTTTTTATAGTGTTGAATTTATTAAACATAGGAATGATTATAATCAACAAGCATTTACTTATTTTTTTTAACAAACTCTCTTGCTTGTTCCGGTTTTAAAAATTCAGCAGACGAATTTCTGTTCCCCCATTTACAAAGCCATTTGTCAAAAATGATATTTCTTCCTTTATATTCCTGATCATACTGAAAAATCGTATTTTCCCGCCATGTCTCAATTTCATCTATGATAGCCTGTGCCTGTTCTTCGGGTATATCCATTCTTTCCTTTTCATTAGGATCATTCTGTAAATCGTATAAACTTGTTACCTCGTGTACTGGATCGTAGATATATTTTAATTTTCCTTGTACAAATCCTGCCTGACTTACATACATCCATCCTGAAAAGAAAACCTTGCGCTCATCGTTGATTGAGCCAAGAACATTTATGCCGTCAAAACCAGCTTTTTCAGTATTAAAACCCAACAAGCTTAATAAAGTGGGAGTTAAATCTATCGAACTCACCGGATTATAAATTACTTTGCCTGGCTCAATATTTGGAGCTTTGATGCAAAACGGAACGTGCAGAAATTCATCATAAGCAATACGATCATGTCCGGATTGACCATGCTCATCAAAAGCTTCCCCATGGTCACCAACAACACAAAAAATCGTATTTTCCATAATACCAAGCTGGGAAAGTTCCCTTTCGAAAGATTTCAGAAACTCATCTGTATATTCAATTGTTTGCCTGTATCTGTCGATTTCCTCTTTCGCTTGTTCACTATACCACTCAGGTACTTCATAAGTATCGTGTGTAACGGAACACATGATAGTAAGCAGGAATGGTTTATTATCGGAGCTCACCCATTCTTTTATGGGTTCAATCAAGGCATATTCATCACTGCCAAGGTAGCCTACATACTTATTTGGATCGTCAAGATCATCTCTTGCCCAGAACTTATCAAATCCAAGATTATGAACCAGCCCCGGCCTGCACTCGAAATTGCCTCTTGCAGACTGAAAAAAAGCTGTCCTGTAATCAAGCTGGCCCTCCAGAATAGTCGCTAAACTTGCATATGGCTTTGAAATAGGTACCGCTTCGACAATATCCTGGGAAGCTGACGCATATCGTCCTGTCATTAAAGTAAAAAGAGCTTTTGTTGTATGCGTCAGTGTAGAACGCATATTTGTAAAACACGCTCCCTGTTTTGCAAGATTTACAAGATAGGGTGTTGAATCTTTAGACTTTTCACCAAACGAAGTATATGCATACTGCACTCCTTCAAGAACTATTACTATGATATTACTCTCTTGCTTTTGTATACCAATAGGTACTGTAATCTGGTCATTAAAAGGAACTCTACGAGTAGGCTCTGTCGGTGGTTTATGATTATTTGAAACCAAACTGACAATAGCTTTGATTTGCGCGTTATATTGCAATTCCAATGATACAGTCTGAGAAGGTCTGGCTTTTATTAAAACAGGGCGTAAAAGAATAGTTGAAAGGCATATAATAACACTGATAACAAACCTTATAAAAAACCTTCTTTTGTTGTAATTCGGATTTCTTGGCTTGGTTAAAATATAACCAAAAAACAAAATTGCAATCACTCCCGGAGTAAGTAATAGAATTGATGTTATAGGTACCTTAGTCAGATTTTTACCAACCATTTGAAAAGCAGTTAATGGATCACGTATAAGTGTCAATAAAACTCGCGGCAAAATTTGAGTTCCAGTTCTTATAAGCCAGCCGGCATTGAGAAATGACCAAAAGCATATAACCGCAGATATGATTGTTACTGTGCGAATTACTCTTTTCCTGGGATAACAAAAACAAGAAAATGCAAAAATAACCTCGATACCTAAGAAAAATGAAATATCAGAGAGTATCCACCCTGGATACTGGTATGTAAGCAAATTGCGTTTAGCGTAGAACAGTTTAACTGTAAGGGTACATAATAACGCTAATAACATTATTATTGTGTAGGGTCGAGCTGAAGAATAGTCAAATATCGCTCGGTTAAATTGTTCCCGTTTTGCTTTAATCACATTTTTTATTGATTCTGAACTCATGGGCTGTAAGGTTACATTAAAAAACAATAAGTATCAAGCTGTAATCTTTTGTGATAATTGAAAACTGCTGCAATATGTTATCATCTAACAAAGTATATATGATTATTATAATATAAAAGAAAAAAACAGTAGTATTCTTAGTATGTACTGTGATATTGTTGTATTCATTCAATAAAAAATAGATAACTCATTAATCAACCGGGGATTAGAGGAATAAATCATCAGATTATTACGGTGGATAACCTGATAGATTTGTTATGAGTTTTTGGGCGCAAGTCGAGTAATATTAACATTTGTAAAAATATAAATTTTTGTCTGTGTGTAAGGTGGAATATATTTCACAGGTTATTAACAACGAAAAAATTATTATAAAAAAGTGAAAAAAATAATTTGACAAATTAGTTCGGTAGGCAATAATACACATATTAACAATTTTATATATTGCGAATTAAGGTTAGAAATAATGTCTCTCGAAATAGAACTTGGTCTAAATGAACCTGTAGCTCTGCTTGCTCATGAAGCACTGCTAAGTACTTATTATACAGCGTCTAATCTGCGTAAGAAAGCAGGTCACTTTTTGCAGCCGTTTGGTTTAACTGACGTGCAGTTTAACCTTATGATGCTTCTCAAACATCAGAGCAGGAAGGGAGAAGGCCTTACACAAGCACAGTTAAGCAGTATGATGCTCGTTAATCGTGCAAATATTACATCGTTGATAGACCGTATGGAAAAAGCCGGGTTTGTGACACGTACATCGTCACCATCTGATAGAAGGTCGAATATAATAGTATTAACAGAGTCCGGTAAAGAGCTGCTTGACAGGATTGAGCCGCTATATGCAGAGGAAGTTAAAAGGATAATGGATATACTCGTAGAGGACGAACAGAAGAGACTTATTGGAATGTTGGAAAAAGTTAGATCCAATATAAAAGAAGACTGAGGATTGAATTATTAGAAATTGAACTAATTCACTTTTTATAAGTAAAGCACATATATGAAAAACAGGGAATTAAAATCAAGAATTTTGGGTGCAGCAAGCGGTTTATCCTTAACGATACCGCAAATATGGATGGTTGCGGCTCCGCTTCAACTTGTTGCATTTATTCCTGTTTTGTATCTGGCATCGAGGAAAGACTCTACATATAATAGAATGATTCACACCGGTGTTTATATGGGAATCTTTTATGTTATACCCCAGGCTTGTGTCTTGCAAATGCCGTTAATAATTACATTAATACTGTTTGCAGAACTAATATTAGTTTTTTCTGCTTTTTCGTTGATAAGCTTCCGTTTGCTTCGCAGGCCGACACTTTTAAGCATGTTTGCTATCGGAGCCTTATTAGTTGTACTTGATTGGATTAATTTTTCTGCGATTCCTATCTGGGGAATGGCACAATCAATAGTACGTCCCTGGTCAGCATATCCTGAATTGGTTTCTTTTGTTTCTCTTACAGGGCTTACAGGCATTGTATTTCTTATTGTGTGTTTACAGGCTTTAGCGGTAAATGCTGTGGTTTGCCCGAAAAAGAAAAGGACATACATTGCAGCCGGTTGTGCATTATTACTTTTTGCTATTGCGGTTAATATTGTATTACAAAGAACTGAACCAAGTGAACCAGTTAAAAAAATCATAGTTTCAGCTATGGGCTGGACAGAAGATAGCAATAGCGTGACTTATCCAGAAGATTCGAATTCATTATATGCGAAATTTGTGAAACAGGCAGCACAGGAAGATTCTAAAATTGTAGTATCTCCCGAACTTGGATTTTATACCGGAACAGGCGATGTCAATCAATGGCTTGTGAATTTTCAGGAAATAGCTAAAAATAACAATATCGCACTGGTCATAGGAGTGGATTTTCAACGTTCTAATAAAGCGATTATAATTAATTCGGACGGCCAGGTTTCAGGTTGCTATACAAAAACTCATATTACTCCTTTTGAATATTACGAAAAGGGTGATGGAACCACCGTTATAGCTCCCATTGAGGGAATCAATGTAGGTGTCATGATATGTCACGACGACAACTTCACAGATATATCCCGCCGTTATGGCAGACAACATGCAGCTATAGTTGCGGTCCCCACCCTGGATTGGTCTCAGGTTAAAAACGCACATTTTCAAAGCAGTATTAACCGCGCTATTGAATCCAATTATGCGATAATCCGAGCGTGTCATAATGGTATCAGCGCCATCATTTCACCAAAGGGTAAAATTATAAAAAAGATGGACCATTTAACTGAAGGTTCAGGTATAATAACCGCTGAAGTCCCTTTATATGCCGGTACGACGTTGTTTAGCCTATGGGGACATTGGCCTATTGTACCATGTTTTATATTATTATTGATTTATGTGACGAAAGAAATAATAACGCGAATAAAATTAAATAATAAAATATAATATCATAATACATAACTGTTTATTTTTGGAGAGTTTATAGAATAAAATGGATAAGGAAAAGGAATACCGGAAAAACCTTTATGTAGGTATCGATGTAGGCAGCAGCGCTGTGCATTACGTTGTATTGAATGAAAATAGACAGATAGTTCATTCATCTAATCCTATATTGCATTTTGCAAATCCTATCGGTGCTATACATGAAGCATGGCTGGAAATAACAAAAATGTTCCCGGAAGAAAATATAAGAAACACAGCTTTTACTGGAAGTGGGGCAGTATCTTTTCCGGAAATAATGAATGGATTGACTTATGTCTATGATAGTGTCGCTATCCCTAAGGGTGCCGAAGTTATTATGCCGCAGGCACAATATATATTTCACATAGGCGCAAAGGATCCTTACTTTTTCAATTTGAAAGAAATATATAAAAAGAAAACTATCCAGGAATGGAGAACAGGTACAAAATGCGGTGGCGGTTCCGGTACACTAATAGAAAAGCAATGCAGGAGACTTTTCGAAGGTGACGTTCCGAATCTGGAAATAGAAGATACGGCACAAGCGAAAGATGAAAAAGAAAAAGAACAAATCAGAATAAGAAACAGAAAGAAACTTCAGACTCGTCTTGAGAAAATGTTTTATGAAGCTGAACAGGAAGCAAAAAAATCTAAAGAACCTTGTGAATTTCTCGCACGCTGCGGCGTCGTGATTCAATCGGACCTTATTCACAAGCAGAACGAAGGTGCAACAAGAAAAGATAATCTTGCAGGTCTCTTTATGACTGTCGCAAGAAATTATATTATTGATGTACTCGGAGCCAGACAATTCAATAGCGAAAATGGCAAAGAGATTGCTATTGCTACAGGCGGCGTTTTCACAAACGACCTTATTCGTAAAAATCTTCAGAGATTTATTGGTATTGATATTGTCAGGCCTGAGCAATTCCATAATATAGCCGCGGTAGGAGCAGCTCTTAAGGGAATGGAAAATGGTGATGGTTACGTTTTCAAACTTTCCGAACTTGAAAAAGTTTCCGTTCATGGCAGAGAGAAAAGAAAATTTGCTCCGCCAATTTCGGATTATTTGTCGAAAGTTAATGAAGAAAGTCTCACTTTAACCGATGAAATTCCTGAAAATACAGAAGTTGTACTCGGAATTGATGGTGGAAGTACAACAACAAAAGGAGCTATTGTTGAGTTAAAAACAGGAAAACTGCTTGATAAACTTTATATTAAAACACATGGAAATCCCGAAGAGTCACTCAAGCGCGTTCTAAAATATTTAAGCAGGCATAAAGACAAAGTAATTATAAAAGGAGTTGGTGCAACAGGCTCAGCGAGAAAACTATATGAGAAGATATTGGTAAGCAAGAAAAAGTCGAAAGAACTTGCTGATAAAAATATAGAACTAACAGATAGAGTCACCGATGAAATTACATGTCACGCACTCGGTGTAAGGCATTATAATAATAAAATAGATACGATATTTGAAATCGGCGGCCAAGATATGAAATTCACAAGCTTCGCGAAAGACGGAACGGTCAAAGAAGCGAAAATGAATTACAGTTGTCAGGCCGGTTCAGGCCAGACTCTTGAGAATATGGCCGATATCATAAACCTGAATGTCGAAAGTACCTTACAAACCGCCGCACTTAGCGCGAAAAAAGTTCCTTTGATAGACTCTACCTGCGGCGTGTTCATGGAAATGGACGAGAACAGGCTCATTGCCGAAGGATTCGGCAAAGAGGAAATCGCCGCGGCAATACTTCGCGGCACAGCGGCCAGCTACTATTATAAATTCGTAGGCGGTTCGCAGCATGCCGGAGTAAAATGTTCAGCTCAGGGCGGACCTGCGTTAGGAAAAGCATTCCTTGCGGCTCTGGCACAGGTTTCTGAAAAAGAAATTGAAGCGTATCCTCACAGAGAAATGTTCGGAGCATGGGGACAAGCGCTCGATATTATCGAAAATATAAAGCTTCTCGAAAAAGAAGGCAAGCAATACGGCACAGCGTTCAGAGGTTGGGAAATAATTGATATGCCGTTCGATAAACGCATGACAACATGTAGGGAAATGTTTGGTGACAAAAGTTGTGGAATCAGAGATTGTAAACTTGAAATATTCTCTATCGAAGATGATGAAATTATCACCGGTGGTTTTTGTCCGAAAGGAAATTCAGAAACTTCGAGGAAACCCAAAACAAATTATGTCGATAAGTACCATAAGATATACGAAAAGCATTTTAAAAAACAGGGACTGCTTCTCCATGAAATAGAGAGTGGAAAAGCCGAAAAAAAACCTGGAATAACAGTTGGTATAAAACGAAGTACGGCGACACTTGGCGAAAAAGGTATCTGGAGTGCGGCGGTTTTAAGCAAACTTGGTTTCTGCCCGGTAGTGACACCGAGAACAACAAAGGAAATCGCAAATGTAGGTGTGGACAATTCCCGTACAGAATTCTGTATAGCAAGGAAATTAGCAACAGGTCACGCCGCGGCACTAAACGATAGCCCGGCAGTTGAATTTCTGTTCAATCCGAGCTTTATCGAGGTGAGACAGCAGGACCCTCCGAATTTGAAATATTGCATTTATACAGAATCAGAAGGCTATGTCCTTAATGATGTTCTTTCTCTTGACAAAAGCAAACAGATAAATCCGATACTGCATTTTGGTGACAATGAAATTCTTATGAGAGCCTTTAAACAGGAATTTGACAGGCTCGGAATTAAATTCACCAATAGTCAGATAAAAGAAGCTATTTTGTATGCGGACGAAGCGGAAAAACAATTCAAAGAAGAGCTGTATAAGGAAGGTGACAAGTTCCTCTCGAGAATAGAATCGACCAACGATAAAGCATATATGGGAATAGGAAGAGATTATGTTGTGCTCGACCCGGAAGCAAGTTCTAATTCCGGCTCGATGTTTTCTCAGGTAAGAGGTCTGGATTATATACCACAGATTTTCCTCGAACATAAGTTCATGGACATTCCTCTTGATGAAATAGTTGAAAATGAGTTCTGGGTCGAGAGTGTCAGAATACTTCAGGCTGGTTTGTATGTTGCCAATCATCCGAATTTATTCGCGATAAGAATGATGAATTTCGCGTGTGGACCAGATAGCTTGAAAGTATATCAGGAAGAAAAGATTCAACAGGCGGCGGGTAAACCTGTTCTTGTGTTACTTACTGATGCACAGACAAATAATGCTCCATTTGTAACAAGAACTGAAGCACATGAAAGAGTTGTCAATCAAACGTCACCTGTAAAGATGAATATGGAGAGTCTTAAGATAAGAAAACCTAACAAATCGGAACAAAGAACATGGCTCATTCCATACATGGGTGACGCAAGTTATGTTGCCGCCGCGGGACTCAGGAATTTCGGTGTAGATGCAATGGTACTGCCAACCAATACACAGCTCGGCTATGAAATAGCACGCAAGCACATTTATACCGAAGTATGTTATCCGCTCAAGGGAGTTGTTGGCGATGCAATAGGTTTTCTTACAGAAAGAATAAGGGAATTAGGTAAAGAGCATGTCGAAAAAAGCTATCTTGTAATGCTTCCGACAACAAGCGGCCCATGCAGGTTCGGAAAATATACCGAGCTTGTCAGAGAATTTCTTGATAGAGAAGGTTTACAGAAAGTTCCGGTTGCGGGTCCATCATCTACAACTGATTATTACGATATACCTTTCCCAAGGGAATTGAGTGCGTCAGAAAAAATGAAAATGCAGCAGATTCTATACAAGGGAGTAAAAGGATCCGACCTTCTTGAGGATATATATTTGAGATTTAATCCTTATGCTGTTGATAAGGAAGAAATTGCACAATTAAGACAGGACAGACTTTCTGCTCTTGAAAAAGTTGTAGAAAAGGGTGCCGAAGTCAATGAGCTTGTCCAGTGGGGAAAAGAAACCGTTTCACTATTTAAAAAGATTAAACTTACTCAGACAGAAAGATTCCCGCTTGTATTGTATATAGGCGAGATTTACATGAGGATGCACGACCCATATACCGGTTTTGTTATCAGGGAGCTCGAACAACAGGGTCTCGAGATAGTCAGGGATCCGGTGACAGATTGGATTGATTATGTAAATAAGATGAACCGCAGGAATAAAAAGAGGGACCTTGGTCTTGCATTGAAGAGTTTGAGTTTGTCAAGGATAACAAAAGTCGGAAAAGAATTTGCAAAATCCGCGTTAAAAGCAAAATATATGTCATCAGTCGAAAACAAAATAGCAGAGCCGTTCCATGAGGTACTCGAAGGCCGTCATGTTTTGCCAAAGCCTATGGAAATGATTGAGATAATGGAAAAGAATCACGAGTTCCATGGCAATATAGAAGGCGAATCGCCGTTGAGTGCTGCCATTGCATATCACTTTATGAATGATATGATTACTCCTCATAATGATGCATATGTTTCAGGTATCTTCCACGTTGGGCCGTTTACATGTATGCAGGAAGGAGTGGCAACCGCAAAAATCGAGGGTATGGCAAAAGAGCTTCGCAAGCGCAAGACGGATTTGGTTTTCCCGATTATTCATGCTTTCTTCGGAGATTCAGCCGGCGCGAATCTCGATTCGGAAATCGCGGTTTTCACAGAACAGTGCTATCAAAAACAACAAATGCTTAAAATGCGTTTTCAACCTGAACCATCGGTTTCAGTTTCCACTAAAAAGCAGGAAATTAAATCCATCCCAACAAAGGATGAGAAGGATCAAGTCTTATCAACAACAGATTCTGTTTCGTGATAAGTTTACTTTTATAATTTAAGGATTATGCCGTTGTATTTACAGCGGCATTTCTTTTGATACTTGCTTAGCAAATTGTCCAAAAAAAGTCTGTTCATATTTATTTTTTTACGCTAAAATCATTGCCAGTGTTTTGCGATGTGAAACATCAGTATAAAATCTCTGATAAATTATAATCCTATAAGGATAGAAGGAAGAAATGATGGATAATGCAGTCTTGAAAACAAATGTAGATGGATATGAACCAGTTAGAGGTAAAGTACGCGATATATACGACCTTGGCGATAAATTGCTCATAGTAGCAACCGATAGAATAAGTGCTTTTGATGTAATCATGTCAAACGGCATACCCAAAAAAGGAATCGTTCTTACACAAATTTCAAAATTCTGGTTTGATTTTCTTACTGGTATTGAAAATCATCTTATCTCAGATAACGTGAGCGATTTTCCAGAACCTTTCTGCAATTCTCCCGAACAGTTCGAAGGACGAAGTATGCTTGTTAAAAAAGGAAAAGTGCTTCCAATAGAATGTGTTATCCGAGGATACCTCGCAGGCTCAGGCTGGAAAGAATACAAACAAAGCCAGACAGTATGCGGGCAGAAACTTCCCGAAGGTCTGAAACAATGTCAGAAGCTACCTGAGTTGATTTTTACACCAGCAACAAAAGCCGAGCAGGGCGAGCATGATGAGAATATCAGCTTTGAAAGATGTGCCGACATTATTGGTATAGAAGCCGCAGAATATGTTCGCGATAAGAGTATGGAAATATTCGAGAAAGCAAGTGCTTACGCCGAAACAAAAGGAATCATTTTAGCCGATACAAAATTCGAGTGGGCAATTTACGACGATGGACTAATTCTGGTTGACGAAGTTTTAACACCGGATTCGTCGCGTTTCTGGCCGGCAGATAAATATGAGGCAGGCCGTGACCAGGAAAGTTACGACAAACAGTTTGTTAGAAATTATCTCGAAGAGATCAATTTCGATAAATCAGGTCCGGGCGTTGAATTACCGCAGGATATTATCGAAAAGACAAGCGCAAAATATATCCAGGCCTACGAGCAGCTTACGGGCCGGAAATTTAAATTTTAGTTAATAATCAGACATTATAAATTGACGATTAGTATAGCCCTGCATTTTATGTGGGGCTTTTTTATTTTTTGTAACCGTTCGCAGAGAATACGACTTCGTCATTCCCGCGAAGGCGGGAATCCAGTTGTTAAACTCTGGATTCCGCATCAACAGGCTGTGTCACAATTATGTTTTTAGTAATGATATTATATGTTCAATATGTTATCATGTAAAAATATAATTGGAAAGGATTTCAT
>JAFGPS010000137.1 GCA_016936075.1 Sedimentisphaerales bacterium | reverse complement strand
TCTCCTTTCCGATTAGAGTTAGCGTTAACTTCTATATCGGTTACGGGAGACCTTTTTTCTTAATAACCTTAAAGTCCCGCCATTCGTATATGTCACTCATTATATGTACCGTACACCTCTTTAATATTCCCGGATTTCAATTAAGCCACAGATCGAAGATGTCGTAGATGTCGTTAGATGCCATAGGTGCCAAAGGTAGAACACCGAGCGGTACAGAGGATATTAACATAGACATGGTAAAATATTTACATTTTCGGTTGACTAAGGTTTTGGCAGGGATATAATTGAAATAGATATAATATAAGCCCTTGAGCTATTGACGACAACTGATGCGAGAAGATTAAAAGGGAAAACAACAAGGTAAAAGTAATAAGGCAGAAGATATAAGTAATAAGCTAAAAAGAAAACAAATGTGAATCACTGAGATTTCAGACGTTACGCTTCAAATCGGCAGTTTGTAAACAGGAACGTTTGGGAAGCTCGGTGCTCTTTGTTTATACAGGGGGCACCTTTGCTTATTTTGCAATAGTGTCTTTTGTGTTTAACTTGTCTATATAGAGCACCGCGTGCTTTTCCGTCCTGTAAGGCTCTGCCGAGCCTGAAGCGTGCGTGATTAGCCGCGATGTTATTTTTTGTACTTTCATTGCGGGAAATAGTAAAAGCAGAAGACAGGATACAGAATACAGTAAACAGTAGGAATTTCTGACTTCTGACTACAGACTACTGAATACTTAATGTTTAAGTGAAAGGGAGATATTATGCGCATTAATACCGCACCGTTTAGCATCCAGAGTCAGGACAGGCTCAATTTGTTTCATATCCGCTATGCACTTCTATGCTGCCTGAGCTATACCGACCAGACAAAAAAGCTCGATAAAATGCTTTCTTATGTCCTCGTCTGTTCTTTTGAAATTGTTCGCAAACAAGACGCACCGGAACGTATTCTCGATATCATTGAAATGATGGCAGAGATAATCGGCTGCGATTATAAAGACGATACCGCATACAATCCCACCTGCATTTTAGCGAAGCTCGACAGCCTTTCACGACAGGTATTATATACGAATATGACCACACCCGGTGCAGTTGAAGAACCGGCAGACCTTGCCTTTGCAAAGAGTAAATTAGAGAACCTTCTTACATCGTTCGATAATAACAGGCTAATCATAACAGACAAAGCCAATTCATTCCTCGCCAGCCTCAACAAATACCTGCAACAGAGACTCAATGAAATTGTAATTAGTTTAGTGAATAGGTTTTAGTGAATAGTGAATAGGGTAAAATTAACCGCAGATAGACGCTGATTAACGCTGAGATATTGCGCTTAGCGCAATAAATACTCTGCCTAATGCTATAAATCCTTTATTTACTGTCTCTCCCATGGAGCCCAAGGGGCCTGTCTTCTGAATTCTGTATTCTTTTTTAATTATTCTCTTGTCTTAGTGTATCCAGATTAGTATTATATATGCCAATATATCGCTAACCCGCAAAAAGTGAACGTAGTATCCTGGAGATGGTCTGTCTTGATTGTCTCCCGCACCTTAGGCATCTTCGACTAAGGCGCAGAGTCGCTAAGAAAAGGATGGAAATAAAAGTTATTATTAAAAAAAATTGGGGGCTAAAATGAAAATGTCGATAGAAACAATAACAACAAATATCATTTCTAGTGTTATGGGTGGTCTTATTATTGCTGGTATTATAGGTGGAATTGGAACATTAATAGTTGGTAAAATTAACAATAATAACATAAATTATCTTAAAGAAGAGATAACGCAACTTAAGAATGATAATAAACAATCTCAAAATTCTCTTGATACTATGAATCAAAATGGATTACATATACAATATATCCGTAAAGATATAAACAAATTATCTTATGAAGCGGATAAGATTAATACTATACTTGAATCTATTAAAGCCATAGTTTCTTCTAAACATCCAGAAGAAAGTAAAAATTTATTTGCTTCTGCTGAGAAACTTAACAGAATGAATGCTGATGAAAGAGGTATAATAACACAAGCAACAGGGGAATATAAAACTGCTGATGCATTTTATCATGGTGTAGCAACTGATGCCAATGTTTCAGAAGTAATTACACGTTATTTAATTGATCAGAATGACCTTAAAAATATTTGGCAATTAAAAAATAGGCTTAACATTAATGACAGTAATGAACCTAATAAATTCCAAAGACAAATTATGCCATTGATGAAATAATAAAACGAATATTTACCTTTATCTGCAAATCTACTTAAAATAATGTATTCAAATATGAGCAATAGTAATCTGGCAATAAATAATTAAATGCTTCTTGATTTTTTCAATCAGAATTGATAAATATTACAAGCAATGTTCTTATTTGGTAATAAATAACTCTTTATTATAATTGGAAAATAAGCAAGCAAGGATGTCTCATAAAGAAATAATCGAAAGATTAGGATACGAAGAATCAAGAAACTACCTCAGGGCAGAAAGAGGAGATTTCAATCGTATTGCAGATTATGGGCATATCTTTCGTTCCGCAACAAAAAAACCATGCAATCTCAAAGGTGTTTATGCCCTCAATGAAAGCTCAACATCTACAATACCAGTAGTATATGTATGTGATGTTGCTAACGACAAAGAAGCTAAAGAAGCTCATAGGCTTATTTGGAACCAAGATTCAGTACCTTTTATTATTATCAATAGCCCTGAATGTGTAAGGGTCTATCCGGGTTTTTGTCGTGGCAGCGAAAATACCTCAGATAAGTCTTCATTACAACGTATATTGCACACTTTTAATGATGCATGTGTAGACACGATTATAAATACATTTAGCGCGCAGGCTATTGATAGCGGAAAAGTATGGAAGACTTGGGGGCAACATATTTCAGCTGAATATAGAGTTGATTGGCAACTTCTCCAAAACTTAAAAAAGCTTGATTCATGGCTCCAAGGTCGAGGAGATTTGCCACGTAAAGACTCTCATGCATTAATAGGAAAATATTTGTATTTGCACTATTTGAGAGATAGAGATATTCTTTCTAAAAAGAAATTTGAGCGATGGGAACTCAGTAGCAGTGATGTTTTTGGAAGAAATGCTTCTGTGAATGGCTTGAAACATCTTTTAGATAAACTAGATGAATGGTTGAACGGTCAAGTATTTCCAATTGATTTTAGTCGTAATGGATTGATTAAAAATAAACATATCAGTCGAGTTGCAGCTACTTTTAATGGTGATGAACCCAACGATACTGACCAATGGCAATTACATCTTGATTTTAAGGCTTATGACTTTTCTTATATACCTATTGAAGTTCTTTCAACAGTATATGAACAATTTCTTCATGATTCAGGAAAAGAAGAACAAACAAGCAGAGGGCGTGCAGCAGGTGCTTATTATACACCTATTCCAGTCGTTAATCTCATGCTTTCAGAATTGGAGGAACATAAACCGCTAACAAGAGGAATGAAAGTTTTTGATCCTGCCTGTGGTTCTGGTGCGTTTTTAGTCCAAGCTTATCGCCGTCTTATTGAAAAAGAGTTTCCACCATCATCGAAGAATCCTGATCCTATAGAGCTTAGGGAACTTTTGGAATCGCACTTTTTCGGATTAGATACTGATGAAGATGCTTGTAATGTTGCAAAGTTAAGTCTAATTTTGACATTACTTGATTATGTTCATCCTCCAGATCTTGAAACTGATGGTAAACCAGGTCGAAAGCCTCGTTTACCAAATCTCGATAATAATATTCATTGTGGGAATTTCTTTGTGTCTGATTCATGGCAGGAAGCATTATTAAGGAAAAAACCTGATTGGTTAGTTGGCAATCCTCCTTGGAAGCAATTAAGAGCCAATAATCTTCGAGAGGAAGATGAACCGGTACTTGATTGGATCAAATCAGAAGAAAAATCTCGTCCTGTTGGAAATTGTCAAATGGCAAGGGCATTTGCATGGCGTGTTGCTGAATATGCAAATAATAATAGTGAAATCGCACTATTTCTACCTGCTATGACTTTATTTGAAGAGGCTGCACAAAAATTCAGATCGAGATTCTTCCAAGAAATGAAGGTACATACTGTAATTAATTTCTCAAATATGCGTTGGGTTCTTTCTGGTAACCGTTTTACTGCTCCTTCTGCAGCCTTCTTTTATCATCCACAGGAACCAGAACAACAAACTGATAACTCAGAAGAAATAATACGGACATATTCTCCGTTAATTGCAAATCAGGAAGCTACAAGGACTAATGCCAGAAACAAGCGAAATGAAAGCTGGAATATAATTGTTAATGTTAGTGAAATTCGGGATGTTCCCTTAAATAGCGTTACTGATGGTCAAAGTATACCTTGGAAGGTGGCTGCTTGGGGGTCTCAATTAGATATTAAACTACTTCAATCAATTAAAAAACGATTTCATTCTATAGGAAAATTAAAAGAAATGGGACTACTTTCTATTTCGCAAGGTCTTGAGCTTCGTTCGCCTGAGAGTGATGAAGACATAGATCCCGTAAATCTTCCAAAGAATGCCAAAATTGTTGACGTTTCTCTTTTGAAAGGTTGGAGGGATTTCTTTCTTCTGCCTGATAAAGCAATAATACCTTTACCAAAAGAACTAACTCATGCACGCAAAGGGAGAGCTAAACTGCCATTATCAGTATGTCATCCTCCACATGTTATAGTAAATCAGGCGAGAAGTTTTGCTATATACTCTGAAGATTTTTTTATTATTCCACCTGTACAAATAGGCATTGCCAGTACATCGAATGATAGAAATATTCTTAAAGCCTTAGCTTTATTTTTAAATTCAGATTTCGCTTATTATTATGAATTCTTTTTGTCCTCAACATTGGGAGGATGGCGAAAGATATCTAAGCTTAAAGCTTTGCGTAATATTCCTACACCAATTTTATCTATATCAAAATCTATGCTAAAAAAATGGGCGAACTTTTATGATTATTTGGCAAATGCTACACTTATTGCTTATAAGAAAAGTAATTTGTGGAATAATGAAAATAATATATCTTCAATAAAAGGATCTGTAGTTGATCAAGAATTGATTCAGGAACTCAATAAACTTGTTTATGATGGATTAGATTTAACTCATAGAGAACAGTCACTTGTACATGATTTTATGTATGTCCGCAGTTCCCTTAACGATGGTTGCTTGGGAGTTGAAGCCTGCCGTCCTCCAAAAAACAATGAGATAAGAAATTATGCCAAGCACCTACAAAACGAACTTAATGACTTCATAAAGGGAGAATTATCGGGAAGGCATGATATTCAAATTATTCATGATAAAGACTCTGGAATGATATGTGTTACTTTTGTACGAAATTCCAAGTCAAAAGGATTATTGTCTGTTTTACCAGCGGATAATTCTGAAGCAAAGGAATTGGAGAGATATAGGAAAAACATTATTAAAGAAAAAAGTCAATGGGTTTATTTTAATCGAAACCTACGTATTTATGATAACAATAAGATTTGTATTTTTAAGCCTATGCAAATGATGCATTGGACTACAACACAAGCACGTCTTGATGCCATGGATATTTTGTCGGAGTCAATATCGCGGAGGAAATAACTTTGAAGGCAAACTCTAACTACCAATCATCAGGTGAGTTTTCACCAAGCGAGGATATTAAGAAAATATTTATTAAGCGAGTCCACCAATTAATTGGTATGGGATATGCTGTTTTAGTTCATAATGAATTTACCAATTCACCGGAAGAAGACATTACTGGAGAACTTGCCAAAGCAATTGAAGATGTTTTAGATGATAGTGGTTCTAATAAATGGATGGATAAATTTAGTATTCATGAAGAATATAGGATTCATGATCAAAAACGTAAAGGGAAAAAAAGAAGAAGGCTTGATATTCGAATTGATGGTTCAATGATGAGGCCGCGTTGCCGTTTTTGTTTTGAAGCTAAACGGTTGGGACCAAATCATGGCGTATCAAAATATTTAGGAATTGACGGATTGCAGTGTTTTCTTGATGGTAGATATGCCAAAGATGAAAATATTGGTGGAATGTTAGGGTATGTACAATCCGATGCATGTGACACATGGGCAGCTAAGATAATGTTAAATTTTATGGACAGTGATGAAGAACTTTGTGTGGTTGGAACAAGTCCTTGGCGGAAACATAATATTGCAGCAAATGTTCCATTTACATATCAATCTGGCCATAACCGTCCTAATCTAAATAGACAAATTGAAATTTATCATATATTGCTTTTATTCAATTAAGAAATTCATGAGTTATATCACAATACAAGTAATCTGCGACAATCTGCGTTCATCTGTGGACTATATTAGTTTTCAGTTTTGAATTATTAGTTTTGAGTTATTGAAATATTCTCTGCGTTTCCGTCTGCGCCGGATCTTCGACTTAGCGAGTCTGCGGGAGATAATTCGTCGTTCGTTTCTCGTTACTCGTATCTCGTAATCTGTTTTGTATGGTTCGTCCGTTAAAATCTTTTGTAATAGTAAATAGATTGACTGCACTTGTTTGAAAAAATGTCGTTGTTTGGTTGGCGGTGTGTCGGCGTTTGACTCGGCGCGCGTCGGCATTTGGTTGACTGTCTTCCGTTGTTTGGTTGGCGGCGGATATCGCCGAGGCGGATCGCGTTATCGGGCGACTGTTTGAAGGTTTTCGGTGCTGATGAAAGTTGTTTGGTGTGTGTTTTCAGATATTGAATAATTGAGGAGTGACTTTTCGTTCGCTGCTTTTCGGTTTGAAACTAACGAGCGATTGCTTGTCTTTTTGGTTGGAAGGATTTTGATTTGCGATGATGTGTTGACAAAGATCGCAGGTAAGCAGTCTTTTCGCAGTGTTCCGTTCGGGGTGAACCTTTTTCTGACTTCGATATAAACGGAATTATATTCGAAGTCGGGAACCTGAAAAATCAACTGCGATGGTTTGTTTTCTGCAATATTTGTTACCTTTGTTTCTTGTCTCGTCACTGTATCGATAAGAAAGAGTCCTTCTTCGGCTTCGTTCGGGTTGAATGACATTTTGAAGCCTTTTAAGATACCGAGTTTGCCGGGTGTTATCGTTTCGTTTGTCTTGCCTGTAGCGTTGTCGAGGAAATGGCACGGTGCAGGATGCGGCAGGACTGTATCGACTTTTGCCAGTTCGGCATGGTAACGGAAATATTTTTTCGCCTGGCTTAGAGCGTTTACGTTAATATTGAGTTGGTGACGGTTCGGGTCGAATTTATCGCGGCAGCCGTTGAATTTGCCCTGTATTTTCGGAGCCATTTCGAGAAGACCGTCTATTTTGATTTTTGTTCCCTGTGCGAGGAGGCGTTCGGCAACTGTGATGAATGTCATAAGAATCGCTATTATTACCGGTTTTTGCAGGTATGTGCCCTGGCTTACGATGTGGTCAACAACCGTATCAAGATTGGCGGATGAGGTTTTCAGTACTCTCGCCGTGTATTGGTCGGTATCTTTCTTCAGATTGTTCTGATATAACGCGTATTCGATTGCCATTTTATATACTCCCTGTAAAAACTATACGATATAGTCTGCATGGGGCAAAAACGGAGCCTTTTCATAAGTCTGGAATAATCAATGTTGCATAGCATGCTTCTGTTGCATTCCCTGTTTAACAGAATCACAATCGGCGATAAATGCGGGCGGCTTTAGGAGAAATATCCGAAAAAGGTTCTTTTTGTCATAAGTTACAGCAATAATATTTATCCTTATTCGCGTAATACTAATATTCGGTCAGGCATAAAAAAGCCCGTGACTATTAATAATCACGGGCAATATGTCTTTGTGGATAGGCCATTGAGGCCAATTCACGAATCTTCAATCTTACAAAGGTTTTACGGGGACACATATATTAATAATGTGTTTTCCTTCGGGATGCTGTTTCGGGTCGTTTAGATACAACTCGAAGCACGGGCGGTCGTCACACTGGTAGCCGCTTTCGGGGAGCCAGCCGCCCATCATTGTCGCCCACGCCTGTGGATACTCCTCGGGCAGAATCTCGAAATATCCGACGCCGTAATTACCGGCGGGTATAATCGCCTTGCCTATTTCTCCTTCGACTTCTGTGTCGGGCGGGATGGTGAGGCATACATCTGTGCGAAGTTTTTCCTCTTCGGTTATTTCCGGGTCATCGTGATATATGCTCATAAACTGTGTCAGGTTCGGACGAATCAAACCTCTCGGTCCGGCCCACGTGCACAACTTCTCGAATAGTCCCTGGAACAACTTTTCGTTTCCTTTGTACGGGCCAATGT
>JAFGPS010000136.1 GCA_016936075.1 Sedimentisphaerales bacterium | reverse complement strand
CGATGCGCTGGAGTGGGCAAAGAAAGCAGATGGTTTTGGAGTTGCCGTGATACTGCCTACAAGCAAAGCTGGAGATGGCGCTCGGACGGGTTATGACCTGCCCATTATTAAATTAATGTCCGAGGCGTGTTCTGCGGAAATTGTAGCATCGGGCGGAGCGGGTGAAATGGAGCATTTCTGGCAAGCGGCTAACGCAGGTGCTACAATTCTGTTGGCAGCGTCAGTATTTCATTTTCAGATAATTGACATACAAGAATTAAAAGAGTACTTGCGAGACAAGGGATTAATCGTGAAGTAGCATTATACGGCTGGCCAATAAAATAAATCATAATACAGAAGTCAGAATACAGTAAACAGAATGACCATGTTTCGCTGAAACTTCGCCATGGCAGGCAGAGTTTATAATCCGTGCAAATCCGCGAAATCAGTGGTTAATTTCTCTTGACTTTTCGGCTATGTGTTTGTATAATATATAACTAAATAGAAAACAGAATACACAAAACAGAATACAGTATAAAATGAAAAATGTATCACCACGAAATACACGAAGGACATAGTATGTTATGTTTATTTTTTGACATGAAAATAATTAGTGTTTATTCGTGTTCATTGGTGCTTTTGATTTCGTTATATCTAAACTGGATTTCCGCCTGCGAGGGAATGACCTGGCTTCGTTAGAAACTTCGCCAAGGCAGGCAGAGTCGTGGTAGTGAATAATCTGTGTAATCAGTGAAATCAGTGTCAAAAAAAAACGAAAAATAATGAAAAAAAAGCCAAAATTTTGAAAAATAACTCAAAAAAACGCAAAAATATATGCTTATTTTAGTGCAAAATCACGCTAAATTTGGGTTTGATTTGAAAAACAAAGCCAATCCGCCCGCCTGCGGCGGGAAACACTAAATCCGAAATCCGAAAATCTAATAATATGAAAAAACAAAGCCAATTCGCCCACCTGCGGCGGAAAGCACTAAACACTAAATCCGAAATGCTAATTGGAGGTAGATAAAATGTAAAACAAACCCAATTGATTCGTACTGAGTACTTGTGAAGCATCCGGCTTCGTCTTGTGGACTACGCCGAGACGAGAAGCCAATTCCAATAACGAGATACCAGCGACAAGCGACTAACGACTAATTTTGTCAGGTTATTGACCTTTTGAGCAGGATGTAATATGATGTATATATAGAAAACCGAAGCTTTTGCGGAGGTGACTGGTGCCTGGTGGTGCTCCTGGTCTTCAAAACCAGTGTGGGGCCGAGAAGGTCTCGGGTGGGTTCGATTCCCATTCGCCTCCGCCATTTTTTTCGCAATTTTAAAGAATTTATTTGCGAAAAACATAAAATTTGCGGAAAATACAGTAATAAAGGCAAGTTAACTATAATCGGAACGTTTTTTAATGAAAAAACACATAAAAACTATCTTTGTTTGTCTTTTCATACTGCTCGGCATAGCTTTGTTATGCTACGGCTCCCTCTTCCATTCTACAGACATTTTGGCACAGGAAGATAATATTGAAATAGTCATGGCAAAAAACGAACGTGAATTGATTAAACTGGCTTCTATCGGTGGTCTTATGCGTGATGAGTCTGGATGGATAAACCAAACCTTTGCTGTAGGCGAAAAACCACCTGAAACCTGTGCTACCTGAGGTAATTAAATATAAGACTATGGTGTCCATGGTCACAAAAATACATTGAAGAATCTATCTGCAAAATTAGTTGGCTGGCGAATGTGGATACAAACGGCGTTTCTTGTCGTTTGGTTGGATCCATTGGGTTTGCGTTATCATTCTATGTGCTCGCCTGTATTTCATTGCTATGCGTGTCCCCTTTCGACTTTCGCCTGCCCTATCGGAGTTATCGCCCAATTCGGAGCCCTTCATCTTTTTCCATTTGTTGCTATTGGCCTTCTAATAACCATAGGTGCATTATTCGGAACGTTAATCTGCGGCTGGGTGTGCCCTTTCGGATTCCTGCAGGATTTGGTTAGTAAAGTCCCGACACCAAAATACGATTTACCAAAGTTCACATCATACTTCCGCTATATAATTTTGATTGTTACGGTATTGGCAGTGCCATATTTCTTCGGTGAAGAACATTTTCTTTTTATATGCCGAATTTGCCCAGCCGGTGCAATTGAAGCCGCCGTTCCAACTATGATTAGCCAGGCAACTTCCGGCCAGCCGGTTGTATGGCCGAATGCGATTAAACTGGGAATTCTCATTTTATTCTTAATTGCAATCTTTTTTATAAAACGTCCCTGGTGCAGAATATTATGCCCGCTCGGAGCGATTTTTTCCCTATTCAATCGTGTATCCGCTTTCTTCCTGAAATTCAATATTGAAAAATGCACAGACTGTAAACGATGTCACAAGCTATGTGAATACGGCATAGAACCAGAAAAAAGCCCGAATGACCTTCGCTGCGTGCGTTGCCTCGAATGCACAAACTGCGGCCCGAAAGCATTAAAACTGGAAAATATTTTCAGCAGCTCTAAAAACAAAAAATAACCAAAGACCCGCAAACTTATATAGCGCGACTTTAAGCCTCTGTCGAAAATGTAATAGATGTCAAAGATACATTTGGTGACAAAGGTTCTTATGTACGGGATTCATATAAAAAATGTTCTGCGGACACAATTTTTATTTAAGCTGTTCCTTAATTTCTATCAGGTTTTTTGTTGTAGCCAAATCCGTTGGTTTTCTAATTTCTACGGTTAGTCCTCTTGTATTTCCGTATCTTTTGCCGCTAACAAACTTGTCGATGTACTCTTTCTTTAGTTTACTATTTGTTATTAAATCTTCGGCCTTGTCAGGAAAATAAAAAGTAGTCTTAAACATATTATGCCAAACGGAAATCCAGCATATAGTTTTTTCTTTTTAGTCAGCTTGTACAGCCAGCTCTTTCCATCGTTATAGTAACGCCATTCGCCGGTAAATGAAGGATACTCATCTTTAAGAAAATCCATAAACGAATCCCATACCGTTTTTACCTTCCCAAGATAGCGGCTCAAAACCTCATCATCAGGAAATTCATCTTTATCATTAGTACACGGCTTATCCATAAGAATCCTCAATCAAAACTTATTATTATAAAACACAACTTATCGTAAATTACGCACCATATAGGATAGGTGTGGATAACTTTAATCAGCACATAGTTTTCCTGCTGGCCACCAGCGACTGAGGATTAATGTATTCCTTAAGCATTGGGACTAGATCAGTCCAACTTTGTGCAAGCTTAGGTATGCCAGGTGGATACCAATACTTAATTTCACCCATTCGTATAATGAATAATTGAAATTGCTCACTTATCCCATCCTCCGGATTCTTCTGGACCAACCATGCTAGAGTTTCTGCTATCCTTTTAGCGTAGCCGCCAGGATTGTAAACTTCTCCTTTCATATATGACAGGTCTTTGTCAAGCATCAACTCCTCCAACTTGGTGGTGTACTTTGTTACATTAGCACCGCAGCCTATGCTCATCGCCTTTCTTCCTCCCTGTTCTGACTCAGGCAAAAAATTAGGGCTACGAAAGACAGTCAAGTGCCCAATAGCGTCACCCATGACTCGTTTTTCTTGATTTCCAGTTGCCTTAAGACCCATCATTAAGATATCAGTTCCCTGAAACTGTATACCTTCTCCCATTTGCTGGTAGACTCTTCGTGCCTCGTTGGGCCAATTTTCGGCGACCCATTCGGGATCCCAACATTCATCATCGGCAGGTGACGGAGAATTAAGGAATCTCGATAGACTTTGTAAAAGAATGAAACCAGGATAAACATCGCCAGCAAATCCAGCAACAATATACTTGCCGACCGGATATGCTTTCTGAAGGACGTCCATTCTAAGACCTGAAGTGATATCACTGACTTGAACATCGGAAATGACAGCGCCATAACCAAACAGTGTAGATGCCCCTACAATCCACGTCATTGATGTACCTCCAAAATATGAGTTCATTTATAAGCGTTTTTAAAAAATAATAGAAATATTGTTTATGTGTATTATTATATCCAGTCCTTTTCTACTTAAGTATGCATTTTCATTTTTTAATAACTTATTATCCATGATCTAAGTATATGAATTGAAAGCATCTCTAACAAATTCAATCTTCATTTACTTCTTTTATGGTTTTATTTCGTTTTACTTTCTTTTTATTTGCATTTTCGTTACTTTTAATAATTCCAAGTTTCACAATTATAGGAAGTGGTACATTTCCAAAGTGACTCATATCAACCTCTATTTCAGAATTAATAATATATTCAGAAAACTGAGTTTCTATTTCTTGCGTAATATATTTTTTATTTAATACTTCTTTAATAATTTTTTGGACATCCCACTGGTCAGCTCCAAATGCTAAATACCATAGTTGTTTCAGGCAAATCAATCTTGTTTCATCATCCGAAACAGTTTGAATAATATCCTTTAGCAATCGTCCGAAAGTATTCATAGAAGAAAATGGCCAACGAATAGTTTGATAACATTCATCCAGTCTATCAGAATATGTTTTTGCAAAATCACGAATTCCATTTCCGACAGCTTTGTAGTAGTTGGATAGATTGTTTTTTGAAAGCAAATAAGTATTAATAGGTGAAATATAATCATGATAAACATGATCTATGTATTTTCCTTTAACTAATAATTCGTGAAGTTTCACTATGTCAATCTTTTCGCCAGATTCTATTACTTCTCGCAAAGTAATATGCTCAATAGGAATCTCCTGATTAATATGCAATTCTTTCAATGCCATAAAATGTTTTTCAAACTCTAATATATCTTTATATCTATCCTCGGGATTTTCTTCTGTGGCTTTTTCGGTTAGAGAAAATAATTCAAAAGGTTTTTTATTGTCTGGATCTTTTCCTGTAAACACAAAATAAACTAATTCACCAAGCGAATAGATGTCACTTTTAATAGTTGCGTCTTTTAGTTTTATTTTTTGTTCAGGTGAAACATATAATATCTGTCCATATCCTGACACGCTAGACCCAGTGTAATATGTCAATGATTTCGTATCCTTACCGAGACCAAAATCTGTCACTTTGATAATAGGTTTTCCATTTCTAAAATATATCAATACGTTGTTTGGTGAGATATCACGATGCAATATATTCCTTTTATGAGCATATTTTATCGCATATATGATTTGTTCAACCATATCATACCTATCACATTGAGTTAGTATTCTATTTTTCTTTTTGATATAATCATATAAATTGTATTTAGCAAATGGCATTAGATACCATAGTTTTTGCTTGTCGACATCATTTCCATAATTTATAAGTCGAACGATATTGTTACAGCCGTGCAATTCTTTTAGTATTTTTATTTCTCTTATAAATCGATAGCGATATTCATTGTTTGCATAATGTTTCTTTTTTAATTCTTTTAATGCATAATGCTTCCCAATATTTTCATCAATGTATTGTTTTACAATACAGAAGTAGCCTTCTCCTTTAGGAGCTACATATTTTAAATCTTTTAAATCTACCATAAAATTACTATCTCACATGCTTCAATTTGTTAAAACAGATTTACTTTTCCTTTGTTTTGCAGTGTGAATAATGATCTCTATAGAATATCCCAAGCTTTTTTTATAATACAATTAAGTACAAATCACACCGTTGCAGAATCTAAAGTTACCTAAATCTCTATTGAGAATTATAAAAGCACAATCAATTTTGAGCAAGAAAAAATAATCTCAGATATGGCTTAATCTTGGGACACCTTTAACCCTGTTCGGTCCTAAATTTGCTTAAACACATTTTACAATTGTAAGTATATGATGAAATATATGAGGTGGCAAATTATTTCAGCGCAGCATAAACAGAAGCAGTAACTAAAAGCTGATACTGCCTTAAATCATTTCACAGGGGATTTTTTACAAGTAATTTACATAACTATCGGATAGCCGCATAGTATAATATCCTTATTAAAGAATATGGGTTTTAATATATACATAAGAGGAACATAAATAGTGAATACTAAACAACTATTATTTCTGGCGACATGGGCAATATTTGTAGTATGTGCAGGCTGCAACAAATCTTCTGAACCTATTAGTAAGGAAGCAAATGAGGCTTTACAAAACAAAAGCAATTCCGATCCTTTGACAATAAAAGCATACTTCGACAAAATACAAGTCGGAATGGACAGGGAATCAGTACGCCAGATAACAGGAATAGCGGGAAGTCCGAAAGAGAATAATCCTGAGTTTGAGCAAACTTTTTTTTACGATTATGACAACTCATATATTACCATAGTTTATAAGGTCGAATCAGAGAAATATACGTTTTCAGTTTTAAGAAAATATCACACTATTGATAACCTTACTATAAAGCAGCGAGACAAAGAAAGATTCGATGCTTTAAATGAATGGTTGCGGCAAAGAAGATAAATTGATAAAAAAGCAAGTTAACACTCAAGATGCAACAAGCTGGTTTTAATTGGCACAGATCAACCGGTTACTAAATAACTGCTAAAAAGAACCATTACCTTTCATTCTGATTCCACAACAAACCATTTTTCAATCGGGCGAGTCTCAATCACAAAGTGAAGATTCGTTTGTAAGGTTATATTATCAAGAAGCTGTACAAGCTTTTCTGATTTTTCATTTGGATCTTCTACTCTGCTAAGATAAGCTGAATGATAATGCCTGTAAGGAATTTTTACATCATGCGGAGATTCAGTCTCATCAATGACCGGGACATTTACACGATCACCAATTGCTTCCAAAAACTCATGAACTGTATCCGAAGTACCACCGCCCCCACCTTCCTCGTCCACAAAATCACCTGAAAACATTAATATCCATCTGTCGTCCTGCGCAATTGGTAATCTTGTATATTTAAAACTGCCCGTTGCTACAATAGCCTCTCGCTCAATAGAACGTTTTTCAAAACGAATTTTTCTGCCAAGTTCATTAGCTATAATTTCCTCGAGAGCTTTAAGTTTTTGCTCCATAGTTGCATCTTTTCGCACAATCCAGTCTCCTGGAACTTCTATTCCAAGCAAATCTTCAGGCCCCTCATATTTATTCTTGTTTAATCTTATATTTACATTTAATACATTCTTCAATGTCCACTTTAGCCCAACAAAACCATAACCCCATTTTTGAAGCTTTCCATCCCAATGAAAGGTAAAATAGTCAGGCGGATTATTGATATGAGAATATTGACTACTTTCCTCCGCCTGATAATATTCTTTTCTTTCCGGTATAAAAGGCGGTGCAATACGTTTTAACACCTTTCCATCTTCAAGGAAATAAACCTTATTAAAATTCTTTCTCCATTCAGCAAATTCAGGTTCTATGGAAACATCAAACATTTGCGAAATAATTTCTTTTGCCTGAGATAAACCAATATTTCCGACAACGTTTCCCTTCGTATCAATAAGAATCGTTGTAGGTATTTTTGTAATATCATACGTGTTGTATGTCTGTCCCAATCTAACTTTATCAGTACCTTCATAAAAGCCGGACTCACCTCCATCAATTGCAATCCGGAACGGCACTTCCGATTCGCCGCCAAATCTTTCAAGGGCTTCTTTCCAATTCTTTTCCAGTTGCTCCATTGATTCGCAATTATAAAGAGATATAATTTCCAATCCTTTATCATGGAACTGGTCATATAACTCCACAAGCCGCGGAAAATCACGAGATGTATTAGGCGAATCTCCATCGAAATAAAGTATTACAGCTTTACTAATAAGGTCTGCGAGTTTAACAGGTGAGCCGTTCTTCCATTCCTTAATCGGACCAATTTCAGGTGCGCGTTTTCCTACCATCGCCGATATTTTTTCTGGTTCTAAATCCACGGTTCCCAAATCAAGTTCTGATTCTCCTGCTTTGACTTCGATCGAAAAGATATTATTTTTCGTGCTCGCTGTAATTCCCTGTGAAGCATCTTTTTGACGACCTGAGCCGTAGGCATATAATTCATATTTACCCGGAGGGACAATAAACTCGAATCTCTGTTCTTCAGACATATGACTCAAGACTCCGTACACGTCCTTGTTCCAATACATATACACATTAGTCCAATAAAGCGGCCGCCCTACGTCATTCAATCTTTTACTGTCTAACTTTCCAAAAACATGACAAACTGGAACAAGTGTCAACTCGATTACATTTCGCTCGTCATCTTTGGATTTAATGTCACATACTGCCCCGATTTTCCTTTCCTCATGCAATATATAAAGACCAACTTTTCTATCTTGTGACCAGGATTCAGGAAACAGTTTTTCACGTGACAACTTAACTTCACCCCATTGATCTGAAATACTATTTTCATGATTTCTAAGTGACCATGACAAATTGCTGTTCAATACCTTATTATCACGTGTTTCTACATTAGTTCCTACTCTGGCACCGCTTACCGGCATACCTTCAGAATCAAGAAGTTTCAAAACAATCGTATCTGAAATTTCTCCTTTTTGTGTTTGTTCCACTCCTGAAAGATTTTTATTATCAAGCCTGTCACTAAGCTCATCAAGATTAAAACCTTCCGAGAGAATCTTCGCATTTTCATCAGTCAAAATCAACCACGGCTGCGCACGAACATTCCATTTAAATAAAGTCCTTTCAAAATCTCTAACAACACGGCCTGAAACAAATGGTATATTATATTCATCGAGCCATTTGTTTATCTCATCTACTGTAATTTCAGAACTATGAACCAATAAAACAACGACATTTTTCTCATTTAACTCATCGGATCTTTGGGAAAGTTCAGAAACAAGGTTGCGCGACGGCCTCTGCTCGATGTCCCAGAAACATATCAATATACGTTTCCCCTCTGCTTGTTCCAGCGAGTAATCTATCTCAATATTCTCAAAATTCGGAAAAGACCGATTGACTAAAGAAGCAGATTGCCTTGGAACTAATCTACCTTCAGAATTAACACTGGAAACCATTATTTTAATATCCTTATCTCCGCCGTTAGCCGTAGTTCGAGCGCGTAAACTTTCCGTATCATTTTTACTCACCTGGATGCTTATTTCTCCTTCGCATATATTCGTTAGCGTAAACTCTCCTTTAATATTAGTATAAGTTTCCAGCATGGAAGGTTGGCCGTTGCCATAAGCGTAAATTCTCGCATTAGAAATAGGCTGGTCGAACTGGTCCACTACAATTCCGGATATAGATAGATTTGCGATATTCAGAACTAAGGGCTCTAATTTAATTTGATTTTGTACAGCCTCGCTTGTATGAGTCTTGATATATTTTTCACCATAGCCATCAGAACTGGCATATACAGAATATTCGAATCCCACTGGAACGGCTTTAATTTCAAAATTACCTTCAGAATCAATTTCTACAGGCTCTCTCGAACTGTAACCTCCATCAGATATCCAAAATGTGAAAGAAATATCGGCGTACGATAAACCAATTCCATTAACATCCGTAACTTTCCCGGAAAATATAATACCGGGTGACAATGTAATTTCCATATTTTCAGTATCTTCACCTATCTCTATTGCGGCGGCAAGATTTCTCTCTCTATGTCTTGCGAGAATATATGTCGTCTCTTCCAAAGAAGGAGAAGACTTAGTCGAGCCGGACGATTGTCTTGTTTTGAAAATAAACTTTCCTTTTTCATCAGTAACTACATCTTCATTGAGCCATGGCCTTGTTGAAATTACGACATCTTCTACAAGCTGACCATTCTCATCTTTCACAACTCCTGAGTATGTTTGAATAATCGTAGAAGTTGTACTATTCGTCATTCCCTGCAATACCTGTCCCGCAGTTTTTTCATCATAATCAGAACTTCTTATGAGTTCGAAATTAATTTCTTTAGAATCTTCTTCGATATTAAATTCTTCTGATATAAGCGTATCGTATCCAACAGCAGAAACATATAGTTTCCATGTTTGAGAGGAAGATTCATCGAAGCTTAATTCATATTTCCCATTAGTATACATTACGGGTCTTTCGCTCGGATTTATATTAGATTGTACGGCACTAATTCCAAAATTAGCTATAGGCTGATTGGTAAGGGCATCTGTCACTGTTCCTTTAATCGTTAAAGAACTTCTCATCTCGACCGTAATTTCTGTTTCTTCCGGACCGATTATGTAATTTCTTATAGTTATAAAGCCACTTTTTCCTACAGTAAGTTTTATGTCATGATCAGCGACATTAGGTATTATAAAATCACCGTTATTATCTGTATCACTTAGCCATACATCATAATCTCGACAGTCTAAAATTGCCATAATCGCGGCCCATGCCCCGATGACTGGATTTTTCTTACCGTCAACTATATGGCATTTTACACTTCTGCCGCGAGTTAATATGAATTCCAACGGCTCCGGATTTTGAACTATATCAACTTCTTTGTTATCTGGAGCATAACCGGAGGCTTCGACAATAATTCTTGGTACATCATCTCGATAATCATTTCGTTCACCAGAAGTCACAAGTTTGAATTTACCTTCGGAGTCAGTTATATCATAGTAAGGCGCAGATGATATATGCATTAAAACTGTCGCGTCAGGTATTGGCATTCCTTCTTCATCAAGTATTATGCCGGTGAATTTGATACCTTCTGTTAAAACTTCAACAAGTTTAAATTCTTTCGCATCAGCCAATTTCTGACCTCTAATACGTCTTTCTGTATAGTTATCTCCCTTATAATCAGAATGTCTGAAACCAATAGAAACATAATCAATACCAGATGGTACTCCTTCTATTTTCCATTTACCATTTGAGTCTGTAAGAGAACATCGTTCGATACTAATATTTCCGTTCTCCTGCTGAATTGCTATATAATAAGAAAGTTTAGCTCCTCCAATTGCTTTACCCTGATTGTTTTGAAGGATTCCACCAATCTCTATTGTAGGGAGCATTTCAAACGTATGTGCATCCGGCAAATCAATCACGGAATTTCTTCCGGTTGAAGAGCTCGAATTCGACCAGGACTTATACATTGGTGCAAATCCATGTTTCTGCACTCTGATATTTAATGACAAAAGATTCTCACTATTTATTTCAATTTCACATTGTCCCTGTGAATTGGTTTTATATACTTCGCTTGGCCCTGATGTAGTACGAACTATTACAGCCGCATCTTCAATTGGTTTATCATTTTCATGGGAAAGAGCAGCAACCTTAAATTTTTTCTTTTCTTTATCAGTTAATTGCCCTGTCTTTATGGCCATAGGCTCAAGAATAATTCTAAAACGAGTTGCATGCCTGCGGCCCTGAAAATGCATCGAATCTGTACTCAACTCAACATATTGTCTTGTTTCCTGATTTGTATCTGAAGCTTTAAAAGTAAAGGTTGTTTGCCGATCTCTTGAATAACGCAATACATTTCCATCTCTATCAAGCAATTCTGTTGTAATTCTCCAGGTAGAATCGACTACAGGCAACCACCCGAAGTCCACGAAAACTTCCCAGGCATTTCCATATCTTCCCTCAATACTAAGTGATTTGATTTTAATTAAATCAGGATATTCCAAAGTTCCTGCTGATAAATCAACCGGAAGCTTTTTATTAAAAGTCAATTCACCTTCATATACAAATTCATTTTGTGAAGAAACTATTGCAGGTTTATTTTCATTATCATTTGATTCAGCAATTGCTTTATCCGATTGATTCTGCTCGGCATATACCAGTTTTAAGCCGCCGAGATATGTAAAAACGAGCATTATTGCTGATACAGATAATACTACCCATCTTTTGGCTATAGGACTTGAATATACTTTACGTTTTAACGTTCTCAAGCGAGCTATAACATTCGACGACCTTGCCATTGGAATTGCGCCTACGGTAGAAACTATTCCCCTGACATTAAGAGCGGCACGCGCAAGAGTACTTGAATATAATTCTGCACTGCCTACATAATTTGCCGCTACAGCATCGCATACTTCTTCACAGGCTGAATCGTGAACATTTCGCAACTTCCATATAAGCGGATGAAACCATAATATAATTCCAACTACACGAGCGGCTAACATCCAGAATAAATCACCTGAACATAAGTGAGTTATTTCGTGCGCCAAAATCGCCGGTGCCTCCTGAATATGTTTGTCACTTACCATCTGTTTCGGGAGAATGATAACCGGTTTTGAAAAACCCGCCAAAAACGGAGTATGCAACTGCTCAGATAGATACAACCTTACCTTACGATGACAATTTAAATCAGCGGCAACCTTCGAGAGCAATTGATTCAATTGTTCCGGTGCCGATACAGATAAACGCGAAACATTTTTTATTCGAATAAATCCAACGAGTAATCGAACGAATAATAATATAGTTATAAACAACCATGAGCTTATGGCTATTGACCATATATTTTGGCATATCCATTTATTTAAAGAAAATGATTTTTTAGTAGTGTCGGGATTATTATTAGAAACTTGATTTGAAACATATGCAGATTCAATCGGTAAATCTACTGGAGGAATAATAAAATCAGATGATTCGGCGATGTCCAGAGATTGGGAAACTGAATAAGAATCGGATATAACAGGAATTTCTGGTTCCGATGCCACCTTTATTTTAAAGTATCTTACCGGTACTAAGGCTGGAACAAGAAAGATACCAATGATAACACATCTCCAGATAACAATCCGCCAGCGAGGATTATAACGAACTACAAACAAATGCGCAATCCACCCTGCACTAAGAACAATTGTAATCTTCAGAATAATCGAAATAATAATCGGAAGCCCGATGATAGTATGAAATAATTCGTTCATTTTCCTCTTTCCCTTTCTTACTATTTTCCCCCGGCGTGTTTTGATTCAGCCAGCTTTTTTAGTTCGCTTATTTCGCTTTCATTAAGCTTTTCGTTTTTAATCAATTCCGCTATAAGACCAGCCGCTGAGCCCCGACAATATATCTGAGCCATTCGCCTGGCCATTTCCCTGAATGCGCCTTTTTGAGCAGTTGCGGCTTTGTAATAATATGCCTTGCCGACTTTGCTTCGAGTGACATGACCTTTTTCAAGAAGCACCTTAAGCTGAAAACGCAATGCGGCGTTCCTGATTTCCCGGGGATATTTCGATTGTATTTCAGAAGGTTTCTGCTCGCCGTGTTCCCATAATATTTTCATTATCTCTGATTCGCCTGCAGTAAAAGTCGACATATTTTTTCTCCATAATTATTTCTTCTAATTACAATATGTAGATAATACTACAGTTGATGAACATTTGTCAAAATAAATATGAAGGTTTTTCTACACTTTATAACAAATCATTTTCATTATTTACATAACATCTTTATGAATAATACTTTACAAGAAGAATAAATTTAACTTTTTTTCCAAGCTCACTGAATTTTAATATTCTCATCCAATTCATTGAGTGAAAATCCTTCTGCTTGAACGACATGTTCTTTATCCGTAAGTATCAACCAGGGCAAAGCTTTTACGCCCCAGTTGAATTTTGTTTGCTCTTCTTTATCTTCAATCATTCCGAAAGTAAACGAAATATTATTTTCTTTAAGCCAGCCATCGAGACGCTCTTTTTCAACTTTCGTTGTGTGGATTAAATGAACTTCAATTTCTTTTTCTTTAAGCTCTTGTGTTTTCTGACTCAATTGAATTACACAATTCCTGCTTGGTCGCTGTTCTATATCGAAAAAACAGATAAGCATCTTTTTGCCGTCAACTTGCTTAATATTAAAATCATTCAGATCAGGCAAAGCTTTATCGATTAAAGAAGGTATGTACGATTCTTTGTTTTGAACTCCAACTTCCAATTCTCCAATATCCAGCGGTTCATCACTTCCTCCTTCTGGCATTTCAGGAACATGAAAAGAATACATCAGTCGGGCTAATAATTTTGTAGGATAATATGAACCATTTTCCGGGCATTCATAAGCATTAAATAATAGAGTATAATCGCCGGATGGTACATCTCCAATATTAATTGTGCCGTCTTTTTTGATTGCAACAGCTATCTGAGTATAGGGATTATTTGCTGAATTAATTAGCAACATCGCGTCAGAATATTTCCAATCGATCAGGTTAATTATAAAATCAGGAATCAATATTTTACCAATAACAGGACGACCTTTTCCACCTATGGAAATATTATTGATTTGCCCTGATTTAATGTCCAGTGAAATTCCATGACTAAGAGAACCCAATGCGGCATTTTTATTTTTCCAATAGACAATAGCTTGCCCCGGTGGAATGTGATTAAACTCGAAATTTCCATCATAATCAGTTTCATCATAGTATTCCTGTGCAATTCTAATATCCATCAAATCATCTGGATTTTCGTATGTAAGATAAATTTGCTGGCCATCTTTCGATTCATTCTTTATCAAGAAATTTCCTCTTAAAGTCGTATATGGCTCCAGTACTATTTTAGAGGAAGCTTCGAACTCGTTATATGGTATTTTTGCATATCCATCTTTATGAAACACAAAAATAATATATTTATCTGTCTGTGCAGGAAAAGAGAATTTACCATCTTCTTTCGTGACATAATTGGGAGTATTTCTCTTTCTCGAATCTCTATCCTGTATAAGGTACATGGTATCAGCAGGCGCGCAAAGTACCACTTCCGCTCCTTCGGCAGGTTTCTCATCAGGTAAAAGAACTACGCCGGATAATCCCTCTGCTTTTTGAAGTTTTAAATCACAAACAACATCTCCTTCGTCACTTTGAAATATTCTAGAAACAGCCGATAGATACCCTTCAGCCTCGATCTGAATATAATGCCCGAAATAAGGTGAAATAGTTACACTCTCGTAATTCCCATCAGTAAAAGCCTTCGATTTATCACGATCCCAATAAATCGATTGATCTGACTCCCATTGCCTTCCACTAATCATTTTAAATTCAGGGATAATTTGACCGGTTTGAGCATCAACAACTTTACCATGAATCTTTAACGGAGGCGGCATAGTTATTACAAGATCATTATCCGAACCAATTATGAGATAGTTGTTAAGCCCCATATATTCCCTGGATTGAATATAACATAGCGCTTCATCGGCAGGCGCTTCATCCCAATGAAAATAACCTTCTGCATTCGTTACCGTACTCCAATCAAGAACCTCCGTTCCACGCCAACTTTGAATTCCAATTGTTGCACCCGCTATGGGCTTTCCATCTTTATCAACAATTTTCCCGGTAACTTTATGACCTGGTTCAAGACGAAATTCAACTGGAGAAATACCACTTTGCACATCAACCTCCAGCGTGTCGGGTGAATATCCTTTTGCTTGAACCGCAAGCGTAAACTTACCTGCAGTGGCACTTTTATAAAAGAAATTACCTTCTTTATCCGTTCTTGCATCCGGATAAGTTCTTTCAAATCTATCAATTGCTTCGGAAACTAAAGCATTCTGAATTGGCCTTCCATCTGAATCCAAAACTCGACCGCTCAATAAAACACCACTTTTCATTTTCATAATACTACTCATGTCACGGAGTTGACTTAGAGGCGGCAATGGCGTAATAGCCTGAGGGATAAGTCCTGGAATTAGATTGTCACTTATGTAATCAGGATGCTCGAGGAATATCCTAAGCTCTTCTGCTTTAAAATCATCTGGCAATTTATCATATTCCCAGTATCCATTACTATCGGTTTTAACTTTTTCTTCATAAGGAAAAAGTGTTATCGTTAAAGAAGCTTCCGGCCCAATATATTCCTTACGCAAATATATACCTACGATCACACCTTCTATTGGCTCGCCCTGTTCGTTTTGTACTTTCCCTCCGATTCTGGTTCCCGGAATCATTGTAAGAGTATATTGTGACGGCACTTGCTGGACCGTCGAGGATTTACTCCATATTACCCTGGAAGGTACATAACTATCCTTAGCGGTTACAATCCTTACATAGTCACGAGGTTTACCTTCAAGATTAATTTTACATTGGCCGTTTGAATCTGTTTTATAATTATCTATTTCCTCCCTACCATTTTGTACAAGCTCTGCAAATCGAACAGCAAGCTCAACTTCTGGAATTGGTTCTTTTGTAGCTTTATTTATTACAAGAAGCTCTAATACTTTTGTGGAGCCAGAAGGTTTTTCCGTTGCTGTTTCCTGACTTTTGGCTGTTGATATGAATATCAATGAAAGAATAATTATAAATGCTTTAATTCCTAAACAAAATATCTTCCTGCTCATTTCAATTTCTCTCCTATTTCTGATAATGAAAATCCTTCGGCTGTAACTTTATGCTCTTTATTTGTTAAAATTAACCATGGAAGCACTTTTATTACACCCCAATTAAAGCGCATTTGTTCTTTATCTGTTTCAATCATTCCAACTTGAAAGTCGATGCCATTTTCTTGTACCCATTCATTAAGATATCCCTGTTCTATTTTCGAGGCGTGAATGGCAATAACTTCAACATCCTTAGACTTGAGTTCTTTTGCCTTTTTATTTAACTCTTGAATACAATTTCTTGAAGGCCGCTGCTCTATATCGAAAAGACAAACTAATACCATCTTGCCCTGCATTTCAGAATGCCGCAGTTCAGGTTCCAAATCATTAAATTCCGGTAGTATCTGGCCTATCAGCGAAGTCGTATATTTCGGCGGAATATTGTCGTCACCTTTGGCATAAAATTCGTAATCCTCCTCGCTATTCCATACATGTGTACCTGCAGGGTAATTAATCTTAAAACTGTCCTGCTCTGTCAATTTTCGAGCACTTATATTTTTTACTGTATAAACTTGTTTTTTTGCAAATATTAATGGATCATCAATTCCTTCTTTACTTCCAGTATCTTCGCTTTCTATTATTACTGTTTGAGGTAGATTAACATTAGTATTACCCAGATCACAAATTGCAAAATCCTGAAATAACATCTGATTTATAGGCAATAGAAATTCAGGATATTTTAGACATTCACGATGGTATAGAATCTGCATATTTGAAACATTAACAAGAAATTTTTGAACATATCCATTTTCTTCTTTCGTATCCAAAAGCTCGAAAATATATAGAGATTTCGAATTATTATCATTAATATTTCCCTGTTTATCTTTTATGCAGGATAAGATTTCGTATCTTTTTGTATCACCTAATATTTTCACCGCTTCATTATATACAGATAAAGGATTTCGCGGTATTTGAAAACTACTTTCATCAGTACTAACCATTCCATGATTATTATCCGGCATATACAAATAACTTTGGATACCATCAAATGATGAAGTCTCTCCTTTTCCAAGCGGCTTATTCTTTTCTTTATCTAATATATCATAGCTACGATTTGTAAATAAGAACATAGAATTAAAAACATCTAACGATGCATCTCCTGAAATACTTGAACGTAGACTTTCCAACACCTCATCAACCACATCCCTGTCATCTACATCAGTAAATATATTCATATAATCTCCTCCCGGATAATATTCCTCGTTTAAAGGATAATCATCGAATTGGAAATCTACATGATAGCCAACTATAGATTCGCTTGTTTCCTTAAAAAAACTCCTGAATCTATTTATTTCATCATCACCTAATTTGTCATTAGCTCCTGAAACTGAAAAAGCAGGTGTTTTTATTTTTTCTTCAAGATCATTTATTGAAATTCCTTCGTCAGTGACAATATGATCTTTATCAGTAAGAATCAGCCATGGAAAAGCTTTAATGCCCCAGTTTAATTTTATTTGCTCCTCGCCTGCCCCGAGCGAAGTCGAGGGGCCTGTTTCAATCATTCCTATAGAAAATGAAATATTATTTTCCTTAAGCCAGTTATCAAGATATTCTTTTTCAACTTTGGTTGCATGGATTAAAAGTACTTCAATTTCATTTGTTTTAAGTTCTTCGGCTTTTTTATTTAATTCAAGAATGCAGTTCCTGCTCGGCCGCTGCTCTATATCGAAAAAACAAAGAAGGATTCTCTTTTTCCTGGCTTGCTCAATATCATAATCGATTTTAATATTTTCAAAAGCAGGTAATATTTTTCCAACGAGTTTATAAATTATTTCTCCTACAATTATATCCTTTTGTATTAACTGACCTTCTTCGATTTTGAATGGTTCAGTTTTATATATGAACTGACTTGAAGAATCTCTTACTTCTATTGTCACATCTTCGTTTGGTGGAATTTCGGCAATATATTGGCCCTTATCATTTGTTTGAATAATACGATTACCAGGACTGACGATAAGCACACATTTCGACATTGGATTCCCGGATAAATCAAGAACCTTTCCAGTGGCACTTCCGCTTAATAAATAATGTACTTCAAATCCTTCGTAAGTTCCCAAAGGTAAATGATTAAAACTTATTACATCATTATTAGCTCCGATTATATTGTTCTCTTCCGGGATTTTCAGCAGCATATAATAGCCAGCCACACCGACAAAGTTTATACTTCCCTGGGCATTTTCAGGGATTCCAGAAATGACAAACGAACCATCATTTCTTGCGTTTATTTCCCAGTTATTTCTTTCGGGGGAAATTATATTTATAAACATTTGCCTTAGTGACATATTAAAATTCTTTTTCCCATAATATTTACCTTTTATTACAGTAAGACGCTCAGCAAGAATTGTCAGTTCATCTTCAGGAGAACTATTTTCAACTGTGACTTTTAAAGGTTTTGTATATAACTCTTCATGCGACTTCGGCATAATTGTACGTATTTCATACGTTCCTTCTTTTGCATTTTCCAAAACAAATTTGCCTTCATCATCACTTGTTGCTTCTAATAAAAATCCTTCCCAATAATCTAAAATAAAGTTTTCTTTTTCTGCCGATATTTCTGCATTTTTTATCGGTTTATTATCTTTATCAACTACACGGCCAGTAATTTTATATCCTTTGGATAATTGAACTACGAACGGCTCATCTTTTGGTAAAAGCTCGGCACGAAAAAATTCAGATGCATAACCTTTTGCACTTACAATTACATTTGCTTCTATTTGTGCAAATTTTAAATCTGCAATACCTTGTGCATTTGTAGCTGCAGAACTCCTCGCTTCAAAATAACCTCGCGTAAATGAGGGAAACGACGGATTATCGGAGAGAAGCCATACATTAGCGCCTTCGATAGGTTTGTTATCATTATCTATAACAGATATTGTAAAACTCTCTGCTGGAAGAGCCTTTAGAGTATAGGCATACTCATTATCAATCGGAGATATTCCAATTCCACCACTTCCTATGTAATTTGCATCTGCCAGATGAAACCAAAACCATCTATCCAGAGACAGCTCAGCCTTTGTAACATGAAATTTTGCTATGCCATTCGCATCAGATGTTACAATCATATCAACAAGAGTTTCATTTCTTCCTATATGAGGATGTGTGCATCTGACTTTCACTCCCGGCAGAGGCTTATCTTCTGGAGTTGAGGTCTTTATTGTGAATGTAAAAGGAGGTTTTATTTCCGTGACTGTTTTGGCTTCGTTTGTATCTGCGGCGTAAATTAAGACAGGAAATATTCCAATAATGCTTATACAATAGAAAACTACTTTCGCTATAAATTTACTTTTCTTGTTCTTTAATTTCATTTTCAATCTCATTAACTCCAAAACCTTCAGAAACAACTGCATGTTCTTTATTAGTAAGAATCAGCCATGGAAGAGCCCTGACTCCCCAATTGAATTTTGTTTGTTCTTCATTAGTCTCAATCATTCCTACGGAAAATGAAATATTGTTTTCTTTGAGCCAGTTATCGAGATATTCGCGTTCTATAGCTGAGGCATGTATTGCAATTACTTCAATATTTTTATCTTTTAACTCTGCGGCTTTCTCGGATAATTGTAATATACAACTTCTCGAAGGTCTCTGCTCAATATCGAAAAAACATACCAATAATATTTTTCCCTTAGCCTTTTCTTTATCAAAATCAATTTCGATTCCATCGAATTCAGGCAAAGGATTACCTTTCAGTTGTTTTGAATCAGCCAATTTATGTCCAATAACAAATTCAAAATTATCAATTACCGACTTATCATAAAAAGCGAAAGTTTGCGTATTGTCACCATAAACAAGCTGCCATACACGAGGTATAAATTGCCACTCAGTTTTTGACATACTTTCATGCGGACGTATTTTTGTTTGTATATGCTCGAACTTAAATCGTCCCTGCGAATCTGTTGTCTTTGTCTGGTCTTGATCAAATCCGAGATGCGTATATGATGCTCGGTCTGATTGCTCAAGCTTAACTTCAACATTTGGAATCGGGATTTTTTTGTCACCTTCTACACGCACAAGCTTGCCAGAAATTGTGCCGCCTTTGGGTAAAACTACTTTTAAGTCCTTTTTGCCTGAAGGTATATCATAAACAAGGACAGCGGCATAACTATGAGGTGAAAATATAAGGTCATATTGAGCATCCTCTTTCAAAGTAATCGCGAAACGTCCCTTTTCATCACTTTTACCGGTCAAATCATTGTAAGATGAAAAAGACCACACATATTTCCCAGGCACATCCTCACGTTCTCTTTTTATGCAATTAACTCCCACTGCAACACCTGAAACAGGCGAATCATTCTCGTCAACAACAACACCGGCAATAACTATTTCACTTTCCTGTATTATCTGTTCATAGGTTTCATTAGTAAAATTCTGCGTTACATATTCACCTCTCTCACGAGCTATAATTCTTATATCAAAAGTCCCTCCCTCAGCAATCGCACGGGCAGCAATGCGTTTTTCGCTAATATTAGCACTAACTCTTAAATCTATTCTACCTTCGCAAACTCCTTTTAGAACAAATTTCCCATTTGAATCAGCTTGAGTATTTAATTGTTCAGGCTGACCGCCTTCATGATTATAAGATTCGATCCTTGCATTAGGAATCGGATTTCCCTCAGTATCCACAACAATGCCAGAAACAGAAAGATTTGCGACTGGCAGATTAAACGTACCTGTATCAAGTAAATTATTGACTACATCATCGGCATGCACATTTTTTCGCTGACTGCCGTACCCATCAGCATTAACAATTATCTCATAACTGTATTCAGCAGGAATTGCTTTAACTTCAAAATTTCCTTCGCTATCAGTCTTCGCAGTGTCACCACTAATAAATGTCGATGCCCACATCGTAGATTGGAGCATCATTCGAATACCGGCATTTAAAATACCATTACCTTCCGGATTTGCGGCTTTACCAGTTACTGTTATTCCAGGCTCAAGTTTTATATTAAGATTTTCGGTATTTCCTTCAAGAATTACGACTTTCGCGAGATTTTCTTTTTCGTATCTGCATACAAGAAGAGGAACTTCACTCTCATTACCGAACCAACCTATATCCCAGCTTATTTCAAATTTTCCTTCTTCATCAGTTTCAACATCCCTGCTGCCGCCGCCCGGTAAAACACTGAGTTTTACTCCTTCGAGAGCTTTTCCATTTCCATCACGTACTACGCCGCTTGCTTTTGGCAATGGCCCCAGCGGCATTTCAATACGTTTGGTTCGCCCTTCTTCTATAGTCAAGCTATTCTGTAAATCCAGGCTCGAATATCCATCCCTATAAGCATGAGCTGATTGATATGCTCCTGGTAAAAGACGAATTTCTGCGATACCATCTTTATCACTTCTACTGCGAATGCCTTGCTGTGTATCTTCACTATAAACAGTAACAGAAGCATTTTCTAAAGGTTTATTATTTTGTGCATCAGTAATAAGTACCTCTAATACACCTCCTTTGATAAGCTCAATCTGTATATCTTCCACGATTTGTCCGGCTTCAAGATTGAAACTCTCCGGTTGAGCAAGCCATTCAGCCATTTCGTCTCTTGGCGGAACACATATAATATTATAAGTCCCCGCACAAATACCATTGATACTGAATTTACCGTTTTCATCCGAATATATTATATCCTGTCCTATTATCTGATAATTATTATTCCCTCTGAGCATTAAAGGAATTCCGGCCAAAGGTTTACCAGTAGCTTTCTCTTTAACAACTCCTTCGATACGTGCTTCTTTGGGTTGAACTATTGTGATATTTTTCTGACCTGGAGAATACCGATATCGTTCACTCGCAGGGGCACCTGATATATAACTTGAAACAGAAGCTCTTCCTTTTTTATTTACTATAATCTCAACACCAGCATCCAGAGGTAAATTAGTGAAAGTAAATTTCCCTTTTTCATCGGAAATAGTATTAAATAATTTTGGAGCCACATTAATATTCATATTATGATCACTTAGTATTTTATCCTGTATCATCAGAATACTAACAGAAGAGCCGGAAACAGGCTGGCCGCTTTCATCAACTATAACACCACTCATTTCTATCGGAGTATCTAACTTGAATTTCGCTTTTGTTTCAGGATTTCCTACATTCCAACCAACACAGTCTATCGTTAAACCATCTTTCTCAACTATGATATTTTTGTAAGAATACTGGCCGGTTTCAACTTCGAAAGTAAATGAAAATTCACCGTCCTCATTGGATGTTTGTTCGCCAGCCTCTTCCATATTATATGAATATTCTAAATCCTCATAACGAATATCATATAATACAGCTTTTGCACCGGCTACTGGACGATCATCAGAATCAACTACTGTACCTTTAAATGTAACCTCTTTTGCAATTGATAAATTTAAAATAGACACCAGCAATAACGCATAAAATATTAATGTATTTTTTGAAAACATAACCGTTCCTTTAAGCTATTAGTTCGGATTTTTTTCATCGAGTTCGTTTACAGAAAATCCTTCATCAGTCACAATATGCTCTTTATCTGTAAGAATCAGCCAGGGAAGAGCTTTAATTCCCCAATTGAATCTTGTTTCATCCAGACTTGTTTCAATCATCCCTACAGAAAAAGGTATTTTGTTTTCTTTAAGCCAGTTGTCGAGATACTCGCTTTCTATTTCTGATGCGTTAATAGCAATTATCTCAATACTCTTTTCTTTTAATTGAGATGTTTTTTTAGATAATTCAAGAATACAGCTTCTCGATGGCCGTTGCTCTATATCAAAAAAACATACAAGCAATGCCTTATCTTTAGCCTTTTCTCTATCGAAATCAATTTTAATTCCTTCAAAATCAGGTAAAGGATTACCTTTGAGTTGTTTTATATTGGTCAAATCAGATTCAATAATAAATTCATAATCTTCAATTACATTATTATCCAAAAAAGCAAACGCCCTAATCTCATCTCCATAAATAAGCTCCCAGACACGAGGAACATATTCCCATTCAGATTTCGACATACTGTCATTTGGACGAATTTTTGTTCGTATATGCTCGAACTTAAATCTCCCCTGTGAATCAGTTATTGTCTCCTTATCCTGATCATATCCGAGATATACATATTTTGCTTGCTCTGACTGTTCTAACTCAAGCTGAACATTTGGAATCGGGATTTTTTTATTTCCTTCCATACGCACAAGTTTTCCGGAAATCGAGCCGCCTTTTGATAATGTAACTTTAAGGTCTTTTTTACCAGCAGGTACATCATAAACAAGCATTGCGGCATATTTAATTGGCGAAAAAAGAAGATCATACTGAGCATCTTCTTCAATTACAATAACAAAACGGCCCTGTTTATCACTTGTACCGACTAAATCACCATATGTTGATGAAGACCAAGTAAAGTTGTTTGATGCATCTTCACGCTCACTTTTGATGTAATTTGCAGCTACAGGGATATCTGCAACAGGTAAGCCATTTCCATCAACAACAATTCCAGCGATTACTTTCTCATTATCCTGAATAATCTGTTCATAAATTTTATTAGTAATCAATTGTCTGATATAATGCCTACTCTCGTGAGCTATGATTTTTATATCAGAAGTCACTCCATCTACAAGTACGCGGGCAAAAACAACCTTTCCGTTATGATCAGCTTGTACTCTAATAAATATTTTACCTTCACATACGCCTTTGAGAATAAAATTTCCATTAGAATCAGATATTGTGGACACATCATCAGGTTGGCCGTAATAGCTCATCAAATCAACCATCGCTTTAGGAATTGGATTGCCATCAGCATCAACAATAATGCCGGTAACTGAAAGATTTGCGACAGGCAGAATAAACATACCTGCATCAAGTATATTATTTACTGCATCATCGGCGTGAATATCTTTTCTCTGCCAGCCATATCCATCAGCGCTAGCAGTTATCTCATACAGGTATTCGGCAGGGATTGCTTTTACTTCAAATTTTCCTTCCTCATCAGTTTTTATAGTATCATTTTTTACAGTTATATAACTCCACATATCCTGCTTGAGCATCATTTTAACACTCGCCTTTTTAATACCATTACCTTTCGGGTCGGTGACTTTACCAGTTAAAGTTATTCCAGACTCAAGCTTAATATCGAGATTTTCTGAATTATCTTCAAGAATTACGACTTTAGCAAGATTGCCTTCTTCGTACCTGCAAACAAGAAAAGAGGTCCAACTTTCATCTTTCCTGATAATTTCGAATCTTCCTTCTTCATCAGATACGATATCCAAGCCATAACCAGTTGGTAAAACAGTAAATTTGACCCCTTTGACTGGCTTTCCATTTTGGTCATGTACTACGCCGCTTATCTTTGGCATTTGAATAAGCTTAATGTCAAAATGCTCTGTCTTCCCTTCCTCAATTGTTACAAGAGTCTGTGCATTAAAACCGGTATAACCATCCTTACCTACATTAGCATATTCGTAAATGCCCGGTAATAAACGAATTATAGCGAGACCGCCTTCATCAGTGTCTCGAGAGTAGTACCCTTCAGAGTGTTGCTCTTTGTATAGAATAGAAGCACCTTCCAGTGGTTTATTTGTCACTGAGTCAGTAACAAGTACTTCTATTAATCCACCCTTAGTAAGCGCAACTTGCATACCTTCTATTATTTGTCCTGTTTCAATATCTAATTTTACCGGCATAGCAAGCCAGTCACTTGATTTATATCTTGGTGGAACACAAAAAATATTGTAAGTACCCGCACAAATACCTGTAATACTAAATTGGCCATTTTCATCCGTTGTAATTATATCCTGCCCCATGACCTTAGAATTATTTTTCCCATAGAACCTGAGCATTAACGGAATTCCAGACAGAGGTTTGCCGGACGATTTATCTACTGCAATACCTTCAATCCTTGATTCTTCAGGCTGAACTACCCTGATATTATCCTCGCCCGGAGTATACTTGTAATGTTCACTTAACGGTGAACCCGGTATATATGTTGAAACAGAAGCTCTTCCTTCTTTTTTTATTAGGAGAGCTACTTCAAAATCTGAAGACAAATTATTGAAAGTGAATTTTCCTTTTTCATCGGTTATAGTACTCAATACCTCAGGACCTTCAATGAAATCCAGACTATGTCTATATCTTGTCTTGCTTTTCATCATTAGAATACTTACAGAAGAACCTGAAACAGGCTGGCCGCCTTGATCAACTATTGTACCGCTCAATTCTACCGGAGAATCCAATGTGAATTTAGCTTCTTCTTCGGTATTCCTGATATTCCAGTTAATACAGTCTAAAGAGTATCCTTCTTTTTCAACTACTATAAACCATGAAAAATAATCATTGTGTGCATCATCTGCGACTTCGAGAGCAAAAGAAAATGTCCCTTCAGCACTGGATGTTTTTTCAATTATGTCCTCGAAATTATGAGAATATCCCGTAAATGTATAACTAATACGGCATAACTTAGCTTTCGCCCCTGCTATTGGACGATCATCAGAATCAACTACTGTACCTTTAAATGTAACCTGTTTTGCAATTGAAATATTGATAAAAAAAACCAGCAATAGCGTATATAGTATTAATGACTTTTTTAAAAGCACAATAATTCTCCCGAAAATATTAGCTATGGATATTCTTTAACATTTTTCGCTTTAAATTCTGCTTGTTAAATGTCTAAAAATGCGCACAAATCTCTCTATCAGCTTTTTTTGACTGATTCTTTAACCATTATAGAAAACCGAAAAGATTTACATTAAGTTATCTTTTTGCTGGCTGATACTATTGCGACGCATCCAATCACAATAGATAAAACAATAATAGTCGGTAAAAGATTATTCTTTTCCGTCTGAGCCAGTGGTTCAGGAATATTATCCTCGCTATCTTCCTGAACGGTCGCTTGCTTAGCCGTGCCTGTAGTCTTATTTTCTACAGGTTTAGCAGCAACCTTTTTTCTTTCCGGCAACTTGTAAGGTTCACTTTCAACCTTGAATGGGCCGCCAATATTAATTGTTGCGGTGAATGGTCCCTTGACATTTGAAGGCTCACGCCACGTGAGCGAGCATGTACCACCTCAGCCATAGGAGAACGTATAAGTTCTATCATATGTGCCGTCTTTATTTTTAATATTTAATTGCGGCGCCTGCGGCCTTGAGCCGTTACGTTTGAGATTAATATTCTCGCCGTTCTTTCCTTTAAGCTGCTGGCTAAAAGCGTAGCTTCCTTCCCGATATGAAGCGGCTACAGTTGAAATAATTGGCTCGCCAATTTCCAGTGCAATCTCTTCATCTTCCTTAATATCGAAAAGGCCTTTAGATTGACTTTGCAAACCTTCAAGTTCCCACTTCGAACCTTTATCATCTTCTCGCTTAACAATCCAGCCATTAATTCTGTATTTCCCTACAGGCAACGTACCGATTCCATTTTCAGGCTCAACAGTAAATTGGCCGTTCATACCCCCTGCCTTGATTTCTGTCACACTCTCCGGGAGTCGGATTTTCCCATATTTTATGTCCTTCGCTTCGGCTAACTTTATAAAAGCTCCATCGCGTGCAATTTCAGGCTCGTAGAATTTATTATTTATCTGAACATAATTACCTACAAAACTTGTATCCTTCGAGTCAGTTGAATTGCTTATTCTAATTCTATCGGAGTTTTCAGGGACAAGTGCCTTGTCGTTAAACGTTCCATTTGCATTATAATCCAGTAAGACACACTGTTGTTTCTGGCCATCTATATCAACTTCTCCCTGATACCAGCCGCCAGTAGAAACATAAAGTCTTTTCGTATCATCATAACCATAATACCTAAAGTTAAGATGATAAGATGTTGGTCCATCCGCTAATTTGAAAACAACCTTTACAGGACCGAAATATGAACTGGTTTGTTCCATACGGTATTGCCTTATCGGCTCTTCGTCCGCAAGCTGGCCGTCACCATTAGAGTCAATATAAAGAATATCATACATTCCTAACTTATGGCTTCTATCCAGTGCGATCCAAAGAAATCCCTTTTCAACCATTGGAGTCATCCACTTAGTGAAATACTGGCTATCTCCTGTGAACTTAGGCAAGTCAACATCGGTAGGTTGTTTATCACTGAGTTCCAATAATTTCGTGGTTGAACTGATTCCCACCAAATTCAGTTCCCGGGCAGAGTGATATTGCAGCCACTGCTCATTCTGGGCGTATATTGTTCCGCCGAATGAACTGCACAGAACAAAACTCGCTGCAAGCCAAATAATAGTTTTTTTTGCCATTCTTATGGCCTCCAAATTAAGATTCGTAATATTATTTATAGACGAACCATCTCTATTCATATAGATTACATATATAAGGACGTATAAATCAACAAAATGTAACAGTTTTTTTTTGTTTTTTTATGAAAATTATTAAAAAATCCCTAAATATTCTTGATTTTAGATAAATTTCCCATTTTTGGCTTATCCAAAATAAATAATCAATCAGAAGAATATATCAAAATCAAGATTAATTCTATTATACCTGAAAGACACTTTTAATTTGACGATTTTTTCTACTATTGTGTAATTGTTACTGGAATTGTAATTTGCGGCGTATCATCAATATCTGTATTTATAACGATGCTTCCATTCATTATTCCTTTTGATAATGGACCATTAACTTCAAAATTTATCTCCCATTGTGAATCATTAATCTTTGAATAAGTTACTTTACCTGGGAAATCTGTAGGATTTAGGGATGTGTTAATTATTTTGAATGGTTCGTCTATTTCACTTTTTAAGGTGATTGATCGTTTATTTGTATTATTTTTCAAACTCAAAAAAATAACTCGTGGTTCAGCATGGATTCCAGTTCCAACGTTACCTTCAATAGAGATTTTAATTGTAGGATATTTGGAATGTTTAGTTTCTATCTCAAGGAAACCATGAAATTCACCTATTGGCATTTTATTACTTACTACCAAATCAAGTTCAACATATTTATTAGATTCTAAATTTGCTCGTTTGGCATTTTCAATAATATTTACTTTAATATTAGGAATATCACAAGTAGCCCTGATAAAATTTAAAGGATCTTCTCCATGTCTTAATACTTTGACCTTTTGAGAAACTTCTTTTCCTTTTAAAATCTCTTCCCAGACGATATTCTGAGGGAATACAGAAATGTTTCCCTGGTAAAGTTTGAATTCAGCTTTGATATCCATTGTGAGCAGTGGATAATCTTTGCTATTTGTTTTAACAATGATTTGGCCTGAATATGGACCCGACCTACCTTCAGAATACATTGTTACATTTAATTCAGATTTACTTCCAGGAGGAATGGGACTTTTGGTATATTCAGGTACAGTACATCCACAACTCGTCTTTACATCGAGTATTTCCAAAGGCTCTTTCCCTGCATTAATTAATGTAAAAGAATGGTTATATGTTTTTCCGCTTGGGCTTTTACCCAAATCCCAAATCGGTTTTTGTATATAAATTGTTTCACCTTTTTCGGAAAGCTTTATGATATCTGAATTATCAGGTATCTCAAGTGTAAGTACATAACCGCTCCACTCATTAATAAATTCTTTTCTTCCTGTTTCAAATACACTTCTTGTTGAGGTATCTGCTAATTTTACTTTATTCTTCCCCACCTCAAGAAGAAGCAGATAATGAGATTCATTTAGATGAATAATTGCTGGCAGAGGAAGCTTTTTCAAACCATCGAAATCGACTTTGTAACCATTACTTGTTAAACCCAAACTCTCAGCGGCTTTTTTAAGATTAAGCATTGAAGCTCCATCCTGGTGATGAGGGACTGTTTTAAGTAAATCATCAATATTTATAGATATACCTTTAAGTTTACAAAAAAGATAAAGACATTGACTACCGCAGGTAACATTACCTCCAGGTAATAAACTATTTTGATCAATTATTATTGTATTTGTTCCAGCAAATAGTACTGAATTGGGTATAGTCAGACTAACTACATTAAGAATCAATATTATTAATAAATGTTTCCAGTTTCTCATTAAGATTACTCCTTTATCTTAGTGGAAATATTTGTTTTGCGCATGAAAAATGAAATAACAACTATTCCTGATATTATGAGAGTTCCAAATAGAATCCATAAGTATCCCTTTTTAGGATCACTGTTTATAGCTCCCAAAGTATTTTTTTCAATAGAATCTGTATTGGATTGTACCTCAACAGGTAGTTGTTCTTCAACGGTTTCTTCTAAGACATTTTCTTGTTTTTTATCGTTTTGTTGTTTAAGGATATTTTCAGCAAAATTATCCACCTTACCAATTGGGAATGAACCATAATAATACTCGAGCGGCTGTCCACCAAGAGATTTGTCAAGGACTTTGGTACCCAAAGGTACGCCTAATCCTTCAAAAGTGAATGTTTCATCTGGTATTTCGATTCCAATTTCGGTATTTGTAAGTTGAACTTCCATTTTTTCATTAAACGAACGATCCTGATTGTACTCAACTTTAAGGTCACTCAATAACCATATTTCTTCTGATTTTGATTTTTCATATTTGGCTTCATAGCTTTCGGCAAGTTTTTCTACTCCTTGTATCGTTAGAAATAGCTGCCCTTTGATAAGTGAATACGATAATTCTGGTACAATCCAAAAATTATAGCGTGCCATTTTTTTAACCACTATTTCTATCTTTATACAATGTGTTGCTTCAATTTTATCTTCAGTGATTTGGTATTGCCATTCAGTCTTATCTATATTATCTAATCTGTAAAACAATTCTGGTAAACTGCAATCGCTAAATTTATACAATTTACTAATATCAAAATTATTTAGTAAACTCAGTGGATTGGCCATTTCACGAGGTGATTTGTTAATGTATGCATTTTCACCAAGTATATCATAATAAATACTTTTTTCTGGATCTATAGCAAAGTTCTTCTTTTGTGGAAGAAGAAATGGTCTTTCTATGGAACTTTCTTCAGAAGAAGGAACTTCGATATCATAACGTCGTTTTGAACCTTTTTGGTACCATTCAACAGACCATATACCATTTCCTGAAGTTTTAAATGAGTCCTGACTGAATCCGAGTTTATTTGAGATATCTTCTTCAATTGTTTTAGCTTTTCCTGGAGATGTTTCTTCTCGAGATAGTGTGATATTAGCAATACCTTTGGCGTTGAGAAGAAAGTCAGAACGAGTAAGATAAGCAGTCTCAATAGCACCTTTAATATCAGTATAGCTTGGGATATTCTCTGCTTGGACTTTTAAACCCGATGTAAAAAACACAATCAATATTAAACTATATATAATAGCCCAATATTTTATATAATTTGATTTCATAAAGAACGTAGTTATACTATTGTATTTGCACATTTTCTCTCCAATTCTAAATTAAATCATATCTTAAAATATCCGGTTGTTTAACTTAATATAAATATAAGTTAAACAACCGGATTTACTAATTTGTAATATTTAATAATATTAATCTAAGCTCGTTTACTTTTTCGATTATTTAAATATTATTAATCAGGAACACAATTACCCCAGCTTGATTTATCACCATAATCATGATCCTTGCATCGCCAATCCCAATATTCTGTTTGCCACATACATACACAGGCTGATACACTGTTGCATGTTGGGGGAGTTCCTGTTCCTTCAATTTCTTCACAATTTATAGTACCCTCTGAAGGATCTAATCTGCATCTGTATATTGTAACAGAACCGGTATTAGTAGCGGACCAGTATGATGCTTCGCATAATGGCCAATTGGTTTCACAACCATCACCTCCACCTTCTATACAAGATTCACTTGAACCATAAGATACACAGAAATCTTCACACCTTGCACAAGCAGGATAAGCACCAATAATTTCAGACATCTCGTCTTCATTTAGAAGTCGTTTCTCTCCTTGGGCAGGGAAAATTATTAAACTTCCTGCTATTGCGCATAAAACGAAACATAAGAAAGTCCATTTTTTTGATTTAATGTATTTCATATTTTCTCCATTTATAAAGTTTGTTAAATAAATTCTCTATAAGATACTAAATGCATCCATCCATAAAGATCAATTTAAAACAATTTCTTTACCAATCATCCATGAATTTGAGAAACATATTCAGCCTCCTTTCTATATAGTCCATATTTTCACATTTTTGTAACATTAAAAATCGCGATTTTTCAATGTTTCCCATCTTTTCTCAGTCATTTTCCCAGCTATTTATTATCAAATAATTTACTAATTCATTTTTAAAATATGGAATCTCTATTTATAAACAATGGCGCACGAGAGTTGATGAATGTTGATAAAAAACTCTATATTATTCAATATTTCTTGCTTATCTGCTCGGCAATTTACTTAATCTCTTTGTAGGCAAGATGTTACGAATGATTTAGATTTTATATATTTTTTAACCTGTCAAGTTGGCTGAGATTAAACCTGATATTTGTCAAAAATGGCATTCCGACAGATTCTAAAAGTTGCCAAGAAATACCGTATTTCAAATTTTATTCTTCTTAAGTACATGTCAACACTACCGTTAAAGATATTAACCAAAAAGACATAGCTCTCAAAGTAATTACTGGTATATTATTTGCTGATATAGTATAAATTATGCAAAAAATAACAATATAAACTTTTATAAGCCTGAATATTTAAGGAGGCAAATAATTATGGCAGTCAAAGAATTGGCATTTGAGTCAGAAGCACGAGCCAGTCTGCTTGCAGGAGTTGAAAAGCTCGCAGCGGCCGTAAGAGTAACCCTTGGCCCTCGAGGTCGAAATGCAGTAATCGATAAAGGCTGGGGCGGTCCTACTGTAACAAAGGATGGCGTAACAGTTGCTGAAGAAGTTGACCTTATTAACAAAAATGAGAACCTCGGTGCTAAATTAGTTAAAGAAGCAGCGAGTAAAACCTCAAAAATAGCCGGTGATGGTACGACAACAGCTACAGTTTTAACTGAAGCAATTTTCAAAGAAGCATGCAAAAACCTCGTCGCTGGAGCTGACTCAATGGCTCTTAATCGCGGTATGCAAAAAGCCGCTAAAGCTGTTGCAGAACAGCTAATGAAGCTTGCTAAACCAATCGATATTACAAAAGCAGATGACATTATAAATATCGCTTCTATTTCAGCTAATAATGATGTGGAAATAGGCAAAAAAATGGCCGAAGCATTCCAAAAAGTCGGTATAGACGGCGTTATTTCTGTTGAAGAAGGAAAGAGCTTCGAGACAACCATAGATTTCGTCGAAGGTATGCAGTTTGATCGCGGCTATCTATCTCCGCATTTCGCGACAGATAAAGAAAATATGGTTTGTGAACTTAAAAAACCTTTTATTCTCATTCACGAAGATAAAATCAGCAGCGTAACAAAACTGATTCCTTTACTGGAAAAAGTTGCAAAAGCTAAAAAACCTCTTTTGATTATCGCTGAAGATGTAGAAAGCGAAGCACTTGCTACTCTTGTAGTCAATAAGCTTAAAGGCATAATTGAAGTCGCGGCAGTAAAAGCTCCCGGCTACGGCGATAGAAGAAAAGCAATGCTTCAGGATATCGCAGTATTGACCGGAGCCGAACCAGTATTCAAAGACCTCGGTATTGATGTTACAAATATCGGAATCAAGCAGCTTGGACAAGCCAAAAAAGTAACTATCGATAACGATAAGACAATCATTATCGAAGGAGCAGGCAGCCAGGAAGATATTAATGCAAGAATTAATCAAATTAAGGATGAAGTTAAAATTACAACAAGCGACTATGATCGTGAAAAACTTCAGGAAAGACTTGCAAAATTAACCGGCGGCGTAGCACAAATCAACGTTGGCGCTGCAAGTGAAGCCGAAATGAAAGAAATCAAAGCAAGAATCGAAGATGCACTTCACGCAACAAGAGCTGCTATCGAAGAAGGCATAGTTCCCGGTGGCGGAGTCGCTCTTATCCGTTGTGTCGAAGCAGTCAGGAAATTAAAACTCGAAGGTGACGAGCAAACTGGTGCAAATATTCTTGCAAAAGCTCTGACAATGCCCTGCTACTATATCGCTGAAAACGCAGGTGCAACTCCGAACCTTGTTGTAAATAAAATCGCAGAAGGTAAAGGCGGCTTTGGATATAATGCAAACACTGATAAATACGAAGACCTGATTGAGGCCGGTGTAATCGATCCTGCAAAAGTAACAAGAATTGCAATGCAAAACGCAGTTAGCATAGCTGGTTTACTACTAACAACTGATTGTGTTGTTTCAGAAAAACCAAAAGAAAATGATGATATGCAAATGCCTCCTGGTGGAATGGATCCAGGAATGGGTATGGGCGGCATGCCAGGAATGGGTGGCATGGGCGGAATGCCAGGCATGGGCGGTATGGGTATGATGTAATCCGTTTCGTGAAAATTATTTTAATTTTACTATAAATAATGTTTATAAAAAATAACAACTAACATAACTAATAATAGACAAGGAGTGAGTTATGAAACTTAATCCACTGGATGATAGAAT
>JAFGPS010000135.1 GCA_016936075.1 Sedimentisphaerales bacterium | reverse complement strand
AAGTGGAAAACAGCAAATATTATACGGAAATCAAGCGATATATTACCGCAAACGTAAGAAATCCAGCCGATGCAGAGGATTTGGCACAGCAGGCCTTCTTAAAGTTCTACCAATCTAAAAGCAAGGAAAATAGCATCAAAAATCACAAAGCATACCTTAACAGTATAGCCAGAGCAATAGTGGCAGATTATTATCGTGTGAAGAAGAAAAAGCCGCAATTTGTGCAATTAAATCCGAAACTTGCTGACAATATATGCGATATAAAGCAAATTATCAGTTTTGATTTAAAAGAAATAGCGGAAGAAGTGGAAAACATCATTTCTAAATTACCACCAAAAACAAAAGAAGCCGCGGAATTAATTTTAATTGAGAAACACAGCTATGAGCAAGCTGCTCAAAAAGCTAATTGTCCTGTTCAAGTATTTTATGAGCGATGCTATGAAGGCATGAAAATTCTTAAAAAATTATTAAAATCGTAACTCCTGCAATCAAAAGGGATTAGCATAAAACTTACCGTATTCATAAAAAATATTTTCATTTCCAAATCTTGAATTGCCCCACTTTTTTACGTCTATATATATAGAAGGGGAAAGTTTTCCTTCAAGAATTATATTTAAGGTTAAAAGATGAAATGCAAAAAAGTTGAATATTTGTTGCCTGCTTATATTATGGGCAATTTAAGCGAATTATCTGAAGATCCTAATTTGGCTAATCAGATAGAGACTCACCTTGCAAATTGCAAAAGGTGCTCCAAGGACTACGAAGAATATAAATTTACATTAGATTTCGTTGAAGAAAACAGAGAGATATTTGCTCAGGCTTTCAAAAATGTTGATGAAAAAAGAGCTGCGAAACGCACAGAAAGATTGAGAAGAATACGCCTGTTTACCAAGGTCTCCGCTGTTGCCGCGTGTATACTTATCGGCATATCATTATTTTGGATAATATTTACAAATCACTCAAAACCACAAATTACGCCGGAGAATCTCGCTTCCGGGCAATTTGTATCTGTGTCCGCATCTACTGTTAAAATAGAGGAAGTTTCGGGGGGAAATAATCTATCTATATCAAGCGGTCAAGAAATAGCTTCGACTAATCAGTTAAAAACCTTGATTATCAATGACAAGCACCGCCTGATAATGAATGAAAATACTACCCTTTCAATAAAGCCCTTAACTTCCAACGAACATATTGGTTGTGTTGTAAATCTTGCTTCCGGCCAGATATATGCTCATGTTGAGCATGATGGAAATCCCTTTGTTGTAGAATCCGCTCACGGCCAAGCTGTTATAACAGGCACAACATTCGATATTATAGCAATGGATACCAGCACAACTCTAATTGTAGCCGAAGGCTCTGTTCAGTTTGCCTCCCAGATTGGCTCGGTGGAAGTATCAGCCGGATACAAATCCGAAATTACTGCCAAATCCGCACCAAAGGAACCTTCATTATGTGATACCGCAAAATTGACGGCATGGGCAACCGGATATGAACTTAAGACAACAATAGCAAAAATCGAAGCTATATCGGATTCTTTCGATGTATCAGACCTTTGGTTCACGGCTAATTCGGGACCTCTCGATCTCGAAAAAATCGACTTTGAACAATGGATTGAGCAGAAAAGAGACTGGTTTACAAAGGAGTTTCCTCTGATTTTCCAACTCAAAGAAGCTTTGGTACAAGAAGATATAGAAACGGATTATCCTGAACTTCTATTTACATCAGATAGTTTATGGCAATTTAGATATCCTCAGACATCGAATAATCAATTTACAGTTCTTACGTATGATTCACTTTTAAGAGTTGCTTCAGAGTATGATTTTGATAGAAACTGGTTAATAAAGAATATACCTTCAATAAAATCATTGGATAATAATCCGAGCGAAGGAAAAGGTATATTTACAGGCCGGGAAGCATTCCAGACGTTGATAGAGAAATTCGAGCAGGCTCGTAAATCTCAAAATTCAGTCGATTCCAACTTATTGATATATTCCCTTCACGCAAGCACATACTTAACAAATACAAGAACGCTTATATGGTTTTATATCGCAAATGAACAAACAAATATTGAATCAGAAAACAAAGCCGATTTATTAGCTCTATTGCAGAATGAAGTCAACGAAGCTGAAAATATTAAAGAGTATATTTTCCGCTTATTCACAATATCTGAAAATTGTCCCTGCGAGGAATTCAACGTTCTGATTGATAAGGTAATCGAAAGTTTATCTGAAATAATGGACGTTGAGGAAAGGGTATCGGAAAATGAAATTAGCAAATAACATGCTTTTAAGGGTACTCGGTGTATTGCTTTTGACAGCCGCTGTACTAAAAGGATGGCAATTGATAAATGAACCTCTTGCCGATAATAATATATGGTCGAGCAGGTGGTTTCATATCATGATTGTAGAATTTGAGCTTGCTATGGGTATCTGGTTAGTTTCGGGATTATTCAACAAAACCGCTTGGCTTGCAACATTGGGTTTGTTTTCGATGTTTTCAATAATAACCTTATATAAAGGCATAACAGGCTATGCCTCCTGCGGCTGTTTTGGACAGGTGCATGTAAATCCTTGGATGACTCTGTTTGCGGTTGATTTGCCTGCTGTAATAGCTTTGCTGGTATTCAAGCCGCAATTTTCTCTAAAATCAATATTTTCTTTACCCAGAGCATTATTGTCATTACTCCTGGCTTTCCTGGCATTACCTCAAAAGCGAAAATCTTTAAAATTACTTACAAATGAGTTTGTTCGTCCATTGCCATCTGTGCCGCATTTTGCTATTACATTGTTTTTAGGAATTCTGATTCTTGGTATCACTACTCCAATTCTGGCTTTGAATGAGCCAGCTATAGTTACTTCCAAATATGAGGTTTTAGAGCCGGAAATCTGGATTGGTAAGGAACTTCCAATTTTAGAGCATATAGATATAGCTGATACTTTGAAAAAAGGTACATGGCTGATTTTGCTTTATCATTATGATTGTCCGGATTGCGGCAGAGCGATTCCTGAATATGAACAAATTGCCAGAGATTTGGCAGGTAATGAAGATTTCATGCAGATAGCGTTTATAGCCGTTCCTCCTTACGGTCACACACCAATAAGTGAAAACTCACCATGTACACTTGGCAAATTGAATGATGTGAAAGAATGGTTTGTAACAACTCCTGCTGTTGCTTTGCTAAAAGATGGTAAAGTTATAAGAGCGTGGGAGGGAAAAGTTTTGGATTATGATATAATACTAAGTATATCTACATAAGTATATCTACATATATGTACGATAAATATCACGATATCCTTTGATAATTATAATCGTTGATTAAAAGGATTATTTATGAAATCTATAGCTATAAAAACCTATACAATTCTTATATGTTGCTTTTTAATATTTTGCTCTAAATATACATTTGCTAAGGAGGAATTATTTTTAGCAGATCAAAGTCTACAGCTTTACCATAATAATACTAGTGCCGTTTCCATTAAATAAGTTTCATTTTTGTTGAGTTTGTTTATTTCTGTATTTGACATATTTATTCAAGAATGTTTTT
>JAFGPS010000134.1 GCA_016936075.1 Sedimentisphaerales bacterium | reverse complement strand
TTGAAAAATTTGTTAATCTTCAGGAACTTGGATTTGTCGGTGTAAGATCCTCTCAAGAAAATATTCCGAAATGGATGAAGTTTTTAGCCCGTTACGGCATTATTGATTTGACCGATAGATTCTACATTGACTTAAAACCTATTGAGAACCTGACAAATCTTAAGAAGATAAATTTTACTTCTTCAAATATTAACAATATTGAGCCGCTTGCAAAATTGAGCAAACTTGAAAATCTCTCACTGATGTTAACTCAGGTTTGTGATCTTGAGCCTCTGAAGAAACTCAAAAATCTTAAAGAACTTAATATATCCCGTTGCCCTAATATAACTGATGAGCAGATTGATGATTTACAAAAGGCTCTGCCAAACCTTGAAATTAGGAGATGAAAATGAATATAACAATTAAAAAGAAACCATTTCGTCGAAAATACATAATTACGACTGTTCTAATTCCTCTCTTAATAATAGCTGTTTTGATTTTTATTCTGCGTACTCAGGAACAAAAACCTGATCCGGCCAGCGAGGCTGTAATTCGTGCTGAAGTGGCGGCACAACTAAATAAAGACCCGAACGAACTAACTGACGAAGATTTCACTCTCTTTACGGAATTTGAATTTGATATGTTTAGGTCGCCCGTACAACTCCCAAAAATTGTAACAATTAATGGAAAAAAAAGAAGTGTTTGGTTAGAACTTACAGATATTAAAATTTTTGAGAAATTTACGAACCTTCAAAGCCTGCATCTAAATAATATCGCGTACCCGGATAGGAATATACCAAAGTGGATGAAATTTGCGACGAAGTTCGGTTTTATTGATCTGGCCGATAGATTCTCAATCGATTTGAACCCGCTTAAGAAACTCCATTCTCTTCATACTCTTACGTTTGGTCAGGTGCCTGTTAAAAATATAAAGCCGCTTTCGTCTCTTACTAATCTTGAAACGCTTTGCCTGGATAGTACAGAAGTATGCGATCTTGGACCTATCAAAAACCTGACAAAACTTAAATTTCTACATGTCGGTCATACTGAGATTTCTGATCTTGAGGCAATAAAGGGCTTAACAAACCTGGAAAAGCTGATTATCACCGGTACTAAAATATCTGACCTGGAACCTGTTAAAAGTCTTCCGAACCTACAGCGTTTATGGTTGGAAATGTGCGATAACATCACAGATGAACAAGTAGAAGATTTGCAGAAGGCTTTGCCGAACCTTAAAATTACGAGATGAATTGTGTGTATGAATTGTGTGTATGAATTATGTTAAAGAAATGTACTCTAACTAATATAATGAAGATTTCTTCGATGTACCCAGGGGGACTCCCCGCAATGACATTTTAAAAGATTATGTTAATTTTATGATACAGAAAGCTCTCTGGTGTCACTGACAAATCTTAAGAGCATAGCGATTTTACTTTTGACCCGAACTTTTCGGTAGATATTGCGTGTGTGAGTTTTTACCGTCCCGTTTTTGATACGCAGATTTCTTGCGATGTTGCAGCTTCTCAATCCCTGGCAAATCAACTCGGCTATTTCTCTTTCGCGAGGTGTCAGGTTATAGCGACTCTGCACATACGACCACTGCCTTCCGTCAAGAAGTAAAAGATTAGAAACCGGCTCGCTACGACTTTCTGTATTAATATTTCCAGCTTGTGAGTCAGGTAACTGCATCATCTAAATCTCCTCCTGTAGCTGTGTTAATAAACTCTGTGCTTCAGCAATTTCTTTGGCCGTCAAGCCTCCAATCTGCTCTTTCGAATTAAGAACATCTTTTAAATACCCTATTGCTCTTACATTATTCTTCAAACCAGCGTAGGCTTTGGCTAAATGAAAACGCGACGCGACAGACTGCGGTGATGATTCAGGGTACAACTCGATACACCTGCTGAAATCGTGTACGGCTTCCTGAAATTTTCCCAATCTAAAATAAATCATGCCGCGAGTATCGATAAGGTCTATATAATCCGGTGCCTGTTTTAATCCTTTCTGCGCCAGTTCAAGCGCCTGCTGGGGCTGTCCCTGATTTTCGCACATTATCCAGGCAAGGTTATTAATAGCTACTACATTTTCAGGATCAATATCAAGAAGCTTTCTATATATATCCGCCGCTTCGTCTGAACGACCTGTCATGCTAAAAAGAATAGCTAAAGAATAAAGCGATTGAGTATTTTCAGGATTATTTTTTATAACTGCACGCAATAGTTCTTCGGCAATTTTTTTTGCTTCTACCGATTCATTCGAAATAAGATTCCCGGCAATGGTAATTAAAGCATGGCTGTTTTCCGGATGCTGTTGATACCAGTCAAGCGTTTTGGCCTGAAGCTCACTCCAGAGCTTGTCATCTCTTAACAAGTACACCTGTGCTAATAATGGAGCCGGATCCTGTGAATTTTCTGTCATAAGTGAATTGAATTTATTGAGAGCATCTTCCTTGCTGCCTGCTTTATACAACGCGGCAGCGAGCGAAACATTGTATGCTCTTGTATTGGATTCATTACACTTAGTAAGAATATTCTGAAGAAAACTTACAGCTTTGGCTGGTTCATTTGTATTAACATAAGTATTAGCGAGAAAAGAAACCGCTTCGACATTATTCGGATTCAAATCACAAAGAACTTTCAGAGTAGGAACTGCAAGGACAGGTGACCTTACAGCTTCTGCGCGAGCTTTGAGAAACAGTAAATCCTCATCGTTAGGTTTATAAGCAAGTCCGCGAGAGGCATAATCCATAGCTGTTCCAGCCTGTTCTTTTTTCATCATAATTTCACCAAGAAGCAGCCACGCTTGGCTATATTCCGGATTATTATGGATTATCTCTTGTAGAATCTGTCTGGCATTTTCAATTGCTGGTGCAGTTCCTTCTGAAAATAACAAATTAGCTTTATACTGACGTAAATCAACATCTTCAGGATTCTTTTTTAAGGCCTGCTCAATAATATTTTTACCCTCACTAATCATATCAGGCCGGTTAGATGTTAATAGTAGAGTAATAGTACGTTTTTGGATTTGTGCATTTTCAGAATCCAGTGACAACGCTTTTCTTATATCATCAAGAGCTTTCTCCTTATCACCTGAAGCAACAAAGAAGTCACTTCTTGCCATCCAGACCTGCGCATTTCCAGGCTCAATAGAAATCGCACTATCAAGGTCCTTAAGACTATTTTCTTTTTGATTCAAAGCGGCATATGTTCTCGCACGAAGGATATATGCAGAAGAATTTTTAAGATTATTCACAAGTTCATCACAAACTTGTAATGCTTGCTGAGACTCGTTAAGTTTGAGATTCAGTTGTATTTGTGCTGATGCTATCGGAAGCGAACATGGATCATTTACTCTAAGTTTACTTAAACGCTGGCCGGCTTCTGTATATTTACCCTGCTGCATATCAAGCAAAGCAAGAGCAAGACTGGCTTCATGATTATTAGGATCATTGCCAACATAATCCTGCAAAATATCAGAAGCTGACTCAAATTGTCCCTGCCTGAGATAACTTTGAAATTGTAATCTCTGAAGCTGAGGATCCTGAAGAGACTGTTGCGGAACACGTTTGAGCAGTTCTTCTGCCTGGTCATATTCTTTAATCTTATATAGTGCCGATACCAGAGTAGTTAATAACTGGACACTCCCCGGTGTCCTGTTCAGTGCTTCACGATACGTTGTAATTGCCAGTTGAAGTTCCCCGGCTTTTTCATAAGTCTTTGCTAATAATAAGCGGCTTCCCTGGTCAGAAGGATTTTCAAATATATTTTTCTGGATAAGAGTAACAATCTGGGTATAATACTCCTTGAAACTATCCGAAAGATACCAGATTCTTGCCTGCTCGTACCTCCATTGCCAGCCGTCATCTCCTTCAAGTTTCTTAATTTCATCTACAAGTTGCTGAGCTTTTGCAGATTTTTCAATAACCTGCTCACATGATAGAAGGTTCCGTTTAATTGTGATATCATTCGGAAACTTTCTTGCTATCATCTCAAGTTGTTCGTATGCTTTATCTTTTTGATTCCAACGGTTATAAAAAGCTGCAAGAAGCAAATTCAAATCTCGCTGGACAGACTGTTCTTCAATACGATTCAACGCTTGTGTAATTACTTCAATACAGGCATCTTTTTTACCCTGTGTATCCAGCAAAGCGGCAAGATATTTTACAGGCCCTGAAGCTTCGGGAAATTTCTCTATAGTCTGCCGCAATATCGTTATCGCTTCATCTATCTTTTCCTGAGCGGCATACAATTCAGCTTCTGCCTGATAAACATTAACCTGCGATGGATATTTCTGTTTTAGCTGATTAAGGATTTCTTGAGCTTTTGTATAATTACCTTTGCGCATTTCAATCTGATATCGAAGAAGTCCAGTCTCAACGGAACTGGTACCTTCAGAATCCAACATGGTTAAATTCTTCTCAATATTTTGTAAATTTTGCGAGATTTCTGAACTCGAGCCCACTATTTGTATTTGAGCCTGTATTTGTAATAAAAGAGCTTCTTGATTTTCCGGAGCAAGCTGTATTGCTTTTTGAGCATATTCCAAGGCTTCAACCCAGTTTCCAGTTTGAACCAATACTTTCGCCAGCATTAATAAACCTTCAAAAGAATCTGGTCTCTCTTCAACAAGTTTATCAAGATTATTTATCGCTGACTGAGTATTTCCTGATTTTAACTGTGCAGACGCCAATTCCAGCCTTACTCTTGTGGAATTATTTCCCGATTCAATTGAATATTCCCAAAGTTTAGACGCGTTGAGAAAATCTCCTTTCTCTGCTGATAAAAGACCCTCAAGATATGATATACTCGATGGCTCGAAGTTCTTTTCTTTCAACTGAGATATATAGTGTTCTGCCTTTTCGAATTCTCCTGCACGGATAAATAACTCTGAAGCTATTGGTATGAAGTCCCATGGCTGAGTAGAAAGCTCCTTTAAACCTGACTGTGCGGTTTCTAACATTTTTTCTTTTGATTTTGACATTAATGCGGTTTGAGCCAACATTTGCCAAAGTCCCTGATCTCCCGGTGACATCTCCCTGACTTTATCAAGAATCTTTTCAGCTTTATCAAGAAGATTCAAATTAATATATTCCATAGCAAGTCTTAGACTGACTTCAGATTTTGATAATTCCTGTTTCTCAGCTTCTTCCAGTTGTGATATAGCTGAATTATTTTCTTTATTCCTGCGATAATAACCTGCACGCACAATATAAGCCAAGGCAGAGGATGGATTGTTTTTAACTGCTTCATCATACCAATAAGAAGCAGGCTCTGTGAATTCTTCTGGATGCTGCTCTGCAAGTTGTCCTGTTGTCTCAAAAGCAAGTATTTGATCAGGATATTTTGAGCAGAGTTCCTTCAATTCGTCTGCAGCTTCTTTAAACTTTCGTTGATATGTAAGGGAAATGGCATGCAATCGACTCAACTCCGGATTTGGATTAGTTTCAAGCTGCCTGCCTGCAATCAATTCCGCAGTACTGTAATCTCTTAAAAGAAAATAAAGTTCAGTTAGCTGTTCTGCCACTTCGAAATTATCCGGCTCGATTCTTAATACAATTCGATAAGTCTCGGCCGCCTGTTTAATGTGATTACCGCTCGAAGGTCGTATTTTAAGCTGGGCATCTGCATACTTCTTCAATACTTCCACATCATTCTGGTTAATAGCGATATAACGGCCAAGCGACTTGGCGGCTTCTTCCCAATCATGCTCCTCATAAGCCTTGTTACCAAGAATAAGGCCATTTTTGGCACTGTTCGCATTACGCCATTTTCGTAAACCGACAGCTGTTATAGCCAATACAGTACAACCAATAACAAGTACTACGGCTAATTTCCAGTTAAAATATCTTTGCGGCATGTTGATCTCCTTTTTATTTTTATATTCAGACTTGTAATAAGCTTAATGAAATTAATTATTATATTTCCCAACATTTAGAATTGGTTGATAAAAGTATCCAGCATTTTTTGTGCTGTTTTCAAGCATACTTTAAAATCCATTTTCACAGACAGTTTTTTAACATATTCAGTATCATAATAAATCCATTCCTGAAAATCTTTCATTGGCTCACGAGTTCTGTATAACTGCCATAATCCCGTAATGCCAGGCCTGACTGATAATCTCGCGTCACGCCAGGATGGGCATAATGTATTTTCTGATTCAGGTGACGGTCTCGGGCCCACTACACTCATCTGCCCAAATAAAACATTTAAAAACTGAGGTATTTCATCAATATATGTTTCTCTCAAAAATCTGCCAACAAAATTAATTCGAGGATCATCTTCCATTTTAAATTGCGGCCCATCAACCTGGCTGACATGACGAAGTTTCTGTTGTATCTCATTTGCTCCTGTAATCATGGTTCTGAATTTCAGACAACGAAAATTCTTACCATGAAGACCCTGTCGCTTATCACCATAAAATACCGGGCCGGGTGACGTTAATTTTATCGCAATAGCAATAAAAGGAAACAAAGGAACGAATAATGTTAAGACAATCAAAGCAAAAACAATATCCGCTATTCTCTTTAGGAATCCTGGGTAAGATATTTTTGGCCAGTTTCGGAAACAGTCTTCAGAACTTCGCACAAGCGATAATCTGTTCGATTGTATAATATTACTATTTTTATTTATAACATTTAGTTTATCTTGCTCACTGCAAATTCTGTTTTGAACAGACTGATTCGCATTTACAACAACATTAGGACCCAAAATTGAAGAATAAATTAAAGAGTTTTCTTCAATAACGGAATTATCACCAATCACAGCCGGACCTGCTATAAGTACTTTCGCACCAATACGAACATTTTTGCCAAGAAGTACTTTTCCCGTCAATCTTGAGTCACCCGGTATCTTTACAGAATATGTGTTTCGAAGTTCCGAATCTTTTTTCTGATTCATAATCCATTTACTGAACTCAAGCAGGCAATCTTCTTTTCCAATATCCAGCATTACGCCGCCTGCATTAAGAGAACATAATTTTAGTGAATTGGATTTGCATATTTCAATTATTTCTGAAAATGAAAGCGGCAGAGAATTATCAACTAATATCTTCTTAAATAATTCCGGTTTTACAAAAAGAAATGCAGGCCAGTCATCAGGGACAGGACATAGCTTTGTCGAATCAGAATAAAGACGACGAAAACCAGCTACTTTACCCTGATCAGTCATGCGAATCTTTTCCTGTTCACCAAGCAAACCAGGCTCGGCATTTATCAATACAACGTCTGCTTTTATATAATTCATAACTCGATTAAGCAGATTTTGATTAATTTTCGTGAAGAATCTTCCATTTGAAATAACGAACCATTTATTTTTTCCAATCTTCTGACCAGTTCCATCTATGAAACTCGAAGGAATGGAAATATTTTTATCATACGAGATTATCCTGTCTTTACATGCTTTATTTAAAACAGACCAGTCCTGAGGTAAAGCATAGAGTGTTTTTGCAGCCTGTACCGCAGAATATTTGCTAAAACCATCAAAGACTAATTTTGCTAATGGATTACTGGACCATGCAAAACGTAGAAAGTCTTCGCAATCGCTTTCCTTCAGGTCATTATTTCGATGTATGATAATTAAATTCATATTAAACAGAATATTTATTTTGCTTTTGCTTTACGTTTTTCAAATGAAAGCAAAGCTTTTTTTCTTGCTCGTCTGGCTCTCGCATTTTGTGCATAATAAGCGGCACTATGGTGATAATAACTATTTTCAGCTTCAACACTGCTTACAATACAACCCAGCACTTTAGCATTAGCCTTAAGCATTCTTTCATTAGCTTCTTTTAATTCAGGCAATGTTGTTTGTCCTGCAAAACTTGTCAATACAGCAGCATTAGCCATTTTTGACCAAATCATAGCATCAGGAAAATATAGAACAGGAGGAGTATCAATAATTACATGATCATATTTGTTACTGATATTCCTTATACGTTCTGCGGTTTGCGGCTTAGCTAAAAGCTCATAACCATCACTATGATCATAGAAATCAGCAGCCAGTACATCAAGTCCCGAAGTTGTTATCGCCTGGACTGCATGTTCAAAAGGTATTCCGCTTAGTACATCCTGAATTCCCTTTGTATCTTTCGGAAGGTTAAGAAGTTTTCCAACGTCAGGTTTTCTCAAGTCACCGTCAATAAGAAGTACTTTCTTTCCCGCCTCTGCCAGACTTGTAGCCAGATTAACCGAGAAAGTAGTCTTTCCTTCTCTCATCGAAGGGCTTGTAACGACCAGTACATGAGGTATTTCATGGCCGTTAATTAAAGATAGATTGGCACGTATTGTCTGGTAATCATCAATTATCTGCTCAGGCAAAAGTGACGACTTAACAGCATACATGCTTGTTGTTGTTCCAATAACTCTTATACCTATACGTTTTGCGGCATCTTCAGGCAGACGAAGTTTCTTATCCGCACGGTCCCTCAAAAATGCCAGCCACGCACCGCAAGCCAATCCACCAAGAATTACTCCGAATGTTAGTTTTACACGTTTATCCACAACATTAACAATATCTGCATTTCGCCACACTGAAATTCTTGCAGGTCGTTTCTGCTGTAATTCCAGGTCCTGTATTCTCTCGAGAATCGTATCAAGCCATGCCTTCTTCATTGCCAGATCTTCCTGTTTGTTTTGAATTTCAAGTCCGAGCCGCCCTATTTCTATTGCGTCTCCATCTTCTCTTGTAATCATTTCTTTAAGCCGCAATTCGTACTCTTCCAGATGTTTTAATGATGTTCTCGTCTTTTCGAGTTTTGCTACATTGGATTTTTCTTTTTCTTCTTCGAGTATCTTATCAAATTCTAATCCAACTTCTGTTTTCATATGTTCGAGATTTTTCTTGTATAACTCGAGTAATTCAGTCTGCAGGATATAGTCTGGATGCTGCGGAGTCAGTGTTTTTTCCGCAATGATGACAGTTTGCTCCAAATCAGCGATTTCTTTTTCAAATTTCGCGACAGAGTTATCTCCATTTATATATTCCATTTTCATCTTCATTGCTTCGTCAGGCGGAATCGGATCATCAGAATCTCTTTCAAGAAGTTTAATCTGAGCTTCGAGATTATTTTTCCCCTTTTCTATCTGTATTAATTCGGCATTCAGACTTTCGAGCCTTCTCATCATCAAATTCTGTCTTGAGTCCAGCTTCTCTGTCCCATATTCTTTTGCCATCATATAAATACTTTGCCTTAAATCTTCAATCTCCTGATTAATAACTTTCCTTTGGTCACGAAGAATTCCCAGATTTCTATCCTCTTCCTGTGTTGAATATGAAACACCTACTGTCATAAAAGCATTGATAAAAGAATTGACAATCCTGATCGATTCGGCGCTCTCGCTTCTTTTCATGCTTATCTCTATTAATTCCTTACCACGAGGCGCAGCAACTTTAATTCTCCCATTGAATAGTGCCTGCTTTAATATCCATGCCGGTTCACGATTAATTTGTGTCCCTTCCAGCTTCTGTTTGATTTTCGAAATTACTCCATTTGAATTAACTCGAAAGAAAGAAAGATTGGAATCTTTTAAATTATCTGCCACCCTATCGACAACCTGTGTGCTGGTAATCATTTCTACCTGTGTATTCATAAAACTCTGATAATCCGAAATATCTCCTCTATCCCTGGCAGAAGTTAAAATATCTTCCAGGATCGGAGCGATTCTGATAGATCCGGTTACAACATAAACAGGTTTAATCAATAACCAGATTGCCGGTAATCCAATAAGACAAATCACAAAAAATGTCAATAATGCAATATGCCAGCGTCGTAATACACCTGCCAAAAAATTAGGCGTTTCTGTCTCAGATTCGTCAGGGACATCTATATTAACAATATCACTTTCTAAAATCTGATCATCTTGCTTTTCTAAATCGTTCATTCGTTTATCTCCCAAATTATTTTATAATTTGATTTTCACTATATACGAAAATTATTTATACAATAACTTCTTATCTTTTTTGTCTTTCTATTATGATTTCTTTCTTCTCTTCAGGAACTATTGTCAGCTTGTCAATAAGCCAAAGCTCTCCAACAATAAAACCAAGTGCCAATGGCATCATGGCGTACCCACCGAAATCATGAAATATTTTTTCCCAATACGGACCTTTAATCCATGTAAATATTATTGCAGTTATTGCCAATCTCAGAGTGTTACATAAAAATGCCACGGGCACACTTGAAATCAGTACAATAAGTTTCTCCCACCATGTTCTATTGACTAACAGCGCTACCAGTCCTGTAATTACAAAAAAGGCAGTAATCATTCTAAGGCCGTTACATGCTTCTGCGACAGCAACTACCGCATTTCCAATATGTATAACATTTCCTTCACGTAGAATATCGAAACCTAATACTTCGAGACAAAATACCGCAGAAGCAGTTGAAACCTGCTGCAGAGGCAGTGACACAGCCGCATGAATACGGTTTGGCCATGGAAGCATAAGAAATAAAAATAAAATTACGGTTGACACTTTCATTAATAGTTTCCAACCGAATAAAAGTAAAACTATCGCCGCAATACTAAAAACGATAGAGATTCTTTCTGCAGAACCGAATAGAAAAAATAATCCGAATAATCTCATTGCCTGAGCTAATATAAAAAGGAACAAACCCCAAATCGAAGGCTTTACAGGTACACTCAAGATTTCCTTTCTCCTGAGCCATATAATATATCCGGCGATAAAAGGAACCAGCAAGCCTGAAGAATATTCATCGCTTTGCAGCCATATATTCCAAAGGTCTCTGATACCCGCCCAATATGACCATAAAAAAGCAATGGATAGCAATAATGGAGCAAGATATTTCAGGTTTTTCTGTGTACACATTCCAAATATCTTATGAAATCCATATTTAATTCTCACAGATATGTGTTGTAACGTTTTATGTCTTTTTTTTGTGGTGTTCTTTAAATCACCCCTTATAACTTTTGCAGTTTCTCTTGTTCCGGATGCTATGCAATTTCCTGTAATATTTGCATGAGAATATAGATGAGAGTTATAATCCAGAATACTATGTTCGACATAACAATTTGAATTGATAACTGAATTATCCCAAACTATACTATTCACAACAACGCTGTTTTTTCCTACAGTGACATTCTTTCCGATTACGCTCGGACCGATTACAACCGCTCCTTCTGAAATATGAACATTATCCATGAGAATAACATTTCCAGCAATTCTCGCGGATGGGTTGATTTTTACTTCTGCTCCCGTCCATAGATTATATAAATCATTACTTTCACAATGTTCGGTATTATTCAATTTTGCAATACCTTCGATATTATTGGATACTGCCTGAAGATATTCCCGGCAATCACGGAAATTACCTGTCCGGTGGGATAATGTCACTGCATGTACATTCCTTCCGGCCTGGAGCATTTTCGGAATTAATCCTTCCTTGATATCAGAATAACCACCTTGAGGTATTAATTCCAAAACAGAACGTTCGCAAATAAATATTCCGCAGGCTTGCCCTTCTCTTTCGCAATTGTCTGAATTTACTGTCTCAAGAACAACTGTCAAATCGGCGTTGCCTTTTATATGTTCATTTATCAGCAAATCAATATCAGGAGGACATATCATGCTTGCCGGTAATAATATAAATAATGACTTATCTGTATCTTTACCAGCTTCGCGAATACTCCCGGCCGTTCCTACTGGTAAAGGTTCAACTAAATACTCTATCTCAATACGATTATCCATCTGTAGTGATTTAGTGAAAAAGGACTGATTTGGACCGGGAAGTATAACAACATGCTTTATCTCCTGATCTGCCAGATTCTCTAATAAGTGCTCAATCGATGCTCGGCCATTGAGAGGCCATAAAGGTACAGGTAAACTTGTAGCCAAAGCACACCTTCCAAAGTCATATCCACCGGCAAGAATAAGCACTTTTATGTTTTGTTTTGAAAATGTATTAGTTTGGGGATTCATTATTCTGCTGAAGGAACTCTGAAATTCTTCTGACGACAGAGTCAATTTGAACTTCTCTTCTATTTGGTACAAAACGTTTCAGTTCCTGAGCTTTCGCTGACAATTCCTGTTCAGAATAAGCTACCAGTATATGACCAAGCTTTTCAAATTTCCGTGCAATCTCTACCTGATGGTCATGCACAACTTCATGATATTTTTTTAGTCTTGGCATAACAAGCAGAGGTTTATTATTTTCCAAGGCGGTTCTTATAATACCAATCCCTGCGTGTCCAATTACTTTAGAAGCTTCCATTAGAGCGTTATCGAATTCTTTTTTACCCAGGAAATCTATCGATTTAAAATTACGCGGCTTATAGGAAGATTCGCCTATCTGGCCGAAAATTTCCTCATCGATTATTCCACTATCCAGACATTCATCCAGTGCTTTTACAAGTCGATCAAAAGGAAATTGTGTTCCAACGGCCAAAAAAATCATATTAGTGTTCCCGCAAATTCCACTTTCCGATATTTCGACAATAGTTCAGGCCATTGCACAAGAAAAAGGTCCGCAATATACCTGACCATTCTACCTGAAAGAGAAATTCTTTCCACGTTCGTAATACTATCTATCCAGACAATTTTAGCTCCCAGAATTTTGGCAAGGAAGCAAATCATACATCCCGCCGCTGCTCCCGTACTTATTACAATGTCTGGTCTTTCTTTCAAAATTATTTTTATACATCTTAATAGAACAATAAAAACAAGTCCGATATTATTTCTGTTACATTCACCGACAACATACACTTCACCTGAACCTTTAAGCTCATCCTGAACAACAGGAACTGTAGTAACGAAGAATGTACTATAACTTTGCCAGCTATCCGAGAGTCTCAATAACTCTGTTAAATGACCTCCGCCGGAAGCGGCAAGGCATATCTTTTTCTTTTTCATACCACTCCAATATCCTATTCCTGATTACAACTCGTTTGGGAATAGTTTTTTAAGTACTGCCGCCGCCTTGCTGTCCCACGATGAATCCTTTACTTTTTCACGCCTTTTCCGGATTAATTCCGGATTATCTTCCGATAATGCCGTTCGTATACATCCTGCAAATGCATCAGGAGTATCCGCTGTATATACGACATCACTATATTTTTTTAATTCCGGAAAAGGCGTACTAACTACCGGTTTTCCCATCGCCAGGTACTCTTTAAGTTTCAGAGGATTAACTGCTTCGGCCCATTTGGTTTGCTTTAACGGCAATAATAAAACGTCGAATCGTTTCCCATATTCAGGAACGAGTTCGTATTGCTTTTGTCCAAGCATCCAGACGTTTTCCCGGCCCTTAAAAGCAGAACAATCCATCTGCTCTCTGCCTACCATTACAAATGAGATATCGGGCATTATTTGAGAGACCTTTCCCAAAAAATCTATATCAGGATTGCAATCATCTATACTTCCGATAAAACCTAATCTGGGCTTCGGAATTGAAACTAAATCCGAAGGTTCGGAATCGCTTTTTACCGGACCAGAAAACATATCAAAATCCACTCCATGATCGAGATAGGATGCCTTCCTGCATTGGTCCGCTTCATCCTGAAACAGTGCCTCGTTTACATATATTGTTAAATCAGCGTTCTTCTTAAGCTTGCTGTCGAAGCTCTTTATCAATTCGATATCAACATTTGGAAAATCCTCGAAGCGATCAGTTCGCTGATAAACCAGCTTTTTCTTCTTCATCTTTATCGCCATATCACAAGCTGGAGGACAAGCAACCCAGACAACAGGTGACACAAGACCAATTTTACGTGTGACATATTTGATTTGTAACCTTAAAAGCATTTCATTCAAAGGTTTCAGTATTTTAATGTGCTGCACCGGCAGAGAAAAAGGACTATATACCCAGAAGCCTTCCTCAGTTTTTTTCAGGCCGGTAAAAATACTTTTCGCTTTTCGAACCAGTCTTTGAACAAATTTTCTGCTATGGCCGAGATTCAACTTCTGCATTACAATTGAGTTTACGTAAAGCACAGTCCCCTTTTTAGCAAAGCGGCGCATCAATTGCATATCGGTATGCCCGCGATTATGATACCACCAGTCCTCGCCGCCGAAACACAACACATTAATTTCATCGGTATGATTCATTTTGTTGGAAATATTATGTTTTTAAATTTCCTAATAATATTCATTATCTTGTTAAGGGTGGCAGCCTCAAGCGAAGCTTGGGGATGGTTTGATATGAGTTTATCATCCCCTCCTGATAAAAACAATCAGGATGAGGCTGCCATCCATAAAATTCATTTTATTAGATGCCCTTATCTACAGGATTTTTGATTAATAGTTTCTCCCAGTTAAACAGGCAGTTAAAACCACCTGATGCGTAAACAGTAGCTGTTCGTATCGACTCTCGCCAAAGTCCTTTTCGCGTAATTCCCTTTAGGAACCAATATGGAACACGCAAAAAGAAAAACAAAGCAACAAAGAATCTTGCCAATATGTGTGACAAAACGCCTTTATGTTTTTTTATGAATAAAAGTATACTACCTCGCAATTGCAAAACCATTTCCGCTTTTACCTGTGATGTGCTTTGGCCGCCATAATGAATAATCTGGCCAACGGGAGTAAACATAATTTTCCAGCCGCTTTTTTTGAACCTGAAACACCAGTCTGTTTCTTCGCCGTATATGAAGTAGTCTTCATCCATCAAGCCGACTTTTTCAATTGCGTCTTTTCTGACAAGCATGAAGCATCCGGTGACAACGTCAACCTCGCGAGTATCGTTCCTGTCCCACCATGTCATTTGTTCTCGCCCAAAGAATTTGTTTTTCGGAAATATTTTATAAAGATAAGTACTTGATAAAAACATATTCAAAACAGATGGGTACATAAAGCAGGTTTGCTGCAATGAGCGGTCAGGATTTAACACTTTGCAACCTGTCACTCCTACTTCCGAATTTTTATCCGCGAAATCTATTGTTTTTTCGATTGCTCCATCCAATACGACAGTATCACTATTTAGCAGTAATACATATCTGCCTTTCGCGATTTTCATAGCCTGATTATTAGCGGCTGCAAAACCTCGGTTATCAGTGTTTTCCACTAAAACCACTTGCTTAAAATCGTCTTTGACCATTTGAACTGAATCATCTGCCGAATTGTTATCGACAACGATAATTTCATATTCGACTTTTTTCGTCTGCTCAATAACCGAATTAAGACAGTCCCGAAGAAGGTCCCTGGTATTCCAGTTTACAATTATGATGGTGACATCCATTATAAATTAATGGCTATATCCAATTAAGATGAATTTATATAGTAAATATCTCGCACCCACCGAAGGCGGGCAGGCTCTACAGCTTTTTTATTATTTCAGTTTTCCAAAATCAAACTGGATTGAATTTTCGTTATCATTCCACTGACTGACGGAAAAACCGTTTTTATCCTTGTCGGTAATTAATGTCGTAGTAGGTGCTATTTTATCGAATATCTTCTTGAGTTCCGGCTGACATAAATTCCAGCTAATATCTTTCGAAAGCGGAGAAATCCCTGCTTCGCAAGCCGGGTTGTAATGACCTGAACAAAAATATTGAATCATAGTATCTTCAGTAAAGATATTGCCGTGCGCGAATCCCGGCGGTACCCAAATCCATTCGCCGTAGTTCATATCATTGTCTGCCGGCATATCATATAGAATTATATTTCCGAAAGTCGGAGAACCTTTTCTTATATCGAGAACCATGTCAATCATTCGTCCTCGAAGTGTGCGTACAAGTTTGCCTATGTAGGGATTCCACTGAAAATGCAGGCCGCGAATAGTGCCGGTTTTTGAAAAGCTTTCGTTGCACTGTACGAATTCAACGTCCTTCATAAAGCCCATTGTCTCGGGATTATGAAAATCGGTTTTGCGATAGCTTTCTGTAAAATAGCCTCTATGGTCGCCAAAACGAGCGAATTTGATTACTTTAACAGCGGCGAATTCAAGTTCTTTAACTTCGATTATCTTCATTCAACAAATCCCAAACTTTCACATAATACTAAAAACATGGTTCATAATTATTTTCTTATTTAATCAGTATATGAAATTTTGTCAAACATAAAAGATGGTTCTAATTTAATTGTGATACTGTCACAATACTCATATTCTTTTCTTTAGCTTTTTCAAGTGCAAGCCTGACAGATTCGAGTACCCATGACTCTGTTTGTTTCTCACGACGATTAAAATCATGATTTAAAATAACTGCACCGAGTGAGTTATCAATCAGTTTTGCAACTCTGTCACTGCTCGGTTTTGTTTTCCAGGAATCTCCAGAATCATCTGTCCAATAAACAACATGTACCTTCTTCAATAATAAATAAGCGAGAGATACTATGTTCAATTTTCCATAAGGCGGCCTGAACAAATACTTTTCTTTATCAATTCCTAAAGCGGAATCGATTGCATCCCAGCCTTTTTTAATATCTTTAATTGAACACCAGGGAGATATTTTCAAATAATTCAAGTGGTCGAAACCATGAGAACATATGTCATGCCCTCTTACTGAAATTTGTTTTACTATATTTTCCCTTCCAGCAATATTTCGTCCAAGCAGGAAAAAGGAAGCCTTAGCATTGTATTTATCCAATAAATCCATAATAGCTAAAGTTAAATTGTCACTGGGACCATCATCGAATGTTAATGCAAGCACTCTCGATTTTACTGCCTTGTTTTTGAGCGTTCTCTTTGCGTATTTTCCGTATATATATGGGATACCATAATATACAAAAATAACAAGAATGATAATCAGGATTAACCACACAGCTAATATTTTGAATTACCTCTAATTAAGCTTCGGATAAGGATTTATTTTTTTGTTTTTCTATAGCTTTTTGTTCCAGCCGCTTTCTCCAACTGCGTTTGATCCTGTCAACGAAACCTAATTTTCCAAGGATATGCTTAATCGAAATATTAAGCGATGCAAAAAAGGTTCGTATTATATTTATCAGCACAGGATATACTCTCGGAGCGAAAATATAAATCGGTGCCTCGGCCCATTTTTCATGTCCATATCGTTGTTTATACGGCGCATCACCAAAACCATAATCATATTTTTTAATATTCTGGTCATCGCTGAATTCCTCTAATACTTTCAGCAATAATACAGAACCAGGACTGCCGCATGTCCAGTCGGGATGAAATCCCCTGTATTCCGCAAAATATGTCGAGCGATACACTGAACCTGATTCAAATGCGACAGGTTCCGAACCCGCATATAATATATAAGCACGAAGCCAGTCTTTTTTCGCTGAATCTGTCAATAAGGAACGAATAATATTACTATCATTAAAACCACCTGTAATCATTTTCTGATAAGTAATAGCTGAAATTTCGGAAGCTATTGAAATATACTCATCCAGTCTATCTAATCCGCGATAGGTTTTCAACTCAACCTGACCTGAAGCCTTTTGTTCAAGCTGCTTAGTATGCCTTGAAATATTACGTCTTTCATTTCGTGATAAGGCTTTATTAAACTCTTCTTTACTATCTGCAACCGTTGTTTGCCAGTGTGTATCTATTACCGGAACATAGTCACGACATAAAAATCCTGGAAGCTTTCGACTAAGATTGAATATCTTGGAGTCCTCTCTCGGTCGATTGAAATAAACCATATCAATTTTCCGAGATTTAAGTTGTTTCATCAATTCTCTGATTATTAAAGAGGCGGTACCGGTATTAATCTCACCTAAAATTCCACCATAAGTCACTACAAGACTTTTAAGCTTTGGTCTGAATAAATTCTTATAACCGAATTTAATATCGATTTGCCGCTTTTCGATTTTGCCAACAACCATCGCGACCGGCTTATGATTAAGAGAAAGAACCATAATATACGGCGTTGCCGAATCGCTTTTCGTATCCATCACGGTAAGATACCTGTCTATATCAGCATCTACCGTCGGGCAGCTTTCCAGGCTCTGCAACTTTTCCCAAACCGGCCGGATAGCTTCTATTTCCTCTCGACTTTCGGCGATGTTTAATTCCCATCCTCCGGGCAATTCTATATTATTATTCCTATTTCCTCGCATTTTCTTCTCGCATTTATTCTTCTTGCCTTAAGGCTGTTTTTCATTCTTATCAACAAATTTCTCAGTAATCAATCGTTGAAAAAGCTCAGTCTTGACTTTCTTCCACGGTCCTTTATCTACAAACATAACATCCTCATAATCAGTAAGAGCATCAAAATCCACATACCACAATTCTTTTTTCAAATACTCTCTTTTTTCTTCGGATATCGGAAAAGATTTTAATATTCTTGCATTACAGGCAATTGTATCAGTACTGGAAGGAGAAAAATAAGCCGCTACTTGTTTCCCCAAAAGCAGGTGCATCCCAATATAGATTGCAATACAAATAAATGTAGTTTTAAATAATGTTTTTGTCTGCGGTGAAAATAATAAAAGACTTATAATACATGAAGTTCCGAATGTCGCTATATATTGTGTACGTACGGACGTATTAAAAGATGTATGAATTGAGAAAAATAATATCCAAAACACTCCACCCAACAGCAAAGACTTCTTAGAATTAAATGATTTTGTATTCCGCCAGATAAGACAAAAGATTAAGCTGATACTCGAAAAGGCTCCAATAATAAGACCTGTCCACGATAAAAATAACTCTAATGGCAAAAAGCTGTAAAAAATACCTTCCATATAATGAATCGTCATCTTAACCAATTTTAGTATTAATGGGTAATTATAAGCAGCGTCTTCCTTACCGGCATACTCATACATATTCAAACCAGCATTTGAACCCTGAGCGGCTATTTTCATTAAAACGTAAATCACCATAAAAACGAAAGGAAGTGACATAACAAAATAATAATAACCGGACCTTTTGAACTTATTCCCGGAATCACCGGATTTTAAGAACGCGATAATAACGGCTCCAACCGGCCAAAACATTCCAACTTCCTTATTCAATATCGAAAGTAACCAGCAAATACCGGCCAAAAGTACATAAAAAATTGAAGGCTTGTTATCTAAGCAAAAGAACAACCATATTAAACTTGCCAACAGGAGGAAAAACATGGCAAGAAGATCATTACATTCACTAATCCAGACAGCGGCATCGATATTACCAGACATTATTATCCATAGAGATACAGAGACCAAGGCAACAGGCCTTTTTATACCAAGAGAAATTATTAAATAAAAAGCAAGCCAGCAATTAACCGCAAATAACATCAGACTCGCGGCATGCATCGCAAATGGATTGAGACCGAATAAAGTATATTGAAATGAAAGCCATAAAAGCCATACAGGGCGCCAATAACCAAATACCTTCTCCCAGAAATTCCACTCGCTAAGATGTTTAAGTAAAAGAATATCTTCGCGAGTAAATCCGAATAACAAAGAACCACCGTGCACAATCAGAACCAAAATGCCCAGGTAAACAAGAGCAAATATATTCGAGTTTAGAATTGTTCCATAGCGCAGATCATCTTCGGATTGATTTTGCAATTTTATGGATAAAGTTTTGTTTGTCATTAAGTTCTTCGTAAATACAACGAAATAAAACTTTTCTATGTCAGAATTGTCTATCAGATAAGATTACTGTCTGCTATCCAGCATTTCATTAACACTTTCGAGCCAAGTATCAAGCAAGCTTAGTTCGTCCGGCTGTACCAGATTCATTTCAACAAGTTTCTTATAACATAAACGGAGATTATCACCGATTTTGTCAACACCCGGAACTAAATCAAGCCGCTCAAGTTCCCTGCATATTTGGGCATTATTAAGAAAACCCGGTATCTCATCTTTGAAATCACGCATAAGGTTATGTTCATTGCGATCCTGTGTCACTGTCGGTTCATAAAAAAGCACTCCCCAGTCATTAACATGCGCAATTCTCTGAGCGATAAGACCGCGCCAGATATCTGTCATTCTAAATGAACAATATGACGGCAGATAAAGTAATGCAAATGCATCGGAAAACCATACGGTATTCTGGCTATTAAAAGGACACAATGCACCTTTTGCAAGAATAACTTGCCTGTCTTTCCTGAACATCTGCGGCAAAGGCATAATCAAACGATATATCGCGTCAACGTCAGGATTGGCATCCGCAAGTCCCTGCTGAATCGGGCAATCCATTTTTCTTGCATCAAGTGATTCAAACGATTTTATTTTTTTACTGACTTCCTCAAGCGGGAAACCTCGCGGCCAGATTTTTTCATCTGTGAAGTAGTTATACATATTCACCCAGCCTGATTTCTCGATAACTTTTTCGGTCTTATATCGCTCTGGTAAACGCCAGAAAGTATCATAAGGCATATTGTCATCATCTGTTTCAACAATAATAGTCGCGCCATTTTTTATTGCTATAAGATAACCAATATTTTTTCGGGAATAGTGCCTCAACGGGCACTTGCTGGCGAATTCAAAACCAGTTTTAACCTGGTCGTCAATACTATAAAAATCACAGCCGTCAATTTCGAAATCTGAGGGACTCGGCACATCACCAATAACTATAAACTTATAATCTCTTTGTTTGCATTCCTCGGCAATTCCAGTCATTATTTCATTGGGAGCTGAAATAGATGTTATTACTATGTTTACATTATCCTTCATATCAATGTCTCTCTGTAGCTATTTTATGTTTCCTGACAGACGCAGTTTGAATAAACGAAACAGGTTACCAAAAGCATCTTTTAAAACACCGGTATTTACACTCTTACTTGGTGAGCGATAATGAATTGGTACTTCTGCAATATGAAATCTATGACAAAATACTTTTATTTCCGTCTGGAAAAAATGTCCCCTTGATATTATTCCATTTTTTAACACAGCTTCCAGAGTTGATTTCGTAAAAAGTTCAAAACCACTCGTCATATCTTTAAGTTTTGTACCGAGCAATAAATTAACAAGCATTGTCCCCCCACGACTTATAATCCGCCGCTTTAGCGGAGCATCCATCATCGTGCCACCCTTACAAAATCTGCTTCCGAACACACAATCATAATTCTGCGACATTTTGTTGAATAACTCGGGCATATCTGCTGGATTGTGACTGAAACCTCCATCTATTTCAAGTATCCAGTCACAGCCAGAATTGCATGATTCCTTATATCCTCGAATATATGCGTCAACAACACATTTATTTTCCGGCGACCATACAACTTTAAGCCTGGACTCTTGTTTCGCCAATTCCCTAAGCATATCGGCAGTCCCATCCTTACAGGCTAAATCAAATATAACAAAGAAAGTTACTTGTTTGAATCCCTGACATTGTCCCAGTACTGAATTTATAAATTCAACAGCGGTCTTCTTCTCGTTAGCCATTGGACATACAATACCTAAATAAATATCTTTCATATTCGAATGGGTATCTCCCATAATTTTGTATTCCTTACCCTTGATTTTTGTCTTCATGTCTTATTAACAGTAAATATAAATTACACCACAATTTATTTACTACCAACATAAAGCATTTTCTTTTTTTTGCATTTTATATCTAAAGTAAAAAGGGTGCAAGAGCCAATCATTCCCAATACGCAGTAAAAAAGCGGCATTAGCTGCCCAAAGAAACTGACCGAAGTCCATACAACTGTAATAGATAATAAAATACTTCCAAGTGCCCAATATAAAGATTTCATATTTGGATCATTACTTTTTTTATAAGCTGATATAAGATTCCGAAATGCTATAAATAACACCATACAGAGGAAAAACATACCTATCAAGCCATATCTAAGGCCGGCAACAAGATACTCATTTGTTACATCAGTATGCCCCTCAAAGCTCCATACACCCCATCCCCAATCGATAGGTCTATCACCATAACCAGCCAGCCACCATTCCCCTAAATGACTTATAGCAAGATCTATCATTCTTGCTCGATGATATCCTGCACCTCCAATTAAACCCACGTAGGAAAATAGCACATGATAAAATGACCTGTTGCTGAATAACTGAATAAATACAAATGAAAAAATGAAAAATTTAATCATAGGCTTTACCCACACTCTGAATCTTTCCATAGAAAGGCAGAAGAGGACTACCACAATCATTACTAATGGTCCCATAGAGAAGCTGCTTATAGCCCCAAGAAAGACTAATCCTGAAATTAAATACGCCAACATTCTCCAAATATTTTTTTCATGACGCAAATAATAAACAAGAGGTAAAAAAATCGCAAAACAGCTTCCGAACAAAATTGCATGTTCAAAAGGTCCGATTGCCCTGGTGAAACCCCATCGGTACTGTCTGACTATTTCCCTAATAAGCCATGGGCTTAAACTGCTCAGAGGAACAAATGGCTGCCAGCCTGTAATCGCTTCGATACAACCCAGAATCGCAAGAGGTATAAGAACCACACTGACACATTTTATTACCGATACCAGTTTTTCCTTATCTGTTATGACAAATCTAACAATCATGTAAGCAAACCATGTATCCATTACAAAACCGGCACGGTTTTCTACTAACGACCATCGAGGTCGCGTAATTAACGTTACACCAACATAAACCATAATACTGTACGTAACAATCTTATCGAACTGCGACCACTTAAATTTCGACATTAATTTCTGGTTACTCAGACATCTTATCAGTAATACCGTCGCTACCATTCGAGAGCAGGATATATCTATCGTTCCTATACTTACGCGTAAATAATCAGGAAACCAGATAAGTATTGTAAAATATACTACCAGCGCATACTTCGGCCGTAATACTATCGCTAATATTGAAGCAACGATTCCAAATGTCAGAATTGTCCCTTGCATTTCTTTTTATTTACTCTCCATCATTACGAAACTTACGTTTATTAAAAAAGCCTTCTGACTTTATGTAAAATTCGATAAAGATTCTCACCCATTTGATTCTTTGGCGCTATTTCTGCTACTGTAACTTTATGGATAGCGTTTTTCTTGTCATTCAATCTTATATTGACTCTTGTTGTACCACTAAGTATTTTACTCTGCCAGGCAGAATATAATTTCACAAGCTTCTTTCTTGGAACTACCAGATTATCAAGAATACTGAGCCAACTCAATGGTATATAATAACGATTATTTCCATGGCCGCTGAAAATCGTTACAGGACGGCTTTGACTCACCTTGGGCTGAATCACATCCTGAAGTTCAGTCACAAGAGTATTAATCGCACTCCAGATTAGAAAATCAATCGGAACAGGAAAATCGTATGTAAACTCATTATCAATTATATAATATTTGTTCTTATCGGCATCAATCATGATATTGCGAGGGACACAATCTAAAATGCCGCAATTTATACTGCATACAGATTCCTGAATTTCATGTTCAGGTAATTCCAACTCTTTGAGAAATTCTTGTGGAACGCATTTTTGTGAAGACAATCCTGATAAAAAGTCAACATACCGCTCTATCCAGTATTTACCGAATTCAGCATCTCCATTATTTATCTGAGCCGCCATCATTTCTGTTATTGACGGGATAGCTATATATGGATAAACCAAACTGTTTCCATTAAGTTCCCCGTTAATTACTTCCGCGTTTTCACTAAAGAAGTTTTTCGCAGATAATTCTCTTTCAGCAATTAGTTTTATATATTCGACAGCCTTTTCATTGTCTGGTGACACAATGAATTGCAGTTTATTCCCGTTTCTATATATTTTCTTATTGGTTCTATAGTGACTTTTTTTCTTCATGCTCGAACCAATAAAATGAACACACTTAGATTCAGATGATATTTCCTGTGAACTGGCAATAACAAGAAAAGAATTAGCGAATTCACTTAATAAACCGGCATCATTGAGAGTTTTAGCGAGTCTTTTTTCCGACATCAGATTTTTAACACTGCTGCCATTTGGGAATAAATCCCAAAGAAGATTTATATCGTCAGGCAAAGTATCATCAGAAATAACCTGCTTTGGCAGTTTATAGTCCGGCCATGGATAATACCATTCCAAATTTATAAAACCAGAAGCATTTAATACCTCGGACAATTCCTTTTTACTGAAAGTCCGAACTCCGATGCTATATGGATAGTTATAAACCGAATCATAAACCTTCTCCGTGTGGTCTTCTTTCGCACCGCAAAGATATTTAACACCGATTTTATTTTCGATAGCCAGCAATAAAACTCCGTCAGGTTTCAAAAATGACTTTATCTTATCTAAAAATGATTTATAAGGGTCACTGCCTTCATAGAATTTACCCGCGTATTCAAAAACTCCGATTACAGTTATATAATCGAATTTCTCTTCCGTGTTATAATCCTGCAAGCCGCCGATAACAACTTCCAGATTCGAATTATTCTGATGACGTAACGCAGTAATCATGGCTCGTTGTTCGCTGTACTCGAGTGATGTCACCTTCTTCAGTTTTTGTGTGAGAACTCCTGTTAACGCACCACAGCCTGCTCCTATTTCAAGAGCACTTCCTTCAGGGTTAAAAGGAAACCACTTTAACAGATTATGCCGAACCGGTGACAGATGATATTGCTCGACCCAGGATAAGAATTTAGTGTCATTGCAATTGTTTTCATAATTTCTGTCTTTAACAAAATTATCATAAAGCACCTTCTCCTGCTCGCCATCGCAATAGACTGGTGCATCTGCATTAATTTCGCGAATATTTCTAACTAAAACGTTCCCAATTTTTTGAGTTTTTTCGTGTTTCATAGAAATGATTATTTTACTAATAAAGTATTAGTACATACATTCTTATATTTATGCTATTTTCCCTGCTAAAATTATTTCAATCAAGGTTAATCTTCTCGATTATTGTTTCAGCAATTCGCTCCGCCGCTTTGCCATCCCAAAGAGGAGGGATTTGTGTATCCCTTGTATTAGAGTTCATTACCTCTCTGTAAGCCTGAATAATATTTTCAGGATTCGTTCCAACGATTTTGTTTGAGCCGCTCTGAACGGTAACAGGACGTTCTGTATTTTCACGAAGAGTCAGGCACGGAACTTTTAATATTGTTGTTTCTTCCTGAATTCCGCCGGAATCGGTCAAAACAATTCTGGCCGAAGATGTTATTTTTAGAAAATCAAGATAACCTAAAGGCTCGATGAGTTTCAAATTCGGCATTTGTTTAAAACGACTCTCAAAATTGAAAGACTGAAGATTTCTAAGTGTTCTCGGATGAATCGGAAAAATTACCGGCATGTCTTTTTGAATAACTTCGAGAGCATCTGCAATCCCGCCGAAAACAACCGGATCATCCACATTAGACGGCCTGTGCAAAGTCAACGCCGCAAAATCTTTTCCGTTCAAATCAAGTTTGTCAAGAATATCAGATTCGTCGGCTTTTGCTTTATTGCTTAAAAGCGTATCAATCATAACATTTCCGACGAGAAATATTTTTTCTTTCGATATTCCCTCTTTTATAAGATTATCCACGCCGCTCTGTTCTGTGCAGAAAAGCATGTCACTTATGCAATCTGTAAGGATGCGATTTATTTCTTCCGGCATAGTTCTGTCGAAACTTCTCAAACCTGCTTCGACATGAATGAGCTTTATCCCGAGTTTTACCGCGACAATTCCGCAGGCGATTGTGCTATTTACGTCACCGACGACAAGAACCGCGTCCGGTTTATGTTCGAGTAGAATTGGCTCGAATGCTTTCATAATATTCGCGGTCTGTACGGCGTGACTTGACGAACCTATCTCAAGATTAATATCAGGTTCAGGAATATTCAACTGACGAAAGAAAAGGTCACTCATCTTTTCATCATAATGCTGACCTGTATGTACAAGAATCGGATCTATTTTTCCAGAACTATTAAAAGCTCTCATAATCGGAGCTATTTTCATAAAGTTCGGACGAGCACCAACAATATTTATAATTTTTATCATAATATTCCAAATTAATAAACGAAAGATAGTATTATACTAAAGCACCTGTACATTACGATAACAAATTTGTTAATAGTTTCTATCTGACCTATGCTATATCACATAGACTGATTTTTTCTTTCTCAGCAACAGGGAATATTGATTTTTGTTGTCTCGAAAGAAATAGTCTTCCAAAATAAACTGCATAGACCATAAATAATGCAAAACCGCCGGAAATTACAATTATTGCCAAAGAATCGACTCCCGAGACAACAAGTAAAAGAACTGTAATTACCGGAGCAAAAGCCATCAGTAATCCCGGTATATAGCATTTTATATAATCATAAAAATTTAATGGAATGATTCTTTTGCACCAGAATATCTGCATAAACATAGCAATATAATTACTAAGAACGGCAGTAGCGGCTGCTCCGATTAATCCGTAATGTATAATTGCGGGATAAATAAAAATAACAATCAATGAGGTCATTAAGATAACGAAACGCCTTTGTAAATGAGGCTGCCCTACTGCCATGTAAACTGAACTCAGAACAGGTCCCTGTGTTCTTACTATAATAAGAAGACTAAGCAGAACGCAAGGTATTGTCGCGTCAACATATTGAGGACCCCACAAAAAATATAATAATCCGCTGGAACATGACATCATATATATAACCAAAGGTAACATTACAATGCCTACCATTTTGCTTATATTGAGCACCGCTTTATTGAGTGCGGCTCTATCATCCTGTTTTTTTGCAAAACCAGGCAATATGACCGGATTGATAACTTTATTAAAAAAATTCAGCGGTATGCTCACAAGCTGTACTGCTAAAGCATATAATCCTAAAGAATTTTCTGATACCAACTTTCCAAGAACAAAAGTAGGAGCAACATACCCTATCATTGATAGACTTGGTAAGCCAATCATACCGCGGACAAATGCGGTTAATTCTTTTAAATGATCTCTATCAACACCCAATCTTGGTTTGAATGGAGCTATAATATAAGATAAGATAGATAAACATAAATTCTCAGCGACATAACCAATTACCAAAGCCCAGATATTTCTCAAATAATATGCACATACAAGTGTGACAATCGTTCCAAATAAGGCACTGCCTTGTAAATGCAATGTCACAAGGCCGAATTTATATTCTTTTTGAAGCGCATGTGCGCGCGGGCTTATAAAACCCCTGAATACAATAACAAGCAGCGAGACTTGTAATAATCTAAGTAAATGCGGCTTACCGTAAAAAGAGCTTATAAAAGGAGCCGCTGCCATTGCGACTGCAAAAAGCCCCAAACCTCGAATTGCCTGTAACCACCATGTCGCGTTAAGATATTCATATTCAGATCCGCGTTTGCTTTGTATTACTGAAAGCTTTAAACCTACCTCGGATAATTGCTCGAATATATTCACAAGAACGAGGATGATTGACATTAAGCCGAACTGGTCAACCGCGATAATCCTTGTCAGAATCATTGTGCGAACCAAACGTAATACCCGCTCGATTCCTGTGCCGGTCCCAAGCTTCACAATTCCTCTGGCACTTTTGGCTTTTAAGCTCTCGCCTCGCAGTATTCCAAGTGTATTCGATTTTACTTCCATGATTTAAGATACGGAAAGCATTCTGATATATATATAAAGATCGCTTTTAATTTTTGCTACTTTGGTAAATCCCAATCGTTCATAAAACCGAATAGAATCTTTATTATTTTTCTTGATAAAGATTTTTATTGAATCATATCCTGACTCAAATCCTCTTTTCTCACAAACAGATATCATTTTAGAGCCTATACTTTGATTACGCATTTTTGGAAGTACCGCAACTGAATAACACCAAATACTGTTTTTAGCAAGCTCATTAGTTTTCTTATCATAGATTATATCAGTTGATTTTTTGTTATTAATTTTACGAATAATTTTTTCATACAGGATTCTGGGCCGCGTTATTAAATAACAAAGAGCAGGAATAAGACCAGGCTTTAGTTCCTGAATTTCTTCTTTGATTTTATTTATATCTTTCACAAGCCTGAATATGGCAACTACTTCATGATTAAACTGGCAAACCCAAACCTCTTGAAATTCTGATTTAATAAAACAATTCCACGTTTTTCTCGCGTGTTTTTCTGTACACCATATTAAAAGGTCAGGAAAACTGATTCTGCTGATATGTACAAGCGCATCAATATCGTCATGAACCGCACGACGTATGATAATATTGCCATCCTTAATATCTTCTTTATATATTTTATTTGAATCCATATATAAATTATTCGCTTACCAACAGAACGGCAATTAACTCAGTTGACTATAATTACTTACTTACACACAAACGTTTCAGTTTTTTTCCTATCCGGTCAAACATATCAACTACTTCCGGCATCGGATCGTTATATGTAAATTTAAAGCCGCTTTCTTTCCATCGAATATCTGTGTTATTTCGTTTTCCTTTGAAACGATCAAATATTGTTTTTATATACATCGATGGACTTGCAAAGATACAATCGCGATTGATATATGATGATTTTAATCCCATTGCTTCACGACACCATAATGCCGGAAAATTGATACCTGCATTTTCACTACCTATAAGTGATTGCCAAAACCGTGGATTAAACTCAAGAATTCTCGCTGATTTGTCCCGCTTATCTACAAGAAAATCAATATTACCTATACCACTCCATTTAAGATCCGAAATCAACTTTCTGCCAATGTTAAGTATGTTATCGTCTTTTTTAAATTCCTGTAATACTCCTATACGATAAGGATTCGAATGCAATAATGATTTATATAAAGTATAGGCTAATATTTCACCTTCACGGGCGCATATTGAATACGAGTAATGATCGGCGGGAAGAAAGCTTTGAAGAATATAATCATGATTTTTCATCATATGCTTATCATGCCATGCTCTTTCAATATCATTTTTGTTTTCAACCCTTACAATACCGTAACCGCCGGATTCAGATGCAGGTTTCAATAATGCTGGAAATGCAATTGAATCCACTTCGGATATATCTATATTTTCGCCGGAGTTGCCTACATAAATTGTTGGTATTGAAGGTAAATCATGTTGAAGTAAAAAATTATGAAACGCCCATTTGTCATTGGTTAATGAAATTTTCTCTGGCTCCGCTATAGGAGGTATTCGTGCGGATTCAGAAATTTTGCTGCGATTTTTCGAGATTAGCTCAACTCCTGGCACAGTAACAGGCATTATTACGTCTATATGAAGTTTTGATATCAGCTTATTAATCTCGTCTATCCATTCTTCATCATTTTGGCTCGTATTATAATGATAACTTGTACTATACCGGCAAAAACGAGAAAGAGGCATTTTTTTCTTGGATAAAAGATGATTTTTAAAAGTCGATTCCTGCCCGATACAGCGAAGTGCTTTTAACGTTAACCAATCTTCAGCATCAGGAATTAAAACTGATATATTTTTGACGTTTTCATTATTTTTGCTTTTATTCATTTCTCTTATTTACCTCCATATATAAGTAAATATTGATATCTCAAAAAGATTATTTATAATTGATATGACATGTCAGGGCGCACTCCGTCCCGGTGGGTGACAGCACCTTTTTTAACATATCCTTATGTCACTCAAATACTTATGTAATTTTATAATCCAATTAAAGGCCTGAAATAACTGGCCTGAATTTAATAATGTCCATATTTCTCGAAAGCAGCGACAACACCGTTTTCATCTGGTAAAAAATCAAGCAAAAGTTCCGCCATATCTTTAGCGGCTGTTCTTATCGAATTCTCCATTACGGAACTGATTTGTATCTGAGCAATATAACGTGCAGGATTTCTTGCAAGATTAAAACTTCTGCTCGAAAAACCTGTAACACCTTTCTGGTTTGTTGATAAATGACCATTAACAACATAATAATTCAGAATTACAGTTTCTATGAAAGAAGGTTCCGGCTTATGAAAACGATGTATGAGACAATCAATTGCTTGCCCCTGATTCGTAGTAAAGGATGAATTAACTGTACTGTCATGAATCCATCCATTACCTGGGTAACATATGCGAGGCTGATGACCAAGCATTCCGCCTGGCATGGAGGAACAATACACAAAATAAACATCAACCCATTCTTTCGTATTATTATTTATATAACGACGACTGAGATAATCGTCGGCAAAGTTTTGTTCCATATACTCGCGAGTCGTTGTAGGTATAGGCATCTCCGTACCTACCCAATCGCCAATTGTTATGGGAAATTCACTGAGCGGAACAGGTAAGTTTATCGATGTATTGACGATCTTTGAAGCTAAAGCACGATACGTTACTCCAGATATTATCAGGAGAAAAATTGTCAAAACCCAGAAAAACCAGACCGGTACCTTCCCGCTCAATAAATACATAGCGTTACTGGTATCAGCCTGCTGTATTAAACTTTTGTTCCTATTTGGATACATCTCAATTGATATAACTCCAAAGTGGTAGATAAAACATATAAAAACATTCCAATAACAACATATGAATATCCACTGCAAAAAAGATTATCCCTCTTCCCTGAGAATAAAGATTATCAATTATGCCGTTATTTATAATCCTATTTTCGGCATTTTTCAAGCCCATAATGGGTAATATAGGAAATATAGGTGATGTATATAATGTTTTCTTATAACCCCCTATAAAAATATAGAAAATGAGACTCTTATGGCAAATTCGCAATCCCAGATAATAAGGCTGATAATATTAATCATCTGGCGGTCCTATAAAGTGCAAATCGAACCTGTATAACGGCTCAATTTGATTTATTTTGAAATGGAAATTGATGAAATCTATTTTTGGGCTATAATTCATATGTATTCTTAAAAAGGCTCAAAATTATGCAAAAAGACGTAAAAATCTATACCGTAGGCCAGATAAACACACTAATCAAAGTAGTGCTCGAAGCAAATCTGCCTTCAAGACTGGTGGTCAAAGGAGAGATCCGGGATTTCAAACGCCATTCGAGCGGCCACTGCTACTTTTCGCTCAAAGACGTAACCGGAATTTTGCCCTGCGTTATGTGGGCGAGCAAATTCAAGACTTTGAAATTCGATCCGGATGATGGAATGTCCGTTTTAAGTACTGGCTACATAGATGTTTACGAAGCAAGCGGCAAATACCAGTTTTATGTCGAAAAGCTCGAGCCCGCCGGAGTTGGAGCGTTGCAATTGGCTTTTGAGCAAATGGTGAAAAAACTCCAGGCCGAAGGTCTTTTCGATGACGAACATAAAAAGCCGATTCCGAAGTATCCCGAAAGGATTGGAATCGTAACAAGTGAAACCGGAGCGGCTGTTCATGACATAGTCGATAGCATTTACAGTCGGTGGCCATGTGCGAAACTTTACCTGTACCCGGTTCCGGTTCAGGGCGAAGGAGCCGCTGCGAAAATCGCTTCTACATTGCGGCAAATCAATAAGCGAAACAAAACCTTAAAACTTGATATCCTGATAGTTGGCCGGGGCGGCGGCTCGCTTGAAGACCTCTGGGCATTCAACGAAGAAGTCCTCGCAAGAGCCATTTTCGACTCGAAAATCCCCATTATCAGCGCTGTTGGCCACGAAGTTGATACGACAATAGCCGACCTTGTCGCGGATAAAAGAGCCTCGACTCCAACCAAAGCAGGCGTCGTAGCCGTACCTGATATGTACGAAATTCTCGAGCAGTTGAACAACATCGAAATGAGAATCGCCGGGCATACACATGGAGTTTTGGAATTAGCGAATCAACACTTGAAAACTATTCTGGCAAGCTCAATGTTCAGAAATCCAATATCAATCGTGCGAATGTCTGAACAGCGGCTGGATGATATTTCTTCAGAAATGGCAGAATCCATGCAAACTCTACTGAATAGCGCTAAACGAATGCTCTCAGAGAGTTATGAAAAAGTCGTAAAAATCGAGCCGCACAGACTTTTAGGCGTGAAAAAGCTCGAATTAAACAACCTGCAAAACCACACTAATACATGTATAAACGCAATTATTAATAAAATGCAAATGAGCCTTACCGGAGCATCAAACCGCCTTGAAGGACTAAATCCGAAATCGGTTCTGCAACGCGGCTACAGCATTACGAAAAACCTCAATACTGGCAAATTAATAAGGACTTCCGAAGATATTCAATTGGGAGATTTAATAATAACTGAACTTGCCAAAGAAAATTTGATTGAAAGTAAAGTCATAAACAAGTAAAACTATACAACATAGAAATTACGAAGTTTTGTAGCAAAATAAATATATGGCAGAAAAAAAACAAAATAACAGTATTGAAAAGATGAATTTCGAGGACTCGATCCGCGAGTTGACCAATATTGTAGGCAAAATCGAGCAGGGCCAAATCCCGCTCCAGGATAGCATCGAGCAATACGAAAAGGGAATGACCCTGATAAAGCATTGCAGGGAAATACTCGTTAAAGCTGAAAAAAGAATAGAAATGATATCTCAGACAGAAGCTTGCCAGCCGCGGCTGGATAAGAAACAACAGGACGAAGAAGAAAAGAAAGATGAAGGAAATCTCCCATTTTAACGGGAGTTAATAATAGTGTAACGCGAGCGTGGCGGAACTGGCAGACGCGCTAGGTTTAGGTCCTAGTGTCCTTAGGACGTGTGGGTTCGACTCCCTCCGCTCGCATTTGAAGATCAAGCAGGTATTTGTTAGCCTTTCATTTCTGGCTTACCCATGCTTCTGAGCTTTTCATTTAGCTTTTGCCGTCTAATTTCAATTCGCTTTGGTTGAACGAATAGAAAATCAAACATTGACATAAGTACTTAAAGAAGCCATTAGCTTCACCAGGTTTAACTACTATTATTTCTCCTGTACTCGTTTCCTTATTTGGATGTGCAGTAAAGTTTCCAATATTTCGGATAGCATCAATAGAAGCGGAGAGGTGTGAAGGAACACCTTTCATCTCTAAAAAAGAATCAATTTGTTTGGATAAATTAGAGTTGCTTATTCTCATCTCATCTCGCAATAGATTCTGCAATAAACGTCTGCTAATAGCAGCAGAGGTTTTTGGGCTAATATCTACAACACTTTTAGCTTATAGATAGTCTTGCCTGTAGCCTTCAGGAATATCTTCACTGATTTCAGATTTGTCAGGTATTGGGTAAACTGCACGCATTAAAAACAGAAGGTGAATAATCTCAATGGAGCCAATGGGATTCGAACCCACGACCTCTTGCATGCCATGCAAGCGCTCTCCCATCTGAGCTATGGCCCCGGAAATCTGGTCAAAAAACCTGATTTTCTTGATTTTATCATGGTTATCCAAATTTTGCAAACTTTTTTAAATTCAAAAGAAAAGCTATTTTCAACTTTTATCATTTTGACAATTCTTAAGATTTCTTATATAAATCATTGAAAATAAAGAGATACGAACTTATTAATCAGGAAAAATATGTCACAACGCAAATCTTATTTAGAAAAGCTGCAAGAGAATGCACAACAAGGTGATCCCGAATCACAATTCCTTCTTGGTCATCAATATTACGAAGGCGAATCTTTAAAACAAAATTATAAAAACGCTATAAAGTGGTTTCATTTGGCCGCGGAACAGGGACATGATAACGCCCAGTTGTTTCTCGGTATCATTTATTTATGGGGTGAGGGAACGAAAGCAAATATTAAAACAGCTTTCAAATGGTTCAAGAAAGCGTCACGCTCAGGAAATGAATATGCTCAATTCAATATAGCGATGGCTTACATATTTGGATTCGAAGAAATTCCAATGGACTTTCGAAAGGCAAACGAATGGTTTAAAAAATCGGCCAAAGGAGGACATCGCGGAGCTCAATATATGCTTGGGGATTCTTATCAATCAGGCCGCGGTATAAAACAAAACTTAGAACTCGCTTCTTACTGATTCAGACAAGCCGCAAAACATGGACATACCAAATCTCAGCTTAGATTGGGCGAGTCATATAAATATGGCTATGGAATAAAACAAAATAAACGAACCGCAGCACACTGGTTGGAAAAAGCGGCTATAGCCGGAAACGCAAGCGCACAGGCACTATTGGCTATGTGTTATTTCGACGGAGAAGGAGTAAAAAAAGATACCAAGAAAGGCTTCAAATATGCTCGTCTTTCAGCAGAAAAGAACTGTCTTAAAGGACTAAGCGCTCTTGCGGGAGCTTATCTATATGAAAAAGGAACGAAGAAAAATGTAAAAAAAGCCCTCGAATTATTTGAAAAAGCAGCGAGCCTGGGCGATGCATTTTCACAGGCTTATCTTGGGTATATGTATTGGCATGGTCATAATGTCAAAAAAGATTATAAAAAAGCATTTAAATTATTTAAAAGCGCGGCTGAAAGAGGAGATACTAAAGCGCAAATGTATCTTGGAATTTGTTATCACAATGGTAACGGCACACGCAAAAACTATAAAAAAGCGGTTTACTGGCTAAAACTTGCCGCTCAGGAATCGGATAGTGAAGCTCAATATTTTCTCGCGTTAGCTTATCAGGATGGCGAAGGAGTTGTGAAAAATAAACGCATGGCAAATTACTGGCTCAAAAAAGCCGCATCCGCGGGTAACGAACAGGCAATCGCTCACCTTGCGAAATAAAAACCTCGATATAATCGCCAAAAAACAACTCCTATTTCCTTTCACATCTGGTATATTAGAACTCCGTTTGGATATGAAACGTATTTCTTATGAAATTTGTTGTAATCTTTGAGAAATTATATATTGATTAAAAGGCAGAAAATATTAATAACGGGACGAGTTCAGGGAGTTGGGTTTCGCCCTGCCGTATATAGAATCGCGACCGAGCTTGGTCTTACGGGTTTTATCTATAACGATACGAGCGGCGTAACTATCGAATTACAGGGACAGGAGAATAAAATATCCCTGTTCGTATTAAAACTTAACTCCGAGCAATATAAGCCGCCGCTGGCTCATATAGAAACTCTTAAAATTAGTGAGATTGAGCTTGTTGAAAATGAAAAAGAATTCACTATCCAAACAAGCGATTCCAATGGAGTTCCTGTTTCACATGTCACGGCTGATACAGCTACTTGTAAGGATTGTCTTTCTGAAATGCGCGATAAGGATGATTTTCGGTTTGGTTATCCATTTATCAATTGCACAAATTGCGGGCCGCGATATTCGATTATCAAAAATATTCCTTATGACAGGCCGAATACGACAATGTCGGTTTTTGAAATGTGCGATAAATGTGCCGCACAATACAAGGATGTGACGGACAGGCGTTTTCATGCGCAGCCTGTAGCTTGTGCGACTTGCGGGCCGAAAGTATGGCTTACAGATAATACCGGCCGGAAAATTGAAAAACAAACCCAATTAGCGATAGAGCAAGCCGCTAAGATGCTTTTGGATGGAAAAATTGTCGCGATAAAAGGGCTTGGCGGATTTCATTTAGCCGTAGATGCTCTGAATAACAACGCAGTGAAGCGGCTTAGAGAACGCAAGAAACGCGACCATAAACCATTTGCATTAATGACGGATTCAATTGATAAGATAAAACAATATGCGATTGTCGATGATACAGCAGAGAAGATTTTGCAAAGTCCTCAAAGCCCTATTGTTTTATTACCAAAAAACAAAGCCAATTTAATCGCTCAAGATGCTGCTGAAGGAACATCTACATTCGGTTTTATGTTGTGTTATACGCCGCTGCATTTTCTGCTATTTGCTCATGGAATTGATGTGCTTGTAATGACAAGCGGCAATATTTCAGATGAGCCGCTGATTTGCAAAAAAGAATATGCTTTGGAAAAGCTAAGTGATGTTGCAGACGCTTTTTTGATGCACGATAGAGAAATATACAGACAGGTAGATGATTCGGTAGTTCATATAATTGAAGATGAGCCTGTTTTGATTCGCAGGTCGAGAGGATATGTTCCGACTCCTATAATTACTAAAAACAATTGTGAGAAGGACATTCTCGCGGCCGGTGCTGATTTGAAAAATACTTTCTGTTTCGCTAAAGGTAATCAACTGATTTGCAGCGAACATATAGGCGATTTGGAAGATGCGGAAGTTTATCATCATTACATAAATTCTATTGAGCATTTAGCGAAACTGTTCAAGGTTCAGCCGGAAGTTGTTGTTTGTGATTTACATCCGGGTTACATGTCAACACAATATGCACAAATGTATCATGAGCAAGGTGTCATGGGCTTCCAGCCCATGAATACATGGCCAGGATGGCCATGCCACAAGGCCATGCCACATATAATACAAGTACAACACCACTGGGCACACGTTGCTTCTGTATTGGCGGAAAATAATATCAGTGAACCTGTTATAGGTTTAGTCTGTGACGGCACAGGATACGGCTCAGATGGAAAAATCTGGGGTTGTGAGTGTCTCATAGCCTCTTTGGAAAATTTCGAGCGTTTCGGCCATTTAGCATACTATGAGTTGGCAGGCGCGAACAAGGCAAGCAAGGAAGCGATAAGACCTGTATTGTCGTTATTAAAAAAAGCATACGGCGATGATTTTTCGTTAGAGAAATTCGACTGGCTTCTCAACAAAATCGAAAATGATATTGTAAAAAAGCAAATCATCCTCGAACAGATTGAAAAAGGTGTAAATTGCATAGAAACATCGAGCATAGGAAGAGTATTCGATGCGGTTGCTGCTATGCTCGGTATCGGAAACTACAATCATTTCGATGCACAATTACCTATCGCACTGGAAGCGATTGCTTCTGAAAATATCGAAGAGCAGTATAATTTTTCAATTAATCTCATTGATGAAATACAAATTTTTGATATTGGCCCAGCAATTCAAGGCATAGTATCGGATTTAGAACAAAATATCGACAAAGGAATAATTTCAGCCAAATTTCATAATACCCTCGCTCAATCTTTGGTAGAAATGGCTATACAAGCGAGAAAAAGCACAAATATCAATACAGCAGCCCTAAGCGGCGGCGTGTTCTGTAATCGTTATTTATTGAGCAAAACGATAAAGCTCTTGAAGAAAAATGAATTTAACGTATTATTTAACAGGATAGTTCCTTCAAACGATGGGGGAATATCCATTGGACAAGCAGCGATTTCGTCGCTCGTTACTCGTCGTTAGTCGCTCGTATCTTGTCGCTGGTCGTTAGTCGCTAGTAGCTCGATATTGGAAATTTTAATTAAGATAAGATTTTGACTGTCAAAGATTACAAAGAATTGAATATATGGCAAAAGGGAATTGAGATTGCTGATGAAATATATGCAATCACAGAAAATTTCCCTAAATCAGAACTATTTGGTTTAGTTGGGCAAATGAGAAGAGCTTCTGTATCAATCTCTTCGAATATTGCAGAAGGATTTGTCAGAAACCATAGTAAAGAATATAGACAGTTTTTATATATTGCGTTGGGTTCATGCGCAGAATTAGATACACAATTGATATTATCAAGAAGAAGAAATTATATAACTGAAAATAAATTACAGGATTTAGCAAAAGACATTAACCACGAAAGCCGTATGCTTATGAGCCTTATAAAGAAACTGTGACGAGTTACGAGCCACGAGATACGAGATACGAATTATGTGTTTAGCAATACCAGCAAGAATAATTGAATTGGAAGGTGATAAAGCGGTTGTCGATGCGATGGGCAATCGGTTCAAAGCGAAGACTACGCTTTTGCCGAACGTCAAGTTAGGTGATTTAGTTTTAGTTCACGCGGGCTTCGCAATTTCTCAGGTAGATGAAGAAGAAGCGAAAAAAACATGGCAACTGATTTCCGAAATAGATGATTATATTGATACCCAGAACAAACTTTCCGGATGAGTAAGTAAATGATACAAAAGATAAAAAAAGCTCAAGATATGTTGGATGCAACCTGTAAAGCTATAGGCAGGCAAGTCAACATCATGGAAGTTTGCGGCACGCATACAGTTTCGATTTTCCGCAGCGGCGTACGTTCGCTTTTACCAGAAAATCTGCATTTGCTATCTGGTCCCGGTTGTCCAGTTTGTGTTACGAGCCAGGGTTATATCGATATAGTTTTGGAATTAGCTGGCCGGGATGATTGTATCATCGCAACTTATGGTGATATGATTCGCGTTCCTGGCAAAGAGGGATCGCTCGAAACAAAACAATCTAAAGCGGATATCAGAGTTGTTTTGAGCAGTGAAGACGCATTGCAAATCGCAAGAGAAAATCCTGATAAACAAGTTGTCTTTATCGCAGTAGGTTTTGAAACAACTACCCCTGCTTCCGCGGTTGTCGTTCAGGAAGCAGCAAAAGATTCGATAGATAATTTCAGCATTTTGTGCGGACATAAACTTGTAGTTCCTGCAATGCGAGCATTACTTAGCGGAATGAATAATAAAATTGATGCGTTTCTTTGTCCCGGACATGTCAGCGCAATAATTGGTTACGGAGCATTCAGAGAAATTGTAGATGATTTCAAAAGGCCTTGTGTTGTTGCAGGTTTCGAACCATTGCAGATAATCGATGGACTTGCTGAAATATGCAAGCAGCTTGAACAAGGTAAACCTGAACTGAAATCTTTATACGGTGCAGTTGTAACTGAAGAAGGAAATGCTGTAGCAAAACAAATTGTTAATGAATGTTTTGAACCAGCAGATGGTTATTGGCGAGGTTTAGGAAAAATAGAAATAAGCGCACTTGGATTAAAAAGTGAATATAGCAAATACGATACGTCAAAACAATTTGGTTTAATAGAAAAATCAAGCGAAGAAATCGGTGGATGCAGATGCGGCGAAGTACTGTGTGGTCTTATTGATCCTACTGAATGCGCATTGTTCGGAAAGAAATGCACCCCACTCAAACCTATAGGTCCCTGCATGGTTAGTTCCGAAGGTGCATGTGCGGCGTGGTACAAATATGGACAACATGGAAATAAATGATGATAAAAGACGAAAACGAACAAATATTACTCGCACATGGCGGCGGCGGGCAGTTAACTGAAGAATTATTACGAAAGCATATACTTCCGAAGATTCATAATAACACTTTATCGAAGTTAGGTGACTCAGCAGAATTAAATGTTTCTTCCAACTCATTATTTTTTACAACAGATAGTTATGTAGTTAAGCCTCTTTTTTTCAATGGTGGTGATATAGGTAAACTTGCAGCGTGCGGAACAATAAATGATTTATCTGTAGCAGGCGCAAAACCTATTGCTTTGTCACTTGCATTAATAATTGAAGAAGGTTTTGAAATAAGCTTGCTCGAAAAGATTTTAGAAAGTATCGGGCAAATCACTCGAGAAAATAACGTTGATATCGTCACTGGTGATACAAAAACCGTTGAAAAAGGAGCGGCAGATAAGATTTTTATTAACACTGCGGGTATTGGAATCAAAATCGCGAATGCAGATTTAGGGATAGATAGAATAGCAGCAGGTGATAAGATTATTGTTAATGGTACTCTCGGCGACCATGGCATGACAATTATTTCGCAACGTGAAGGAATCAAATTCGAATCGCAGTTAAAAAGTGATTGCGCAGCTTTATCTGATTTGACATGTAAGCTATTAGAAAATGTAAATGGTATAAAATTTATGCGTGATCCAACTCGCGGAGGCTTAGCAGCTACACTGAATGAAATAACAAAAAGCAGCGGTTTAAGCGTAATAATCAAGGAAAATGATATACCTGTAAATAAAACAGTACAGGCAGCGGCGGATATGCTTGGCTTTGATGTATTAGCAATTGCAAATGAAGGTAAATTCATTACCGTTGTTTCACCAGAGGCCGCAGATGAAGTATTAAGTACTTGCAGAAAACATCCTTTGGGAAAAGATTCTATGATAATAGGTGAAGTAAAAACAAGTTCAAATGTACCTGTTGTTGAACTTGAAACTAAAATTGGCGGTAAAAGAATTGTTCAAATGCCATATGGACGCGAACTTCCGAGGATATGCTGATGCACGAAACAATGATTGCAGAAAGTATTTTCAAACAAATATCCGAAGAAGCGATAAAGCAAAACGCAAAACCTGTTACTGCAAAAATAAGCTGTGGTAAACTTAATGCTATTAACGAAGATGTACTTGGTTTTGCTTTCAATGCTATTGCAAAAGGAACAATATGTGAGAACATGAAATTAATTGTTGAACATAAACCTTTGCAAGCTATTTGCAAAGAGTGTAATAACAATTATGTGATTGATTTTTTAAGTATAAAATGCCCGAATTGTCAAGGTGAAAGCATGGAATTATTACCTGATTCACCTTTGATTTTGGAAGAAGTTGAATTAGAAATGGAATAAAATTTATGAAAAATGTAAAAATTGAAAAAAAAATTCTTAGTGAAAATGAAAAAATTTCTATACAGAATTCCTTCTGTTTTGCACAAAACAACATCTTGTGTTTGAATATGATTTCATCTCCTGGTTCAGGCAAAACAACTCTTCTTGCAAGAACAATCAACGAGTTAAAAAATAAAACAAGAATAGGTGTCATAGAGGGTGACATTCAAACCGATATAGACGCTCAGCGAATAAAAGAAACAGGCGCACCAGTGATTCAAATTAACACCGAAGGCGCATGCCATTTATCAGCGGAACAAATAAGCAGAGGAATAAAATTACTACCTATTGACACCCTCGATTTGATTATCATTGAGAACGTTGGCAACCTTGTATGTCCCTCGGCTTTCGAACTTGGAGAGTCGGGAAAAGTCGTTGTATTATCTGTAGCGGAAGGTGATGATAAGCCGGCAAAATATCCGTCTATTTTCGCTAAGGCAAAAGCAATGATTATAAACAAAATCGACCTTATCGAACATGTGGATTTCGATATTGAAAAGGCCAAAAAAGATGCGACCATATTAAATAAAGATTTGAAAATCTTCCCTTTATCAGCGAAAACCGGCCAGGGAATGGACCAATGGAATAAGTGGATACTCGAGCAAATTAGTAACTATCAAAAACAGGAATAAAACAAGAGCATTCAGCTTCTTTCCTTCAATTAAATCCCATATAGCTTATGCTCTTTAATATAGCTAAGTACTTTATTATCAAGCATTTGTATAACATCGCCACCAGAAGACAGCGTCCTCCTTACTTCTGTACTACTAATATTAACCAAAGGTGTAGGGATGATATTTTTTTGTAATTTATCGACTCTTCCGAGGCCCCAGACAGACTTGTATTTTTCAAAATCCGGTCTTTCATATTCTGCTCTATACATCATCGCGACATTGCATTCATCTATCAATTCTGTAATACGATGCCAGTAAATCAGGTCATCAATACTATCTGCTCCGACCAGCCAATAAAGGGCATATTCTTTACCATAGATGGAGTTAAAATACCTTGCTGTATCAAGAGTAAAACTCGGAGTTGGTTTACTTATTTCGTAATCGCTGACCTCATATTTATCCTCATCTTCGATAGCAAGAGTAAGCATTTCCAAACGGTCAATGTCACTCGCTCTTGGCAGAGCACTTTTGAGCGGCGAACACTTAGCCGGGATAAATATTATCCGGTCAGCTTCTATATATTCTATCGCCGCTTTTGCAACAGTTGTATGACCAAGATGGACAGGATCAAACGTGCCGCCAAACAATATTATTTTCTTATTATTCATAGGATATTTTCTCAATGTCACTATCAATATATCTCTGATAATCAACAATAATATACTGTACTAAATAGTTTAAAATTTAAAAAGAACAAAATTTCTTATCAATATTTTACTCTTTTATAAGGAATAAATACAAAAAAATATTTTGTCTTATTGAAAATGGTGCTTGAAATTTTTATCAAGTATTAGTAAAGTTTTAGACGATAATGAATTATGAATATTTTTAAACAATATTTATATACTATATTGTAAAAATATTTAATGAAATTACTGTTGTCATAGAAATAAAATTATAAATGGATTTTGTTAGCCAAAAGGAGGTGACAACTAATGGCAAAGAAAAAAGTAGCAAAGAAGAAAGTTGCGAAAAAGAAAGTCGCAAAAAAGAAAGTAGTAAAGAAGAAAGCTGCAGCAAAGAAGCCAGTTGCGAAAAAGAAAGTCGCAAAAAAGAAAAAAAAATAGTGTAAAAATTAAAACCATAATGAAAATTAATTCTGTTATGGTTACACTTGAAAAAGGAAGGTTTGACCATTGCGGTTAAACCTTCCTTTTTGTTTTATCTTATCAAAAACAATCATTATCCCCATAAAACGAGTGCAGACTTGCAATAAATTCGAAAATGTTTATACTCTCTCATAGTGCTTAAAGAAGAATTTTTACAAGAAACTGATAATATGGATAATATTATGGATTATTTTAGCTATCAAAATGGCAATTTATTTGCTGAAAATGTCAAAATAGAAACAATTGCACAAGCTGTAGGAACACCTGTTTATATATATAGTAAAAACACATTCATAGATCATTTGCATAAAATGCAGAAAGCATTCAGTGAAATCGAAACAACTATATGTTATTCAGTAAAAGCCTGCGGCAATATTAATATCCTGAAATTCATGGCTGAAGCAGGCAGTGGATTCGATATTGTAAGCGGCGGAGAACTATTTAGAGTTCAAAAAGCCAATGGTGATGCATCAAAAAGTGTATATGCCGGTGTAGGCAAAACCGATAATGAGATAATTGAAGCATTGAATGCAGGTATAGAATATTTCAATATTGAATCACAGGAAGAACTTGAAAATCTTATTACGATTGCTAAAAAACAAGGTAAAAAAACTAAAGCAGCACTGCGTATCAATCCTGATGTTCAATATAAAACTCATGCATATATTACAACAGGTGTAAAAGAAACAAAATTCGGTGTTGATATCGAACATGCAATCAATATATTTGATAAATACGCAGGTGATGAAAATGTTAGCCTGTGCGCAGTGCATGTGCACCTCGGAAGCGGCGGAAAAACTATTGATCCTTATGTTAACGCAGTTAAAAAAATTCTTCCTGTAATAGAAGATATACGTAAACGCGGCCATACAGTCGAAGCTCTCGATTTGGGAGGCGGTTATGGTGCTGATTACGAATCAGATACAGTTCCATCGGCACAACAATATGCTGATGGAATCGTGCCGTTGCTAATAGATAAAAACTTAAAACTCATTCTTGAGCCAGGCAAAAGTATATGTGCTAACGCAGGTATACTCCTTACACGTGTTATTTATAACAAACAAGGTGGAAGCAAAAAGTTCGCTATCGTCGATGCGGGCATGAATGACCTGATAAGACCTTCTCTTTATGAAGCATTCCACTTTATCTGGCCCGCGAAAGTCGATGAAAAGTTTATTCCATCCCAAAGGGAACAAAACTTTAAGACAGATGGAACAGAAATTTATGATGTTGTTGGCCCGATTTGTGAAGGTGCAGACTTCCTGGCAAAGGACAGAGCATTACCTCCTGTAAAACGAGGAGATTTATTAGCTGTCTTTACCGCGGGAGCCTACGGCTATACAATGAGCAGCAACTACAACGCACGCTGCAGAGCCGCAGAAGTCCTCGTTGATGGAGACAACTTCTCAATAATCAGGAAACGTGAAACCTACGAAGACCTGATTGCATTGGAAGGTTAATTTGTATTTTTTCTAATTATTAAGCAAATCAAGCACTTGTAAAGGTGATTCTAAAAGTGTTTTTGCGCCGTTTTCATTCAACTCATCGGCTGTACGGAAACCCCATAGTACTCCAACCGCGTACATACCGGCTGCGTTAGCGGTTTGCATGTCAATATCTGTATCTCCAAGATAAAGAAAATCTGCGGGTTCTATTTTAAGCTCATGAGCAATCTGCAACGCTGACGCAGGATCAGGTTTCGGTGGGAAATCATCCTTTAGTCCACGTACTATATCAAACTGCCAATTTGGTAAAAGTTTGCTGACTATAATTTGTGTATAATCATCTGCTTTATTGGAAAGAACTACCAGTTTTAAATCCATTGCCTGCAATTCATCAAGCAATTCATGTATTTCAGGATACGGCTTTGTTTTTTCAGCCCAGCGTTTTCCATATTCAACCCGCATACATGCAAGAAACTCATCGACAATTTTATCATTAACCTTATCTTCAGGGATAACACATCTAATCAATGCTTCAAGGCCCAGACCTAAAAATTCTTTATAATCGTCAATTGGGAAAGTATTCATTCCATGCGCATTCAAAATCACATTCATGGAATTGGCTAAATCCTCAAGTGTATCGAGGAGAGTTCCGTCAAGGTCGAATAAAACAGCTTTAAATCTGATCTCTTTCATAGTATCTATATCGAATAAAATGATATGGCGAACAATTTGATTAAAAAAAACAATGTATTAAAAGTTTCTTTCGATAAAACCTGTATCGACTTCACTTTTAACAAAGAGATTGTGCGAGAGTATTTCAAGACACGCCGGGATAGTTGTTTTAATTGGCTCGATAATAAATTCTCCCAAAGCTCTTTTCATTGTCGTAATGGCTTCTGTACGTGTTTTTTGATGAACTATAACCTTTGCAATCATCGAATCATATGTCGGTGAAACGTTCCAGCCCTGATGAACATGCGTATCGACACGAACTCCAAATCCTCCCGGCGGAATGTATCGTGTAATTCTTCCAGGACATGGAGAGAAATTATTATCCGGGTCTTCTGCATTAACTCTGCATTCAATAGCAACACCGTTAAGCTTAATATTTTTTTGGGTTAACGTTAAAGGCATACCCGAAGCAATTTGAAGCTGCAATTTAATTAAGTCGTGACCTGTAACCATTTCTGTTACAGGATGTTCGACCTGTATTCTTGCGTTTGCTTCAATAAAATAAAAATTCTTATCCTTATCCAAAAGAAATTCTACAGTAGCGGCATTTACATATTTTGATTCTTTTATTATTCTCAATGCCGACCCACAAAGCTCCTCGCGAGTTTTTTTATCAAGAATCGGGCAAGGTGATTCCTCTACCATTTTCTGATGTCTTCGCTGGATAGAGCAGTCTCTCTCATAAAAATGAACCGCATGGCCTTTGCTATCGGCCATAACCTGCACTTCGACATGTCTTGGCTCGACAATAAATTTTTCCATATATACGTCACCGTTGCCGAATGCAACTTCTGCTTCGGCACGAGCTGAATTAATTGCCGACCGCAGAGAAATATCGTTATGAACAATTCTCATACCGCGGCCACCGCCCCCTGCCGATGCTTTGATTATTACAGGGTATCCCATATCATTAGCCAGCTTTAGAGCTTCAGGGCCATCTTCAATAGTTCCAACAGAACCCGGAACACACCGCACTTTAGCCTGTTTTGCGATTTTTCGAGCCATGACTTTATCACCGAGATTTTTCATGGCTTCTACAGGCGGGCCAATGAACGTAATGCCGCATTCACCGCATATCTGTGCAAATTCTGTATTTTCCGCCAAAAAGCCATATCCGGGATGAATTGCTTCTACATCAGTAATTTCAGCGGCACTTATAATACTTGCGATATTAAGATAACTTTTTGAACAATCGGCGGGACCTATACAAATTGCTTCGTCGGCAAGTTGTAAATATGGAGCCTCCTTGTCAGCTTCGGAATAAACCGCAACCGCTTCAATATTTAGTTCATGGCAGGCTCGAATAATTCTAAGCGCTATTTCACCACGATTTGCAATCAGAATTTTTGAAAACATATTCCCCTTCTCTTATGGTACTGGCAGGGACTATTCATCTTGATTAATCCGGTTTGACCTTAAAAAGCACCTGGCCATATTCTACAGCCTGACCATCGGTTACAAATGCTTCGACAATAGTTCCGCTGGTCTCAGCTTTAATCTCATTCATAACTTTCATCGCTTCGATAATACAAACTACCGTCTGAGGCTCAACTGGTGTTCCGGTTTCCACAAATGGGTCAGAATCGGGACTCGGTTTGGCATAAAATGTACCAACTAAAGGCGATTTTATTGTAATTAAACTATCATCAACCGGAACGGCTGAACCTGAAGAATTGGTTACATTTGCCTGTCCTGAAGACGGCGCCATTTCAGGTTTAATTGTCGGCATTGAGGTTATTATAGGCCCTGAAAATGATTGAGGCTGGCTTCTTTTGAGATAAATCTTATCATCACCATGATTTATTTCAATCACTTCAAGTCCGTTTTGCTTCATTATATCAATTAATTCTTTTATTTTTTTTATGTCGATGTCTTTATCCGCCATCGCTATATTCCTTTTCTATTAGTTCACATTGCGTACAATCTTCTATGCAATGAAAAAGAAGTTAAAAAAGAAGTATAACGCGAAAATATGTTTTTGCAAGTAATTTTCTGGTTAGGGGGAAAAATCAAAAAGGCAATAATAATACAAAAAATGAGGATCAAGTTATGATTTCAAGACCCAACATGGTAACATCATCGATTTCAGCCTGGCTGAATTCCTTTTCCTGTATAAAAGTACTGTATCCATACATCAAATCGAGAATTGGCATATTCTTGAAATCATGAAACTGTTCTGTAAAGCAAAAACCTGCTTTATCATTGAAATTTCCAACACAGGATTCAGCACCATCAGAATACATCAGAATTTTATCGCCCTGCTGTAATTGAATAGTATTCTCGTGATATTCGGCCTGCTCGAAAACACCAAGCAGAGAACCTCTAACTTCCAATTGTTCAGGCTCTTTTCCAGGCCTGATTAAAATAGGATAGGGATGTCCGGCACGAGCATATGATAATTCCAGTGTTTTTGTATTTAAAAGACAATAACAACAGGTTGCGAACTGATAACCGGATAGTTTTTGTGCCGCCATTTTGATATTGAGTGCTTTTACTACTTCCGCAGGTGAAAATATTTTGTAGTTGTTTCCTATAGTTTTTCTCATTACCATTGCTTGTTTTAAAAATATTGTAAGCAAAGCGGCCGGCATTCCATGACCGACAACATCAGCTATATAGAATGCAATGTGATTTTCGTCTAAACGTACAATATCATAAATATCTCCGGAAACCCACTCAGCCGGCATAAAAAATGTAGCCCACTGAATCTTGTCGTCACTGGGCAAAACTTTAGGAAGAAAATCCTGCTGAACAAGACCTGCCAAACGAAGTTGTTCCGATAAGTTTTCTACTAATGACTTGGTCGAGACAAGCTGTTCGGCTAATTTGTTTTTATAAATAGTATGAACCTGCTTTAGCGGTGTTGCAGGTATGACAGACATTCCTGAATTTCTCTTCCGGGATGAGAGATTAACACTTATTCTTGCCCACAAATCATCTATGGAAACAGATTCCGAAGTTTTACTCAGTGAAAAACTGTTCTTTATTGGCGATAAAGAGAAACTTTTTACAGGTTCTTCAGTTTTTTCTGTGATTAAAATTACTCCAATATGCTTAATCTCAAGAGATTCGATAATACGAACAATTTTATCTGAGAAATCAGATTTAATAATATCTATAACAACAGTTCCAATTAAATCAAGACTGCCGCGAACCTCTGAGAATTTTTCTATGGAAAGAATACGATAGGAGATTTTTTTGTGCTTGAAAAGTTTTTTTACTTCGTGCGGAAGCATATTCCGGTTTGTAAGATACAACACATCGGTGTAACTGCTTGACAAATCAATTGCGTTGAGTAAATCAACTTTTTCCATTACAAATATTCCCCTAATGTTATAGGGCCTGGATTTGCCTGTCATGCTTTAAATCAATACTAAATTATAAGACCATACAGCATTATTACTGATTAAAAGCAGCAAATCATTGTTTACATGCTAATTTTCGGCATGTTTTGGAGGGGACTTTGTTAATTTTTAATATTTTTTCAGCTATCCTGCAAAGATTGCAGAGCCGATTCGAAGAATGGTTGCTCCTTCTTCAACCGCTATTTCATAATCTGAACTCATGCCCATACTAAGTTGTGCAAATCGAGGACCGACAATTTTTTCACCTTTTATCTCATAAAATAACTCAGCGGCACGGGAAAAACATGAACGAACTACGTTTTTGTCAAGTGTAAGAGGCCCCATAGTCATTAAACCGACCAACTCCACGTTATGCAAGGTCTCAAACTGTTCGGCAAGATGAATTGCAGCACCAACAGGAACGCCGTATTTTTGCGGCTCATTAGACGTGTTAACCTGGAGAAGTATTTTCGGGCGTAAATTTAATTTTTTTGCTCCGGCATTGATTTCTTCGGCCAAACGAAGCGTATCGACGGAATGAATCAAGGAAACTGAAGATAATACCTGTCTAACTTTATTTCGCTGAAGGTGCCCAATCATGTGCCAGTTGATTTTACGCAATATCTCAGGATCCCTGTCTTTGAAAGTATCCAGTAATTGGGATGCAACCTTTTTAAGCTGTTGAACACGGTTTTCGCCAAATTCAGTTATTCCAAGCTTAAGAACCTCTAAAATTGCTTCAAACGAGGCTGATTTTGTAACTACGACGAGGTTTACTTCACTTCGTTCTCTGCCGCTTCTGGAACAGGCCGAGCAGATATTCTCTTCTACACGCTTGATTCTTTCGGATATTTTATTCATATTACAGCAGTTTGGTATTTAACAAATTCATCATAATAAAAAAACATATCTTAAAAATATCAAGATATCAGAATTTTTCCAGTATAAAATTATAAGTACGGAATTTTTAACTTTTTTTCTTACGTTTTTTGGAAATCATACGAATTATTCTTATAGTACTTAATATGTTCCAGTAATAACTATATTGACAATAGATTAATATACTGGTACTGAATTTATTTGAAAAAATAATGATAGAAAGTCAAAATAGCCATTTTTTACTTGCTTTTTTTATAAGATTTAATATAATAATCTTAATATTGATTGAATATTGTTAGGGGGTTTGTTTGAGTGCCCTTTTGTTTTTGCCTATACTGGTAGATATTTAGTTTTTTCTTATAAGAACTTGAAGATAGTTTTTCTATATATTACGAAAAAAATTGCTGTTTAAGCAATTCTAAAAACCTCGGCGAGGCAGTGTGGTACACCGGTCTCCCCCCCAGCCGGATCCGCCTCCTCGCCCTTTTTCTGCGCATTGATAAATAACTTTTCAAAACCATTGCCTCAAAAAAATTCAGAAGTGTTGTCTTATATAATATTTTTGTCCCTCTTTTTGAACAAGCATATCCATATCAAATGCTCGGCTTAATATATCAGTTGTAAGAACTTCATTCTTCAAGCCTGACGAGAGGACTTCACCGTTTTTCAGGATCACGACATGATTTATCCACGAGTCGATTTCTTCTATATGGTGAGTTACAAATATCATAGTAGGAGAATCGCTGCGATTTCTAAGATGAGAAAGATCATCCAGAAATCGTACCTTCGCCGCCGGATCGAGTCCTGCGCAAGGTTCATCTAAAATCAGTAATCCCGGCTGATTTACCAATGCTCGTGCGATAAGTATTCGCTGCTGTTCACCCTGCGAAAGAATACCGAATTTTCTATCTGCACAATCAGAAGCATTGACCATTGCAAGGGCATCTTGAGCAAGCTTGAGGTCCTTTTCAGTTATATCGCGAAAAATCCCCATTGAAGCATCAATACCAGAGAGAACTATCTCAATTGCCGAATCCTTTTCCGGCAGCCTGTGTTCCAGAGCAGTACTTACCCAGCCTATATGCTTGCGAATCTCACGAAGATTGCATTCACCAAAACGCTGGCCAAATACACGAACTGAGCCTTGAGTGGGCCATTCATAACCAGTGATAATTTTTAATAGTGAGGTTTTGCCGGAGCCGTTGGCACCGAGTAATGCCCAATGCTGGTTTTTCTCGATAGCCCAGGAAATGTCATTGAGTATAGTACGGTCATTACGTTTGAAAATAATGTTTTGTAATTGAACAATCGCTTTCATTGTCATATATAATGTGATTTTTTAAGTACTATTGTCCTCGAACCTGCACTATAACATTTCTGTTTCTTGGACCGTCGAACTCGCAGAAAAACACAGATTGCCAGGTTCCAAGTATCAGGCAACCTTTCTTAATCAGTACCAGTTCGCTGCAGCCGACAAGAGAGCTTTTGCAATGCGAATCAGAATTGCCTTCAGAATGCCTGTAACCTGCTCGGCGCTGCGGAAATATGTTTTCAAGAGTTAAGAGTATATCATGCTGCACATCGGGGTCAGCGTTTTCATTAATTGTTATACCAGCTGTAGTATGAGGACAATATACTACAACATCACCATCGGAAATACCTGAATCGTTCACGATAGACTGAATCTGGCTTGTAATATCAATCATCTGATTCCGGCCGCGTGTACTTACATTAAAATTATCATTTATTATTTTCATTTGTTCCTCTACATTTGTTCCTCTACATTTGTTCGACTACGTCGATACCTAACAATTCTGTCAGGCCGTGCTTGATTGTTCGAGCGGTTAAATCGCATAATAGCAATCTTGTGGGCCTCTGGTCAGGCTCGGCTATAAGAACGGGACAACTCGTATAAAATGTACTGAATTTCTGGGCAAGCTCGTAAAGATAAGCTGTAAGATAATTCGGTTTGAAGTCACTAACCGCATATTGAATCGCTTCGCCGTAACGCATAAGGTGTTTGGCAAGCTCAAGCTCTGTAGGCTCACTTAAATTCAATGTACTAATACTTCCAAGCTCAGTTGCTATATCGACTCCCTTGCTCTCTGCTTTGCGCTCAATCGATTTTATACGAGCATAGGCATATTGCATATAGGGAGCGGTGTTTCCTTCCATAGCGAGCATCTTATCGAAGCTGAACACATAATCACTCGTGCGGTTATTAGAATAATCCGCATACTTAACAGCACCTATCCCAACGGCCTGGGCAATTTTCTTTTTCTCTTCCAACGACAACTCAGGATTTTTCTGCTCGACAACTTTTGTAGCACGCTCAATCGCTTCATCGAGCAATTCTTTCAACTTCACATTCTCACCCGAACGAGTCTTTAGCGGCTGGCCGTTCTCACCCAAAACACTACCAAACATTACATGATTAAGCTTTACATTGTCATTCGCCCAACCTGCTTTACGCGCTACCGCAAACAACATCTCAAAATGCAGCTTTTGCCTTGCGTCAGTTACATAAATTATCTCATCAGCCTTTAATTTACCCACACGATACCGCAAAGCCGCCAAATCTGTCGTTGCATATAAAAACGCTCCATCTGACTTCTGAATAATAAAAGGTAAAGGCTCACCTTCTTTATTCTTAAATCCATCAAGAAAAACACACATCGCTCCATCAGATTCTTTTGCTAAATTTGCCTTTTTCAAATCTGCAACAACATGAGGCAAATCATCGTTATAAGCACTTTCCCCCCTCTCATCCTTCGCCTTTAAATTTACTTTTAGCCTCTCATAAATAGGTAGATAATGCTCTCTGGAAGCTCTCACAATCGCTTCCCACATTAAAACTTCTTCTTTATTTCGTCTTTGAAGCAAAAAGACGCTTGTTCGTGCCCATTTCTTAAATTCAGGATCAATATCAAATTTTTGTTTCGCGTCACGGTAAAATTTCTCTAAGTCGCTAATTTCAACAAAAATAGAATTAGCCTTTTCAATATCCTCAGTAATTTCGCCAGAATCGTTGTCGAATGTCACTACAAAATCTGGATCGACATTATGTTGCTGATCTTTTAGATAAGCTATGAGCATTCCAAACTGCGTACCCCAATCTCCAACATGGTTTTGGGGGATAACGTTATGGCCGAGAAATTTAAGCATTCTGCAAATACAATCGCCTATGATTGTGCTTCGCAAATGGCCTACGTGCATTTGTTTTGCAATGTTGGGACCCGAAAAATCGACAACGGCATTTTTCGGTTCTGTTGTTTTTTCTACTGCAAGGTTTACTGAATCTTTATTGATTTCGAGAAGTCCGTTTGAAATAAATTCTGGTTTCAGTCTCAGATTTATAAATCCTGGTCCGGCTATTTCTGGAGATTCGCAAATATCGCTTATATCGAGTTTTTCTACAACCTGGTCGGCGAGTTTGCGAGGATTGGTTTTGAGTTGTTTCGCCAGAGCCATAATGCCATTGGCCTGGTAGTCTCCGAATTTCGGGTCACTCGCCTGCTTGATAACCGCAGAACATTTTTCCTGCCCAGCAACTTCGGACATTACGGCACTTATTTTTTCTTCGAGTATTTCTATAATTGGTTTCATATATTGTCTTAAAAATGGTGTGCACAGCACACCCTACATATTAGATATTACATGTTTCGATATTGTTTAAAATTTAGTGATTATAGCTACCCTACAAATTAGCAATAAATATATATTTTCGTAGGGTGTGCTGTGCACACCATTTTTTTTATTCTCCAACAGTATCTTTAATATTATCAAAATCCGGCTTGTATAATTTACCAGATTTGCATACACAAAGCCACTCTTGTTGATAATAACCATCTCTCATCCACCTATGAAAAGTGGAATATGGCCATTCATGTGGACATTTAGCAAGATTATGTTTTACAGGATTATAATGAATATAATTCACATGATTAATATAATCATCTTCATCACGAATTGTATGTTCCCAAAATCTTTTTTGCCAGATTCCTTTTTCTCGATGCTTCTGTCTGGTTTTCGATATCTGGACTTCTTCTCCACCATTATCAAGCCACAATTTCGTAAACATCTTTTTTATACAAGCCATACGAACAGTAAAATTTCCGTCTTCCTGTGGTAATCTCCAAATGCAGTGAAAATGTTCAGGCAAGAGAACAAACGCTAAACTTTCAAATGTTTTTCCTTTTTTTATTTCTTGTATTGATTGACGTAATAATTCACGTGCTTTATCAGAACAAAAGATAGGATGCCTGTTGTGAGTCACAACTGTAAAAAAAAATGTTCCTCCCGGTGTAAAATATCTTCTAAAATCAGGCATAATAAAAAATAATGTCGTTTACTTCGTCCATTATAGTTTTGGTGTGCACAGCACACCCTACAAAAAATCTTTTAGCTAAACTTTTACTTTCTTTGCATCGCCCCAAAGCAGTTCGAGGTCGTAATACTGGCGATTCTCACTATCGAATATATGTACGACAACATCTATGAAATCCAATAGAATCCAGCGCCCCTGGTCATATCCTGCTCTGCCAAATCTTTGAAAACCAGAATCCCTGCCGGCCTGTGAAATTTCATCTGCTACAGTTTTCATCTGCCTGCCGCTCGTACCTGTAGCGATAACAAAATAATCTGTAGCCTGTGAGATTCCCTTCAAATCGAGAACCACAATATCCGTACAATGATTTTCAGCGGCTATTTTCGCAGCCGCTACAGCGAATTTCTTCTGAACATTTACTTGTCTTTTTGCCAAATTTGTATTCCTTATCCGAACCCAAAAAAAAGGGATGGTCAAAGCGACCACCCCTATAGATTAACTCTATTACACGCCTGCGTCAATAGCAGAGCGATGTTTATGTCTTACTGGCTGCCGAGGTGTAGCCATGAGCTGATAGCTGGTGCGAATTTGACTATAACACCTGAGAATACAACGCTGACCATTGTCATGAGTTTGATAAGAATGTTCAAACTTGGTCCAGATGTATCTTTGCAAGGATCGCCGACTGTATCACCAACGACTGCGGCTTTGTGTGCTTCCGAGCCTTTGCCACCATGAGCACCCTTTTCGATGTACTTCTTGGCGTTGTCCCATGCACCACCTGCATTGTTCAGTGTGATAGCAAGAACGAAACCACCTGTAAGACCACCGACCAGAAGACCCATAACACCGGCTACGCCGAGTAATAAGCCCGCACATACCGGAACGATAATAGCCAGAAGTGAAGGAAGGAGCATTTCTTTCTGAGCACCCTTTGTTGAAATTGCAACGCAGCGTGCATAATCAGGCTTGCCTGTACCTTCCATAATTCCTGCTATTTCCTTGAACTGACGACGAACTTCGTTCACCATGGAACCAGCGGCACGACCGACTGCTTTCATTGTCATTGCACTGAAGACAAATGCCATCATTGCACCAAGGAAGAGTCCGCCGATAAGTTTAGGATTCATAATTGTTAAATCATATGCTTTAACAAAATCAGCGATTAAAGCTGTTTTTACGTTGACTGCTTCGACTCCATCTTTTACAACACCATCAGTTGCCGCAAACGCCATTTCGCCAACTTTATAAATTCCATCAGCATTTTCATCAGCAAGACGACCAATCCAGATTCTTACTTCTTCGATGTAAGCTGCCAGAAGAGCCATTGCTGTAAGAGCTGCTGAACCAATTGCGAAACCTTTTCCAGTTGCCGCGGTTGTGTTACCGAGTGAGTCAAGAGCGTCTGTTCTTTTTCTTACTTCTTCACCAAGGCCGGCCATTTCAGCGTTTCCACCAGCGTTATCAGCGATTGGGCCGTATGCATCTGTTGCCAGTGTGATACCCAGTGTTGCGAGCATTCCGACTGCGGCAAAGCCGATACCATAAAGACCCATAGCCATATTTGAGAAGCCTCCCGCGAAGCCATACGCACAAAGAATACCGATTACAATTGTAATTACCGGCAAACCAGCAGAGTACATACCAGTGGCAAGACCGTCAATAATTGTTGTAGCCGGACCCATTACTGCCTGCTCAGCAATACCTTTTGTTGGTTTGTATTCATCTGATGTATAATATTCTGTGAATTGTCCGATGAGAACACCGGCAACAAGACCTGAAACTACAGAACCGAATATACCCCATGTAATCCAGCCAAGACCGGCAAGTAATGCAACTGCAGCGATAATTAAAACTGAACTGCCAAGTGTACCAATCAATAATGCTCTAAGAAGGTTCTTTTGTGTTGCATCTTCCTTACAACGAACCATGAACATACCAACGATAGAAAGCAGAATACCGATACCGGCAACAACCATAGGCGCCAGTACAGCTTTAAGTGTTGTCATACTTTCAGGAAGCGTACCAAGTGATAAAGCAGCACCAAGAGCAGCGGTTGCAAGAATCGAGCCGCAATAACTTTCATAAAGGTCTGCACCCATACCAGCTACGTCACCAACGTTGTCACCGACGTTATCAGCGATTGTAGCAGGATTTCTTGGATCGTCTTCCGGAATACCGGCTTCGACTTTACCGACAAGGTCGGCTCCGACGTCTGCGGCTTTTGTATAGATACCACCACCAACACGGGCGAATAATGCCTGAGTTGAAGCACCCATACCGAATGTAATCATTGTTGTTGTTATTTCCACGAGCTTGTGTTCATGCTCCATGCCCTCTTTGACCAACTGTAATCCCCACAGTCTTACACCGTTATCCATGTTTGTGACTGTATAAACAAACTTATCGAGAATGATATACCACATTGAAATGTCAAAAAGACCAAAACCTACAACGACCAAACCCATAACCGCACCTGAGCGGAAAGCAACCTGCAGGCCGCTGTTTAAGCTCTTGCTTGCACCCTGCGCGGTTCTTGCAGAAGCGTTTGTCGCGGTTTTCATACCTAAAAAGCCGCATAATCCACTAAAGAAACCACCTGTAAGGAATGCTATCGGTACGAATGGATTTTGAACGCCTTTATAAGCAAGGAAGGCAAAAATTGCCAATAGTACAACAAACACGATTGTAACAACGCTATATTGCCTGTAAAGGTAAGCATAAGCACCTTCACGAACATGTTTGGCGATTTCAATCATTTTTGGTGTACCTTCGGGAGCTTCCATCATTTTCTTATAGAAATAGATGGCGAAACCCAGCGCACATAAGGATCCAATTGGTGCTATCCACCATAACCATGTTCCGTCGCCAGCAGTACCACCCGCTCCGCCTGCAGCGCCAACGGCTGCTCCGGCATCTTCTACTGGTGCTTCGGCGCCCATTGCTATCGTACTAAGAGCTATTGCTAGTACTATTAATGCAAATACACACTTACGAACTTTCACTTTTGTTACTCCTTTCATAAACTGTCTATAATAAATCACACATAAAATTTAAAAAGTCTGGATAGTTTAACGAAACCTATCCAAGTTTCAACTGTTTTATCTGATACACCCCCACTTTAGACACAATATTTTTAGTATATCAAAAATTTATAAGTTTGCCAGCTACAGACACAATATAATGAATTTAATTCTTAATGTAAATAATTATCCCGGTAAGAATCAAAATTGTAGCCACACAAACACTGATAGCAGCTACGAAAATCCACATAAATCGTTTATTTTGCTTTGAAATGATGTATTTCAGGTACCTATCACTGGCAGAGAAAGTTTTGCTCATTTGCTCGATACCTGTTGTATGTTTTACTGTGCTATCATTAAGTTTATCGAGAATTTGATTAAAATTATTCATACTTTGCGACATTTGCACATCAATTTCCGCCGCTGCTGCCAGTTGATGGTCAATATTAACAAGAGCATCAGTTTGCTTGGCTATCTGATTAGGAATCTTATCTACCGCGTCAACAAATTGCTCATTTTTAGCGGCGGTTCCTTTTAGCTGTTCGGTTAGCTCCTCGGTAATCTTTTTTTGATTTTCAACCATTTCAGGGAAACTTTCCAGAATTTTGGGTAATTGCTGAATTTTATCCATTAATTCCTGGTGCTGGTTTGCCTGCTTGTCCAGGTGATCATTAATCCCCTGAAGGCGTTCGACAAGTTTATCAAAACCTTCCTGAAGCTTATCGAGCTGTTTATCCTTATGTGAAACTGTTTTGATGATTAATTCACTATTTTTTGAGTTTTTATCTTCATGGCTAATTAAACCATCCTTACCCAACTCCGGTTGAGAGTGTAAAGGTCTAATTAATTTATGTTTACGTAACCAGTTGCCTGTTTGTGAAAAGATATTTCTCTTCGCCATTCTTAAATCACCCGTTAATTTAATGATTAATTATTTAATAGATTTCCCTGCAACATTCCAAATATCGAATTACACTTATATTAAAAAGCTTTATCAATTCAAATTCAAGTTTTTTATTACAAAGTAACCATGAATCTATTTAAAAAAGTCAGAATTTTCCTTTATCTCTCGTATTATTATATAGCAGGCAAACTCAGGAGCATATTGTCCCTGAATAGGCAATATAATATTTCCATCACTAAAAAAGCCCTCTGCGACAGGCTCTCCCCAAATATCTTCGACTTTTACAATTTTGTAATAATATTCCTGACCTTCTTCGAGTACCACATCTTCCGGACATCAAACATTTATATCAATAGCAACAGTATTGGTCTCAGGCCAGTTGTAAATCACCAGATTAGCTCGGTCCGGCTCATATTTATTGACTCTCAAATTAATCCAGGCCATATCCGGCTTCCCAGAAACATGAATACTATTTGCGTCCCAACCAGTCACGGCCTGCTATTTTTCAATTGTTTTAATCCATTCTTTTTCAAGATCACGGAATGATTCTTTATAAATTCCCTCCAGTCTCTGAATGCTTTTTTCGCTGCTTTGTCCATTTACCAGAGTTTTATACGTTTCGAGAAATTTATCTTTGCCATAAGCATCAATCAGGAACTTTACAAAAGAAGCAGCTTGTGGATATGCTACTTGGGATCTGCTTTCCAAAGAGCCAATTTCATTAAAACCTATCAATTCTTTCAAATCCCAAAGTTCATTTTTAGCCTTTAGCTCTGCAACTCGCTCATAAATTTTCAAATTCCCGCCGCCTAAGTTTTTCAAAGAATCATCGCCGAGTCTTTCAGACATATAAACAGCAAATCCTTCGTTAAATAAAGCAGGAGGATTTCCAAAAGGCCTCATAAGAATATGTGTCGTTTCGTGATAAGGATCGAGTTTGGTTTTCTCGTTATATATTTCAACAATAGTATTATTAAAAGCCCAGCCGTCACCCTGATGCCCTGTTTCAAGCATTTTCTTTTGTTGATCTTCGAATAAAATCAAGCGAATCCTGAGCTCAGAAGTGACATTAAGAAATTTACATATTTCGTTATAGCCTTTTTCTTTTATCTCTGCTATTTGTTCGATTTCTTTTTCTGCAGTTGAATTTTCAAAATAGTGAATATCGAAATGGTCAGTCTCATGAAGATTTAATTTGGGTATAAGAACTTCCTGCCAGTTTTGCAATGAGATAACTCTGGGGATGTATCCGCCTATCCAGTCAATTTTCCATTGGTTATCTTCTAATTTAAAATCGATAGTCCAGATAAAATCATCACAAAAAGCTTCCACGCTCACTATGTCATTCTGTTCGAATACATTCTTTGGCTTTAATTTAAGAAAATCTTCCTTTTCCCATACGAAAGCTGAATCAAGAGGATGCTCAGGTTCCATCGCTTTTTTGAATTTTTCAAATGCCTTTGTACGTATTTGGTATTCTGCGTCCTTGTAATCTTGTGTAAATGATTCCCAGACTTTTTCGTACTCTTTATTTTTTATCTGCTCTTGTATTTGTTGGAATTTCGAAACAACAGCTTTTGTTTTCTCATCAGTATCACTTAGTTGAACGGCTTTTTGTAAAGTATCTTTCTTTAGTTCGGAACTCGGATATGTTACTCTTTTGAACCACTCTATATCTCTATCTAATTCATTCTCATCGAAATCAGAAGCCAGTCCCATATCGTAATGATCCAAACGAACATATGTCGAGCCAGTAATAGGGCCTTGGATTTTGTAAGAGAATCTTACCGATTGTCTCTGGTTTGCTTTTATCGTTGCGAAAAATGATGTGCCCCAACCGATGCCGTCTTCACCCAATTCCGGCGAGCGTGTATAAATATTTACTCGATAAGTCCTGTCAACATCCGATGTATTTTTAACAGTTATATGAACAATATTTTTACCCTGATGTATCGGTTCGAAATTAACATCTTCAATCTCGAAATAGCTTGTTTGAGCAGTAATTCCGAGTTTTTCAAGTTCTTCAGAGTTTAGAAAATCAACGAAACCATCTGCAAATAAAACGTTAGTACTTTTTCTTTGCTGCAAGATAGTTTTATCATAACCAATCGGAATCTTTTCAGGATTGTGTTCAATTTGCATACCTTCGATACCTGGTATAAATTCAATATTAGCAGTAACGAAATCAGCAAGAAGCTCAATATCTTCTTCATTCATATATGGACTCAAATCCGGATTATCAAAAGTCGTTGTCCCTTCATAATCGTTGACATATTTCATCAGGATTTCTCCGAGCCTTCGAAGTCTTTTGGCAGATTGGCTGCGCGTTAGTGCTTGCGCAGGTGTTTCGCTTTCGATAGCGGTATTATTACTTCTTGCAGAATTTAATGACAATGCAGTTGATATTGATATTCCTATTAAAAGTAAAACCGCAACAACTCCGGCAAGCCAAAAGCGGCTATTGTTTTGCGCTGGAGCTATATTAAGAATATGACGAACGCGATTCAATGTCGGCTTATCATCTTTGCCTAATCCAGCAGCAAGGATTGGTTGCTTTGTTAGTAATTGTGTTTTTCCTGCAAGCTCCAAAGCGCTCGCATATACCAGGCGATTATTTATTGTATTGGCCGCAAGTTCGTCGCAACATAACTCACGTTCATCACGAAGCTTGTTCGATAACCACCATATAGCCGGATGATAAAAAAGTAAAATTTCTGCTATTCGCTGAATTAGATTTATCCATAAATCGAATCTGCGAATATGTGCCAGTTCATGTGCTATTACGGCTTCGAGCATTTCCGGTTGCATCTGTGTTATCATTGAGACAGGTAATAAAACTTTAGGCCGTAAATAACCGATAGCCATAGCCTGTGAAGCGAATGGTGAAATAAATATCCTTGAAAATCCTTGTAAGTTCAATCGTTCACTTAATATCTTAACACGATTAATTAAATTTTCAGGTATTGGCTGCAAATTACGGGACCAGCGATGTATGCCTATAAATCCCATGACTAATCTTATACCGAGAAGCAGAACACCGATAATCCAGGATATTAATAACCATGGTAGATAATTGGATAGTATTTGAGAAAAGGAAATTGGAATTTGTTTTGATGGCAGCTCTGTAACAGGGGAATTTGCAGTTTCAGTTCTTATTAAATTACCTGTTGTAGATGAAGGAGTATTTACTGGAATTATAATAGCACCGTTCGTGTTTTCTTGCTGAACCTGCGATGCTATAATGTTTTGTTCTGGGATATCTATTGTCATATAAGTAATTACTGGACAAGCTATCATTAGCAAAAATCCCACAAGATATATTAGATAACGGGAATTACCACGCTTTACCTTAAATACTTTAATATAAAGACCAGCTAAAATAACTAATAGTAGTCCTTGCCATAAAAAGTGCACTAATGACAAACCGAGCCGTGACCAAACTGGCTGTGAAAAGAATTCGATCATTGACATTATTTCTCCCCTTTCTTTCGAGCAAACTCAGTAATAGTTTTATGTATTTCTTTTAGTTCCTGGCCATCCGGTTCGGCCTGATTTAGTAAATGGCTGACAAGTGAACTTGCTGAACCATCGAATACTCTATTTAAAATATCTTTTAACATTTGGGATTGAGTTTTATCCTGGGAAATACTTGCAGAATATATAAAAGCTCTACCTTCTGGCTTTGCTTTTAGCATGCCTTTTTCAGCCATAACATTCATAAGACTCATGACTGAAGTATAAGCACGCGACTTTGTGGATTTGAGGATATTCATAACATCTCTTACGGTACACGGTCCATTTTCCCATATAATCTGCAGGATTTCCAGTTCAGATGGTGTTGGATTTTTATGACGTGGTCTTGCCATTATAATATCTCCATTAATATTCGCAAAAATTTATTTTTCCAAACTAAAATATAAACTACGGCATAACCCGTAGTTTGTCAACGGTAAAACCAGTAGATGATTAAAAAAAGGTTATAATTTAGATTTTATGAAACCAGAAATCAGATATTGGATATTTAAAAAAAGTGTCTAACTATAGTGTTTTTCTACAGTTATATTTTAAGTGTGACTTAAATAGCGAAAATTTAAAAAATGTATATATCACTAAATAATTTCATTATTTTTTATGTAGTTTCTGGAAATTATATTTGAAAGATGTAATTTGTTATTAATCGATAATTTCGCGTGTTACTATATAGCAGACACACTCAGGTGAGTATATTCCTTGCATGGGCACAACAATAGAACCATCGGTCAAAAATTCCTCTACGACAGGTTCGCCCCAGATATCTTCAACATTGACAATTCTGTATCGATATTCCTGACCTTCTTCAAGAGTCCCATCTTGGGGCCATAAATCATTCATATCAACTATAATAGTTTCAAATTTCGGCCAGTCATAGACTATCAAGTGAGCCCGGCCCGGCTCATATTTATTGACTCTCAAATTAATCCACGGCGCATCCGGCCTACCTGAAATCTGAATACTATTTGCGTCCCAACCAGTAGCGGCCTGCCATGATTCAAGTGTATTATAATGCACACCTTCGTTGTAACAGAATTTATCCGAGCCCTGAAAATATATGTTCTCGTTAATCGTGCAGTTACTCACATCTCCAGTTATTCCAATATCAAGCAAATATCCATCTGCCGTATAGCATAAATTGCCTGTAAAAGTAATTTGTTCCCAGCCGTCAATAGTTGTACCATGGCCCCCTCCAACAAATGTGTTATTTTCAATCGTGACCACGCCGTCCATTGGCGACCGAGCGGTCCACCAAACCGATGTGTTAGTAGAAGAATCAGGCGGTGAATAAGAGAAACATTCCTGCATTACTAAATTATCATCAAACTGGTTACTCCCCAGCAAGAACTCTGGTAAAATGGTATTACCATAAGCAACACATCCTCGATGTAGAATATTAGACAACTGATGAGATTCACCAATATGTATAAAGTCATTTCTATTATTATCAAAAGCGATACAATCATAGTACCTTAACCATGGAAAGTTTTCTGAAGAATCGTTTACGTCATTTAGACCATAAAAACCTTTATAGTTTCTATAAGATATGCAGCCAGACAGTTCAGTACCATTGAAACCCGTATCAAATCCAGAACCATTTGACCAGTCATGAACTATCATATTTATATACTTTGCGCCAGTGACAGATTCCTGCTTAATACCTGACACATCATATATATCTGTATGCTCAAGATTTTCACCTGATATTTCTATCCCCCAGAACCAGATATAATCCGCTTTATTCATCAAAGCAGGATTATTTGGATCATATGTTGTAAGTATAACTCGCTGGCCGGGCATAGCTCTGTATTTGATTGGAGCATATTCAGTTCCAGCTAAATTCGAGTCTTTCGTAAAAGGCCCGGTATATAAGCCGCCATTCAGCCATACTGTGTCACCGGGACTGATACTTCCATGTGAAAACGCGGTTATCAAATCCCACGGATTTTCCTGCGAACCATCACCTGTATTACTCCCATTCGGGTCAACATACCAATCGTTAGAATCTATCTCGATAACTCTTCGATACTGTTTCAAGAAATCCCACATGACATCAGTCGTATCTATTCCAGGCTCATCTTTGCGGGGCCATGGATGTCCCCATCCTTCGATTGTATAAAATATTACATCTCCGTTTCCGTCAAAGCTATCCCATTTTCTTCCAAGAATACCATTTGAATCCAATATTGTATAAGGATTTGAATAACAATCATTCAACTGACTCCAAAATTCTATCACATCTTCTACTGGAGGTAGAATTATCTGCTCGTTTTCCCCGCCTTCAAAGGGACATATCGGATCTTCGAGGCCATGAAAGTGCATAATTGGGACAGAGTATTCGGGATTGCATTTTTCGAAGTCATATACCATTTGGCCTGAATTTACTGCCATTGCAGCAATTTTATGAGATAATTCCGCAACGACACGATATGCCATCATTGAACCATTCGAATGGGCCATAATATATACTCTTGTTGGATCAATATTATATTCTGCAATCATCTTATCTATTAGGGCGGATATAAAACCAAGGTCATCAGTACCACCAGTGATTTCTTCATAACCATCACCGGCGTTCCACCAAGCCATTGGATAGCGCAACGAATCGGGAGATGCGACAATGAACTTTTCTTTTGTTGCTTTTTGACCCAAAAATGCTGTACCAATCATTGTAATACCGTCAGAACCTGCACCATGCAAAGCAACAATAAGAGGATAACCATTCGGATTCGCTTCCAGGTTATTTGGTTCGTAAACTACATATGTTCGGGTAACGCCGTCGTGTATCATTTCGAATTGTTGAGCATATATGAATTGAGAAATAAAGCACAATACAAAAGCGATAAACAAGCATTTCCATTTAAGCATGATTATTCTCCTCACAGTTCTCTCAAACGATATTCATAACAGATAATATCTATTTTGTATAATATATAACATTTAAGGAGATGTCAATATTTCTCGCGACTAAATTTATTAAAAGACTAGAATTACTATAAAATAGCTTATGGTTATCCTTATATCACTCTTTTTCAGCTACACCGTAGAATTCCACTCCGTGTCTTTCTTTCGATTCAAGTAAATCAGATTTGTATTCCCATCCCAAATCTTCAAGGAAACTTCCAATATCTTCAGGCGAGATACTCCAGAGCCAGGGCTCGCCTCCCATCTTTAGAATCCATAATACTAATTTGGTTTTGGGACCGGCATCAGGTTTGCCATCTGAACCAGTAGGGATAAAAGTAAAAGCAATCCGGCTGCCGGAATCGGTAACTAAATTACATTGATTGAATAAATCCCTGACTGCTTCAGGGGTAAGATATTCCAAAAGTCCCTCTGCAATTATTAATGATTTTGCATTAGTATTCCAGAATTCAGATGCATTGAGTACATCTTCCAATTTACTTTTGCCAAGGTCCTCCGCAATTAAGTGCAGATTTTTTCGTTCTCCCATCATTTTAATTCCTTTAGCTTTGAGAGTAGCAGTAGCCGGATGGTCAATTTCAAAAAACTTAACTTCAGGATACTTCGGCGCCAGCCTCCAGCCCATAGTATCGTAACCAGCCCCGAGAACGAGAACTTGGGTTGCACCTTCATTAATTGCATCAATGACCTGTTTTTCACAGAAAGCTTTTCTATAAGCGAAGGCTTCAAACTGTCCCGGCATCATCCAGTCAAATTTCTCATATATTGAAACTGCTCTTTGAGAATTGGCCCATTTCACAAATCCGGGTCGAGTTGCCTCTGAAGCAAGGAGCAGTTTTTCCGTAGCTTCCACAATACCTGGAGGAAGGATTTTTTCCATTCCATCTTTTACACCGAGAGTAATAATATTCAAAGCAACCTTACAAGCTGTTCTGCTCGGTTTTTCTTTATGCATCATTACTCCTAAAATAGCTTCGTTTGGTTAGTGTGTATTATTCTATCGTAATAACCACGTTTCCTTTTTTGTGACCTTTATCGACATATTCATGAGCTTGGGCAATTTGCTCAAAAGAATAACTTTTATCAATAACCGGCTTATACTTTTCGCTCTCAATAAGTTCATTTATAAAAAGCAAATCTTCTTTACTCTCGCCGGCCATTCCGCCAATTACTTTTTTATTGCTTGTCAAATTTGTCCATAATCCACGAACGAGAGATGACATATTAATATGAACAGACCTGAGATAAATTCCTTTTTCGTTCAGTTTTTTAACACAGGCAAAAAAAGGACTCTTACCAACTGTATCAAAGATAATATCCCATGCCTGGTTACTCTTCGTAAAATCTTCTTTCGTATAATCAATGACTTTATCAGCTCCGAGAGATTTTACTAATTCCAAATTAGCCGTACTGCACAATCCTGTAACCTCTGCTCCGAAATATTTGGCAAGTTGTATCGCGGCTGTTCCTAAACTTCCGGAAGCGCCGTATATAAGAACTTTTTGCCCTTGCCGTATATTTGCCTTCCTAAGAAAATGTAATGATGTCAACGCTCCGAAAGGTACGGCAGCGGCTTCCTGAAAAGTTATATTAGCAGTTTTCTTTGCTAATACTCCATCTTCTGATATGCAAACATATTCCGCGTAAGCGCCAAATCCAGAAACAGTAGAACCAAAAACCTCATCACCCTCCTTGAACTGAGTGACGTTGTTACCAGTTTCTTCAATTTTCCCTGCAAAATTTACTCCAAGTATAGTATTTTTCGGCTTTGTCAAACCATTGAAAAATCTGGCTATAAACGGGTCTGCTTTTCTAAGCCTTACGTCACCTGATGTTACTGCCGCAGCATGAACTTTTATAAGTATTTCATTATCTTTCGGTACAGGCTTTTCAACTTCCTCTATATGAAGCACTTCCGGTGGTCCATATTCTTTATATACAATCGCTTTCATAAGTATTCCTCCCTGATTATTTTTAAGCAATATTAATTATGTTACAATTGCACAAATTTCTAATATTCTATATATTAGAGTACTGAAAATAAAGAACAATGACAAAGGTTTTTATGGAATCAAGAAAAGAAAATCTTAAAAAAGCGGTTCTTTGGGAGCCTCTAAACGAACAGGAAAAGGTCCAATGCAGGCTCTGTAACTGGCGATGTGTGATTAATAACGGCAAAACAGGAAAGTGCTGCGTACGTAAAAATATCGATGGCACTTTATATTCGCTTAACTACGATAAATTAATTTCAGCCAATCCTGACCCTATCGAAAAAAAACCGCTTTTCCATTTCCTGCCCGGCTCGCAAAGTTTCTCTATCGCTACGATGGGCTGTAATTTCCAATGTGAATTTTGCCAGAACTGGCAGATAAGCCAAGCGGCTATCGAAGACGGAGCAATCAAAGGCCAGTCAATAAGTCCTGAAACAATCATAGCCGCCGCCAAACGCGATGGATGCAAAAGTATTGCCTATACTTATACTGAGCCGACTATATTCATGGAATTATGCAATGATTGCGGCCAACTCGCAAAAGAACAAGGTCTCGCAAATGTTTTTGTGAGTAATGGTTTTATGACCACAGAAGCTATCGACTTTGCGTCAAACTGGCTCGATGGAATAAACGTTGACCTGAAAGCATTCAGCGAAGATTTTTATCATCGTCTCTGCAAAAGCCGATTGCAGCCTGTACTCGATACTATTTCCTACATCGCCAAAGAAACAAATATCTGGATGGAAATTACTACACTGCTGATTCCCGGCGAAAACGATTCCGAAGAAGAATTACAAAAGCTCGCTGACTTTATTGTTAATAACGCTGGTCCGGATATCCCCTGGCACATTAGCAGATTTCATCCACAGTATAAACATCTCGATTCTATGCCCACTCCGACTGAGAGCCTTGAGATAGCTTACGAAATAGGTAAATCCGCCGGTCTGCATTATATTTATATAGGAAATGTATTCGGCTCGAAATCAGAAAGCACGTTTTGCTATAAATGCAATCAATTACTAATAGAACGTACAGGTTATCGAATTGTAGCAAATAACATAAAAGATTCTAAATGCCCAAACTGTAAAACTGCAATCGCAGGCTTCGAATTATAACGTAGATTATTCGCCTTGACCTCTTCTGTGACCATGTCGTCCGGTTCGAAAACAATTGCGTGTAAATTCAGATGAATTTCTATCTGTGTTTGAATCATCAATTTTAATATTGCCGCCTTCAATGGAAAGTGCTTTTCCATTTACGAGTGCATCCGCGATTTTCTTATGCGCCGATTCTATTATTCTACCGAAAGTCTGGCGTGAAACGTGCATTTCCTCCGCCGCCTGTTCCTGATACAGTCCTTCCATATCGGCCAATCGAACAGCTTCAAGCTCATCGAAAGTCAGAGTAACCAGTTCCAAAGCAGATAGAGGAATTCCTCGCGGCTTATAGTAATTAGCTGCTGGTTTTTGACATATTCTTCTAAATTTTTCTGGTCTGGGCATAGTTTTTATTGGTTATAAATATTCTGGCAACCTTAAATTCGATTATTCAGATATTATGTATTATCTGTAATAACCGCTCTAACGTCAATATTTTTATTACTTCAACTAAAAACGGTACAATAAAGAAAATACAAATCCGCGTTCATATCGCGGCAAAGGTCGTGTTACTGTGCCTCCGACTTCGTATTCTTCATCCAATAGATTAATAACCTTAAACTGCAGCTCATAATTTTTCTTCGCGTATGTAGTCGTAAAATCAAGACTTGTCCATGGTGCAATTTTTGTATCACCTGTTACTGAATCACTTGTTTGAACTTCCGAATAAGAGCGTCCCCATAGTGACATTGTCATTTCTTTAAATGGCTGATACCTTAATCCATAACGATATACATGCTGCGGCACATTCTTAATCTTACCGTTCTGTGTAAACTGGTCATCACTTCTGCCTGTATCGTCCACAAAACTATACGACCCGAAAGCCCGCCACTTTTTAGTTATATCAACATTAAATCCGGTCTCTGTTCCCCAGTACTGACTTCGGCCAAGGTTCGTATAGATTTGCTTGCCAGCTTGTGTAACCGGTGTAATTATTCCATCGATTTCATGTATAAAAACATCCACCCATCCGGAAATATTTTCTTTTTGATACTGGACAATAAAATCTGTACTTTGCAATTCTTCTGGATCGAGATTTGGATTGGAAACAAACGCAAAATAATTCGGATTCATCTTCGTATGTTCCCACTGTGGTGATAAATACGACTCTCCATACAAAGCTTTTACAGTCCAGTTATCATTAACGGTATAAACCGCGCCAAGCCGTGATGTTAATTTAGAATTACCCTGATCATCAAAATCATCAAACCGTAAACCTGCCGTAATATCCAGCTTTTCAATTGGATGCCACGAAACCTGCCAAAAAGCCCCCATAATCGGCCAAGTCCCAAGTTCGTATCGCTCCGGTATAATCTGTACGGTGTTGCCGTCCTGAACAACAAGTCCGTCAGCCTGCTGGAAGTCTGCAAAAAGTAAATCTATACCGAGCATCGTATCCAGGTTCTCGGATAATTCTCGATCAATATAGGATTTTAGCTGCCAGTGGTTTTCAATTGAGTCCTGTCCGCTTCGTGAGCCTAATGGCGGAAGATGATTGACTCCATATTGAGAAATCCATGATTGTTCTTTCAAATGAATCCTGTGGTAGCTCGGATTAATAACAAACTCCGTAATATCATCAATCTCGTATCTTGTCTTGATATCAACAAAGAAATCATCCTGTTGATACACTGC